>CACEWE010000014.1 GCA_902563055.1 uncultured Gammaproteobacteria bacterium | reverse complement strand
AATTCATTATAATTGTTGAAAAATAATAGAACATGTTATATAATAACCATCACAAATAAATATAAAAAAGTCAAGACTAATATGATGGATCTATGTAATGCAGCTCGTAGTGGCGATTTGGAGAGTGTGCAGTCAATTCTGGTTGGCGGTGCGAATGTAAATCAACAAGATCCAATTACCGGCAATACCGGTCTTCATTATGCAGCATCGTACGTCCGTGAAAACGTGGTTACATATCTAATAAAAAATCATGCAGATCTTAATAAAACAAATAGATCTGGTGAAACGCCTCTTCTAGTTAGAGTTAAACGTCGCCTTATAAATATAGATATAGTACAATGCCTACTATCACATAAGGCTGACCTATGTCTTGAAAATATAAGAAAAGAAACAGCTTTTGATTATGCTACTGATGATAGCATGAAGAAATTGCTACAAGAACATGTTACTGTTTCTAAAGTCAATGAAGATGTAAAAGAATCTACAGAACTTAGCACGCGCCATAGAGTAGATTCAGAAGCAGAATCACATGATACGTCCCAAAAAGCGTTGATTTGTTATCCTAAAGCAGCCAGAGATGATACACAAGCTAAGAATCCAACAAGTTGCTGCGCGATCATGTAAAAGAACCAAAGGCCTCCATTAGCCAGCTCTGAGCCTCTCAATAAGATTAGATATAGACCTTCTTTGATCATCTGTTAGTTGATTATAATCCTTGGCTAATTTTTCCCTTAACTTTTGGACTTGAGTAACTTTAGCGCCCTGCCATAGCAAAATTAACCAAAAATAAAAAAATGTAAAACAAAAGTATATAATAACAAATAATAATTATATAATCAAAGCTAAGTAATCAAGAATCAATAAGATAGAATGGATTTCAATACTACAGTAAAAGATGGTAAAAAAGTTAGAGCAAAACCTCCGCTGAAGAATCTCATTAGTGCAGCAATAGATCGTCATACGCTTAGAGCCGAAAGACTGCTAGAACGTGGTGATGATCCAAATCAAAAAGATGAATATGGCAGAACACCTCTTTGGTTTGCTGCTGGGTATGGACCTTATAGTCCAAAAAAGATAGCTCAGTTACTAGTAGATTATGGCGCTAATCTAAATATAGAAGACATAAATGGACAAACACCGCTTTTTAACGCAGTTAAGAACTATGATGAAGATAAAGTTAAGTTACTGCTAGATCATGGTGCTAACCCAAACCACAAAGATAAAAATGACCAGACACCTCTTTTTCACTTAACTACATGTGCATTATCTAATATATATGCACCAAATAATATAAACAAATATAAGTTACTGCTCAATCATGGTGCTGATCCAAACCTAGCAGATAAAGAAGGCACAACACCCCTTAAGAATCTATTAGTTTCGCCGCGCTGTTATGAAAAGTTTATTGAGTTACTTCTGGAAAAAGGTGCTAGCCCCAATGAAATAGATATATACGGAAGAACAGCTCTTCAGAATGCAGCTCTTGACAACAATGAAAAGTTAGTACGCTTGTTGCTACAATATGGTGCAAATCCACTAAAGCCACAAATATTACAAAGAATTACAAATCAAAGCATAGTAGAATTATGTCGTGATACGCGCGATTGGACTCCGTTACATTGGGCTGTTGATAGAGACGATATGGATACTTGTGTTTCGTTGATTCAAAATGGGGCAAATCCTAATAAAGAAGCAGGAAAAAATGAGTTTAAATGTAGCCCATTAGACCTGGTAAAGAAAAAGCTTGAAAGACCTTTTTATGGCCTATTTGATACTGCACCAAAAACCAAAGAAGCATTGATGTGGTATCCTGAAGATGTAAGAAAAGCATCAACAGCGCGAGCGCTACTATTAAATGGGGAACGCGAGCATCCGCTCATCAATCAAGATGATAAGCAGATTTTATGTACAGATGTTTGGAGACATGTATTCTCATTCCTTGCGCCCCCTGAAGGAGGCAAAAAAGATGGACAAATAAAAGAAAATGTAAGATATCTATAAGAGGAAGAAGCATTGGTTTATCACCATAAAGTGCGTAGCAAGCGCAAAAAGACAGATTCAGAATTAGATCAAGAAAAAAAAGCAAGAATATAGTGCCTTAAAAACAGAGCCAGATGAAACAACCGCTTCTATTTTCCACCGCTAAGTCTCTCAATAAGATTAGATATGGACCTTCTTTGATCAAAAGATGGGTCGGAGTTAAATTAATTAAATCAAACTAAATAAAGCGCTTATGATGCTGCCGATGATTCTTGCCCTACTTCCTGATCTCCTGCCTTCTGGTCTTGATAGAATCTACTCATTCCAGATAAAGCTTCTACTGCAGTTTTATCACTTCTTGCTCGCTTTGAAGTTTTATCACTTTCGGTTTGAGTTTTATCACTTTCGGTTTGAGTTTTATCTTGCGCCGAAGGTAGTCTTTTTCTTTTGTTACAGTTTTCAGGTGCTTTCGCAGCATTTTCAAGTGCGGCAATAACTTTAATATAACCTTTATTTTTGGCAATCGATAACGCGGTATCTTCATTATTGTTAGTTTGATTTAAATCTGTGCCAGCTTTTATATATTCCGTTATAAGAGCCTTCACAACTTCTGTGTGCCCATTTTGTGCAGCAATCATTAATGGGGTCCATCCTTTATTGTCAGCTTGATTTAAATCTGCACCAACTTCTATATATGCTGTTATAAGAGCCTTCACAATTTCTATGTGACCATTATATGCGGCAATCATTAACACGGTAAAACCATTATTGTTAGCTTGATTTAAATCTGTGCCAGCTTTTACATATTCCGTTATAAGAGCCTTAACAACTTCTATGTGCCCATTTTGTGCAGCAATCATTAACGGGGTAGCTCCATCTTTCATAGCTTGATTGGTCTTTGCATCAGATTTTAAAAGAGCCTGAACTATTTCAAGATGACCCTCTTGTGCAGCTTCATATAACGGGGTATATCCATCTTTTATAGCTTGATTGCTATTTGCATTAGCTTCTAAAAGAGCCTTAACTATATCAAGATGACCCTTGTGTGCAGCTACATATAACGGGGTATATCCATCTTTCATAGCTTGATTGCTATTTGCACCAGCTTTTAAAAGAGCCTGAACTATTTCAAGATGACCCTCTTGTGCAGCAATCATTAACGGGGTAGCTCCATTATTCATAGCTTGATTTACATCTGCATCAGCTGCTATAAGAGCCTGAACTATTTCAAGATGACCCATTTGTGCAGCAATATGTAATGGGGTGGCTCCATGTTTGTTAGCTTGATTTACATCTGCACCAGCTGCTATAAGAGCCTGAACTGTTTTAAGATGGCCTTCTTCTGCACCAGCTGCTATAAGAGCCTGAACTGTTTTAAGATGGCCTTCTTTTGCGGCATGCATTAACGCGGTAAAACCATTATTGTTAGCTTGATTTAAATCTTCACCAACTTTTACAAGTGCTTTTATAAGAGGATTAAACAACTCTATGTCATTTCTTTTTAAGGCCCTAATTAAAGCAGCCACATATGGATGCTGGTTCATAGTTTTTCCTTATTAGTTTCGTATTGCTTTGTGAGTATTTGCAATTAGTATCATAAATATATAATACAATATTTTGTGCTATATTGATATGATTATCAATCTCGCTTCCCTTTCTCATAGGTTTGGACGTATATACATCATAATCTTTGTTTAGTATTGATAGCATATCTTAACTTGCTGATACGTTTGAGAGTGTATTTCGGTATGTATTTTTGCTTAGGGGATATAGAATTTGTTGATATTTATCTTTTGTTTATTAGTTGCTGCTTAAATGTGCAATCATTTTATTTCGCATATTAAAAATAACTATCATTATAATTGGTTTTTTTTATTGTATGTATGTATGGTATTATGTTATTATTATTTTAAATTTTAATATAAAGCATTTGCGTGGAGAATGATATGTCGTTTGAAAATAGAGAAGATCTAAAAATGGCACTTAAAAATTTAGATCTTGACGCAACCCTTGCATTATCTGAAAAAATTGGAATTGATAATGAAGATATATGGAAGCGTATTGGATGGACTGACGAAGGTATAGACTATTGCTTTCATGAGCATCTTGATACTTTAGTCACAGGTTTCCTTATAGAGCTTAGCTGTGGCCTTATTGTAAGATACCCAGATAAAGCAAAGAAAATGATAAGTAATGTAATTTTAGCAACAAAAAATCGGATGCTTTTTTTAGAAAAAATCGTTTTAAACCAAAATCTTACATATATATGCGATTATCTTGATGACTCAATTATACAGAGCTTAAGCTCTAAAGATAAAAAAAATTTAATTAATTTAGCCATACAACACCGCACTGTTGCAGCTATTGTCTCACTAAACTTACTTTCGATTATAAAAATTGATGATTATACAAAAGATCGACATTGGCAATTAATGAGCCCTGCACCATTAATGAGACTATTATTACTTTATTTATTAGAACATCAAGATAGAAATAAAAGTCAAATATTACAAAATTTTCTTGAACAACAGGATGGTTTTGAAGCTATTTTAAGACATTTTAGTACTACAGAAAATGTACTATTGGATAAAAGTGATATGAAGGCAGTAGAGTTTAACCAAAGGCTTATAGAAACAATACTAGATTTCTGTCAGGAAACATGTTATTCAAAGTTTAATGCCTGGGGAAATATCCATTTTTTTATTCGTCAAGCATATTGCGGGCCTGGTAATTATGCTCTTTTAGCCTTTGCTATGAACATTAAAGAACCATGGGATGAAGGTGAGCATTGGAATGGTATAAACGATTGTATTAAATTTCTTGAGCGGCAAAACCATTTTTGTAATTTAATACGCTATTGTTTTAAGTATAGAGTAAAAGCAATTCCTCGTTTTATACAAGATAATGAAACAAAATTATCAAAAAGTCAGCTCTTAGGTAATGCATTATCAAAAGACTTGCGCACTGCTACAGGTGGCTTGGAATATAAGGCGTATGTATTTCTAATATATTCCTTCCTTAATCATCATGAAGCAATAAAAAATATTGCTATTTATATTTCAGATAACCCATTAGATATTAAAGATTTTTGTGTAGAGGTGATTAAGCAAAGGACAACTGTATTTGATCCTGTTAGGCCAGATGGGGTTTTAGATAGGCTTTATGCGCTTGTAAATTCATTCTATTCTTTAAAGCAAAAAGATTTTCAAAATCACATAGTAGAAGCTATAAATAAATTAGATGTAACAGAAAGAGATCCAAGAACAGAACAACAAGCCTTAATTAATGATAATACTATAGCGCGCGATAACTATAATGCAGAAGATCTAAAAATAGCATTTGAATCTTCTAATATTGAAGAGCTCATCGATTTATGTAAAAAAATAGGCATAGACAGTATCGTCAATTGGAGTCGTATATATTGGGTTGAAAATGGTATAATATTTTATTTTCATAAGTATCTTGACTCTTTAACAACAAGTAAGGACAAATATTTTCTTCTAAAGCTTAGCGTTGGCCTTATTAAAAGGTACCCAGATAAAGCAAAGAAAATGATAAGTAATTTATTTTCAGCAACAAAAGCACCAATGCTTCTTTTAGAAGAAATCATTAAAAATCCCAGGTTTCTGTATATGTTCGATCATATTGATTCCACCATCTACTTGAAAAATAGAAGAATATTAATTGATCTAGCAATTAAGTATCTTAACTTTAACGCTCTTATTGCACTAAACTTACTGCCTTATGTAAATTGTGAAACCTATGTAGCACTTCCAATGATACTATTATTGCTACATTTAATAGAATATCAGGGTAAAAATAAAGACTCTCAAGTCTTACAAGATTTTCTTGAAATAGGTGATGTATATCATAAAAGACCTAATTGTTACAGTATTTTGTTATATTTGGGGGAAGATGTATTAGCGGATGAAAGCAATGAATTGAAAATAAGAGTTAAAAGTAGTAGTGGCAAGCTTATAAGGCTTAACGATGTGATAATGCTTGCAGAGGTGTTAAGGCTTAGAGAGACAATTCTTAAGTTATGTCAAAAAATTTATACCACAAATTCTTACATACATTCCCCATACTACTTATTAAAGCAAGCTTATGAAGGGCCTGGTAACTATTGTATTATCGCCTTTGTTATGAATGAAAAGCAGCGACCATGGTTTGCAGACGAAGAGGAGTTTGATAAGTTTATGAGATTTATTGAGCGAGAAAATCACTTTTATAATCTAATAAGCTATTGCATCAATCATATGCCATTAGCAATTCCCTGCTTTCTTCAGGGCCCAAATAGTGCTTATCAAGAAGATAAAGAAGCATTTACCGGACTATTAGAGCAATCCCAGTTAGCGAATTTATTACTACCCCATTTTTGCTACAGTAGATTCAACGATTATACAATGGAATATAAGGTTTATATTTTTTTAATACTTTCCTTTCTTGATCATAAACAAGCAATAAAAAGTACTGCCTATTATTTTTTAGATCACCCTTTAGATCTTGAAAGTTTTTGCGCAGAGCTTATTAAACAAAGAGATAGGCTATATCCAGACCCCGATCCAGATAAATCAAAAATGGGTGATTCATTATCTGACAAGCCTTTCTATGATTTTAGTCAAGATGACCTTAAAAATGAAATAGAACTTGCTAACACATACAATTTTGAAATTGATCCTGAAAGTGGTGATGGAACATATATTGAATTAACACCTCTTTCTCGATAGCATCATTTATGAATAATTTTGTTTATGGTTTTGTACACAAAAGCTTTGCGCTTTGCTGTTTTTTTTGTTAAAGTGGCCGCTTCATGCTTGTTCATTTTCGATCAATGTCTCAAAGCCTGCATTCTTTATTTATCCATAACTATCAAGCCTAGATCGACCTATTAGCATCAGGGGCTATGATTTAAGGAATAGTATTTATGTCATTTGAAACAATTGGTCTCTCAGCTACATTATTGCGCGCTATTAATGAAAAAGGCTATAAGGCCCCTACTCCCGTTCAGGAACAAGCCATTCCCCCTATATTAAAAGGCCATGACGCTCTTGTAAGTGCACAAACTGGCACTGGAAAAACCGCTGCTTTTACGCTACCTATATTACAATTGCTCTCTAAGCTTCCTATAAAGAATAATATCCATAAAAGACCCGTACATGCCTTGGTATTAACCCCAACGCGTGAGTTAGCCGCTCAGGTATTTGAAAATGTTCAAATGTACGGAAAATACCTGCCCTTTAAATTAGCCAAGGTGTTTGGAGGCGTCAATATTAACCCACAAATAAAAGAATTACGCTCTGGAGTGGATATATTGATTGCCACGCCGGGTCGTTTGTTGGATCTTATTGGTCAAGGTGTGGTGAATCTTTCTAGAATTAAGATATTTGTCCTAGATGAAGCTGATCGCATGCTGGATATGGGGTTTATTCATGATATTCGTAAAGTTTTAAACTTGCTGCCTGATCGTCGTCAGAATTTATTATTTTCCGCGACTTACTCCAAAGAAATAAAAGTCTTGGCTACTAAACTTTTGCACTCCCCAAAGCATATTGAGATAGCGCGTTCTACAACGACGGCAGATCAAATTACACAAGTGATTTACCCGGTTGACCGCTTGCGTAAACGTGAATTACTATCTTTTACGATCGGTTCAAAAAACTGGCAACAAGTATTGGTATTTACGCGCACCAAGCATGGGGCCAATCGCTTAGCTAAACAATTAGAAATGGATGGATTAACGGCTGCGGCGATTCATGGTAATAAATCTCAAGCAGCACGCACGCGTGCACTTGCAGATTTTAAAGCCGGTAAAGTACGCGTACTCGTTGCTACTGATATTGCCGCTAGAGGGCTAGATATTGCCAAACTTCCCCATGTGGTGAATTTTGAATTACCTAATGTGCCTGAAGATTATGTCCATCGCATTGGTCGTACTGGTCGGGCAAGTCATAATGGCTTGGCCATTTCACTGGTGTGTGTCGATGAGCACAAACTCCTTAAGGATATAGAAAAGTTGCTCACTTATAAAATTCCCCAGGAAATAATTCCAGGCTATGAACCGAATCCTGACCTTAAACCAGAGCCCACAAAAATGCGCAAGTCCGGGCATCGTGACCATGCATCCCCAGCCAAACGCGCGCCTAGAAAAAAACAAAATCGCCATGGGGCGCCTTCGGCAAAACGAAAGTCATTCCAAGGC
Organism: uncultured Gammaproteobacteria bacterium; assembly: GCA_902563055.1. Taxonomy (GTDB): domain Bacteria; phylum Pseudomonadota; class Gammaproteobacteria; order Francisellales; family CACEW01; genus CACEW01. The sequence goes on along the minus strand of CACEWE010000014.1, from coordinate 33,822 downwards.
CGTAAAAAACCATAAATAGATTGCTTTTCATTCGGTTTTTCTTAGTCATTAGAGCCCTTTTTCTTCACCTGGGGGATTTCTAGCAGATTTCTTTTTTCTGGCTCCACAACACGCCTTTATAGCTTCCCAAAAGGCATATCCTCTAGTTGACTGATTAGCATCCGTTCTCCTCGCTTGGTTATTAGCAGCTTATATTGCTTCAGCAGGGTCGGGTTTATTGCAGTTATCATTTTCATAGTTTTCCAGCGCAATTTCCTTAGACTGTGCCTAGATGTGGCTATGTTATTTTAACGACGGGTCAATAGGATGGGGCTCCTCTGTAGCGCTTGACGCGAATAAAGTAGGGCTTGGAGGTTTCTCAAGAATTGTGATAATCTCTTCAAATGATTTTGTACCATTATTCATTTCTTTAGCATAGTGTATCGGGCTCTCACAGATTTTCATAAGTATGCTTGGCTCGAGTATTTTTAAGTCTGCAAATGAAATATCTTTTGTGTTTCCTAAGAAAGCTGCTATGGCAGAGGCATTATTAAGGAAGTGTTTAAGCGTATCATACTCGAGTTCTATTAACTCCTTAAATGTAGTTTTCGTGATTAGCCACCTTACCGACTTGGCATTATTAAGGAATAGTATAAGCATATCTAACTCGAGTTCTTTTAAGTCCTTAAATGTAATTCTAATTTTGCCTAGACTCTCTACTTCACTGGCATTATTAAGGAATAGTTCAAGCATATCTGACTTAAGTTCTTTTAAGTCCGTAAATGTAATTTTCATTTGGCTCATCTTCATTAAAGAAGTGACAGTATGGGGTTTGCTCATAAATAAGCAAAGCTTATTTGGATCAAGTTTTTTAAGGTCCGTAAATGTAATTCCATTTTTGCATAGCACCACTACCGAATAGGAATTATCCATGAATTGTTTAAGCGTATCATACTCGAGTTCTGTTAAGTCCTTCGATGTAATTTTAACTTGGCTTAGATCCTTTAGAATTTTGTCATTTTCATATTGGTAAGCTTTGAGATTATAAAGGAAATCTTTGATATACTCCTTCTTAGATATGAAATAATTTTTGATATCTTCGTTTTTCGTAAGTTTGTTATCCTCGGAAATTAAGCATTGGATGCCTTCAAATTTTTGTAGTATCTCTGGTTTGTCAAAAAAAAGCTTAATTGAAACGCTTTTACTTTGGGTTTCCCTTAAATTCTCTGCAAGAGTATTTAAAATTTGGATTTCCCGCTTAAATGTTTCTAGGTCCTTTGAACTATTTAATGTTTCTATCTCCTTTAAACTATTTATTGTAGTTTGAATAAGGGTAGTATCATCATCGTCTTTAAATTTACTACCATAATTTTCGATAATTTTTACGAGTATTTCCAAGCAGACTATGGCATTTTTCTCATTCCCTTTTTCTTTATATTTATTTCCCAAACTAAGGCAGAGCTTCTTCAATTTTTCGTAGGTCGCTTTTACCGTCTGGTACTCATCTCCCAGGTATAAAATTTCTTGTATTTTGTCTTTTTCTTTTTGAATATTACCATCCTCGTCATATTCTTCGGTTAACTCATCAAAAGCAGCCAGGATCCAACCCTCATCGTCTTTTTCATTATCAGAATCACCTTCTCCAAAACCTGAAATATACATATTGTGTGTCCTTATTATTTTAACATAATTATTATATTGACTTGTGTTTTAATTTACAAGCATATCACAAAAAAACAAATTCTTATCACATGAAAATATCAGATGATGCCTTTAAGTATTACTTTTGATGATATTTTTTAATGACAATGCTATATTACAAAAAAATATAGTTGCTCATAAGCTATTAAAGTTGGCATGATAAAAATCTTAGGGTGCATCTAGAATTATTACTATAGGACCTTTTCATTTTGTTGCTGCGCGAGCCAATTGTGACGATGCGATAAATCATGCCAACCATCTTTGCCTATTAAAGACCCGCTTACATATCCAGAGCCTTTACTTTGAAGATAATCAAGCCATAGAGGCCAATCGCAGCCTACAGCGCCCTGCTGCCAAAAAGACGTCAAGGCCTCGGCTTTAAATATCATCCGTCCCGCAAAGGCTAAATTGCTAATGGCCCTATCGCTTTGCGCTTGGTATTGAAGACCTTTGACTAATCCCATGCCATCAAGCTGTACAAGCGTATAATCCTCCGTTTGTGAAGGCCGAATGGCATGGAGACCAAGATGAACGCTACTGCCCTGCCCTATCGCCTCTTGCATACTCGCTAGCGGCCAAAAGTAACGCGTTCCTTGACTCTTATTACAATGGTTTAGACAATCCACGTAATAGTAGCTGTGATCTGTCCTAAGCTGCGATCGCATCGCCCATAATACATCACCTTCATCCTTTAGAGGTTCTGGACTGACTTGAACCTGTATGCAAAGATCTTTTAAAGGTGCATGATGGCTTTGCCAATACTGAACCTGCGCCAAAAGCATATCAATATGTTGGTGGCTGACGATAAGTACGTTCTCAAGGTTTGCCTCGCGTGCTTCTAGTAATGCAAAATATAAAGGTGCAAACTGCTGCCAAGGATATAAGGCCGGTGGGCTTGTGGGTGCAAGTTGAAACAACTTGGGCTCGAAAATCGGTAATATGGCGCTTTTGTGCATAGATTTAAGTGCAAGAAATAACTGCATGTAATCATACGTGAATTTAGCGCTTATGTCATGATTTGCAGTGTACTTTTTTAAAATACGGATTTTTTTGTACTTTTTTAAAATAAAGCGTGACAATTGAATTAAAAAAGAGTATAATGCCCGCTCCTTAAGCCTGGTTTGAAGGTTTGATGCCCCGGAATTGGTAGCTTGAGGTTTTTTTTTATTATAACAGGACACAATAGACTATGAACAAATCTAAAATTTACGTAGGTAACTTATCTTACGACACGACTGAAGACGGACTTCGCGATTTCTTTGGCCAATATGGCAATATTTCTGAAATCAGACTTATTAGTGACTTCCAAACTGGTCGTTCTAAAGGTTTTGGTTTTATAACTTTTTCATCTGATGAAGAAGGTGAAAGTGCATTAAGTGCACATGATGTTGAACTTGATGGCAGAAAATTACGTGTAAATACTGCTCAAGATAAACCTCGTCGTAACTAGAAATTAGTTAATATTAAAAAGAAGAAGCCGCGCATGACTACAATAAACTCTTTTAAGGAGCTTGGACTTGCGCCGCTTCTTTTATCTTCCTTAAGCCAATTAGGCTATGAAACCCCTACCCCAATTCAATCTCAAAGCATCCCCATTGTTTTAAATGGTGATGATCTTTTAGCGCAAGCACAAACCGGAACCGGTAAAACCGCAGCTTTTGCCTTGCCGATTATTAGCAATATAGACTTTAATATTAAGTCGCCACAGGCTATTATTATTGCGCCAACCCGTGAACTAGCCTTACAGGTGGCTGAAGCTTTTGAAAGCTATGCCAAAGACATGAAAGATTTTCATTTGGCCTCTATTTATGGTGGTCAATCGGTGCGTTTACAGTTACAAGCGCTTAATCGTGGCGCTCAAGTAATTGTTGGCACCCCTGGGCGTATTTTATATCATCTTTCACGTGGCACCATTAAAACGGAGCATCTTAAAACAGCGGTTTTAGATGAAGCTGATGAAATGCTTAAAATGGGCTTTATTGATGACATCGAATCCATTTTAAATGCCTTACCCTCTCCGCGGCAAACCGCGCTGTTTTCAGCAACCATGCCTGAAAGAATTAAAAGCGTTGCAAAAAAATATTTATCAAACCCTAAAAGGGTCCATATTGAATCTAAAACCAATACTGTCGAAGCAATAGATCAAAGCTGTATTTGTGTCCATAGAGATCAAAAGCTTGAAGTACTCGGGCGCATCTTAGAAACAGATGAAGTGGATGCTGCAATCATCTTTGTCCGCACCAAAAACGATTCGCACGAACTAGCTCTTAAACTCAAAGCACGTGGTTACAGTGCAAACGCCATCAACGGCAATATGGATCAAAACCAACGTGAAGCGGTAATTCAAGAAGTAAAAAACCATGCATGCCAAATATTAGTAGCAACCGATGTGGCTGCCCGTGGTATAGATATTCCGCGTATTTCGCATGTCATTAACTATGATATTCCCTATGATGCTGAATCTTATATTCATCGTATTGGCCGTACGGCTAGAGCAGGCAGAAAAGGCTCCTCATACCTTTTTGTAACGCCTCGTGAGCTGCGTTTATTAAAAGATATTGAACGCACCATTAAAACCCCTATCAAGCAAGTTACCCCGCCATCTATTGCCGCCATGCAAGATCGTCGTGTTGAGCTGCTTCATGATAAAGTTATGAAAATTATTGTTCAAGGCACAGACCTTAGTGCATATCGACCAATTATTGCCAAGCTAATGGCGCAAAACAATGACAATGTAGAAGATATTGCCGCTGCTTTAAGCTTTTTACTCTTTAAAGATAATCCTTTGCCTACTGCTGAATTAAAACCAGCATCTTTTTTTCATGATGGTAATAAAACACGTTCTAGAGATGGTTTTTTACATCGCAAAGGCCAGAAGCGTTCAGGCGATGGCAGAAGATCAGATCGCAAATCTAATGCCTTTGGGTCTAAAAGCTATGGTTTTTCCAAGCGCAGAGATTCAGATGATCAAGATCGCAAGCCAAGACGCGGTAGCGATAAAAGATCTTCCTCATGGTCTGATAAGCCAGGCGCTAAAAAGAGTTCATGGTCTGATAAGCCAGGTGCCAAAAAAAGCTCTTGGTCTGATAAGCCTGGATCTAAAAAGAGTTCGTGGTCTGATAAGCCAGGTTCTAAAATCAGCCTTAAAAAGAAATCTTCAAGCGGTAAAGACCGCAATTTTAGTAGCGATAAGGCTAAGTCTTTTGGATCTGCCAAAAAGAAAAGTTTTTCAAGTGCACCAAGAAAAACCCGTAAGAAATTTTAAACGCTTTTATGCCCTTTCAAATACAGTATTCTTAAGCTTTATGCTATTGCATGGCTAAAGTCCTGTAGCTTTTGAAAATCTATAATGTTGTATTTTATTATTTCTCTAATTATATTAAAATAAATATATTAATTTAGCACATATTAATTTATAATATGATTTATAGAAATTTAAAAACTTTATTATAATGGAATTCCAGATCGACCAATTAGAACAAGCCCTTGAGCATTCTCAAATTATTACAGATACTGTGGATGCTTCTGAAATTGACAATAAAATCGAAAAAATAAGAAAATGCTTGAAAATAATAAATCCTACTCCTACTGATGTGGCTGGAGAAAGAGTAGATAATACCTTTGATTGGTTGTGTATGAGGCTTTATCTATCCTTACTGTTAGCTGAAGATTCCTTATTAGGTCGAGGTTCTGATCTAAGTAAGAGTGCGAAGAATTTCCTTACAATTAATCCACATAATGAACTTCCGATAGTTTTAAAAGATCACCAAGTACTAACTAAATATTTTCATAATAGTGAGAATTCATCTTCTATTAATATCCTTTATCTTTTAGTTCAATGCTATTGTCGGGGTTATTTGGATAATTACGCCGACCAATTTCTAGGTTGGATTAAAGAGATTGTGCGTAACTTTTCTAATAGCAAAGAGTTTGAAGACCATTTTCTCAGTGTTGATCATGAATATCATAATGTTGTTCACTATATAATAGAGGCGGTGGATGATGATTATATTGATGATTCTAAAGCTCAAAAATTACTTAAATCACTAATAAAATATTTGCCTGAAAATATAATTTTTAAGCTATTTTCACCACGTAATTATAAAGTGGAAAGTTATACTCCTTTATTTGATTTGTGGTGTTCAAATAATTTTTCTAATGAAATAATTCTTAATGTAACTATTGATTTGTTTGCTAAAGTAAAACCTACTTATTTGCTTTTACGAGCTAGTATATCCCATAGTCGGTCAAAAAGATTAATGCTTGATTTTGAATATTTTGAACACTTCTTAGATCACGAATTCCCAGATGAGCAAGACCGTGAAGAAGCGCAAAATTTAAAAAACATGTTACAAAATCTTATTATTGCTTATGGGGGGTTTTGTGACCAAGATCATTTGAATTTTGAGCTTAGGCTTAACATGGACCTTCACAACCTAATTTCTATGTCCTTACCCATGGTTAGTTTCTTTACATCTTTAGAAAGAAGTGATGATCAGATACGAATGATACAGATAAAGGGGCTTATTTTACTTGGAATGAATCAAATAACCAGAAATATTGCTTTAAAGCTAATAGCCCATATTACAATATCATGGCCACAAAAGCAGCTTTTATTAGACATTGCTCAGCTTTTCTTTGATATTGCTCCTTGGGTACAAAATGAAAACTCCCTAGCTCTTTACTCTATGCTTAATGATCCAATGAATATTTATCATATACTTCGTGACTATGCATCACTTAGCCTTAGGGGTAACGCTATTAAAATGATTTCAATACCTATTCCTGATAGATTGACTGAAGAAATAACAGTCTATTTTTATTCTACTTCTATGGCTAGAAGCGCTTATAAGAAGATTACTATTAGTGAAGAATCCTATGTTCCCGGGAAAACATTATTACTTAAAGCTGATGATACTTATGATGAAACAAGAGTTTATTTTAGCTACAAAATAGGTGATGTAGAAATTAATGAGGAGGCAAAGATTCAAACGATCCAGGCGCAATTACAAAGCCTTGCTTTACTCCGAGATGAAGATGAGGAGAATATGAATTTTCATGCTAGAAAAATATTAGAACATATGGGCATTTGTCCTGAAGGCTTTATTGGGCTTGATTTTGAAAATAAAAAAAACTATTTATATTATATACATGGACAATTAGGTATAAGAAAAAAATTAGAACACTGCGATGTGGCCAGAGTATATACTTCATTCTTAGGTGCAAGTGATGTCCTTAGTCTTAGGCCGGTATCCAAAGAGATGTTAGAGGGTGCGGACACGATCAAACAAGCTGAAAAAGCTCGTAGCAAAACAAATGAACTAGTGGAGTCACATTATAAATTTGTTACAGCAAAAACTCTCCTGCGTCTTTACAATGAGCCTAAACCTCCTCCTTTAAAAGATGTGAGCAACAAGATTGGTAAAACAAAAGTGGCATTAGCTCTACTGAAAAAGCCATCAAATACTGAAGGGGGGCCTCCTAGCAAAAAAACTAGATTTGAGTAGGAGCACAATTAATAACGACACAAACGCTTTAAGTGGCAATACGTACAGGCCTGATGCGGGTGGTTAGGGTCAACCACTGCCCTACCCTGTTGAATATCCTCAGCTAAGCTTTCTACTTTTTCGCGCATGGCATCTTTAACTTCTAAAAAGGATTGTTTGCCACTATAACTTGTTTCTTTGCTTGATGGGATGCCCTTAATGCCATAATCCATCTGTGCAATACCTTGCATTTGTGTACATTGTGGCGAAATAGTAGCATAAGCCATACCGTTAATATCCATCAGCCCTGCATAGATAAGCATTTGCATTTCCATGGGGCGCGGTGCAAACCAACTGGCAATAGATTTTTTCGAAGACTTATAGTCAATTAATAAAAGATCGCCATTTTCCAAGCGGTCTAAGCGATCAATACGCATGGTGATTTCTAAAGGACCCACCACAAAACGCTGCTTTTTTTCAGTTGCTATGACGCTAAAGGGGCTGCGGCTAAGCTCTGTCTCTAACCAAACCAGTAACAATTCTTTTAAACGTAGCGCTTCTAGCTTTTGAATACTGAAATCCTCTAAACTACTATGTTTTTTGCCATAATCCTTCAGTGCCTTTTGGATAAAACCATCAAGAAGCTTGGATTTTTGTGCTTGGCTTAATTGTTTTAAGCTTTCTTGGTTTGTAATTTTGCTAAAAAAATTAGCCAGTACATCATGCATAATGCTACCACGCAACCATGCCGGCAGATAATATCCTGCTTGCTCATGAGGCTCAAGTCCCATTCGTACTTGGGCATAGGCGCGAAAAGGACAAATGCTCTGGAATTGCAGCATTTTCATAGCACCTTTTTTAAGCTTATCATGCAGCGCTAAACCATAGTCATCATCATCAAGTACGCTTATTTCAACCTTATCCTCCTGAGCGCTTTGGTAAAAATGGGCTGTTTTAAATTTTAAGCCCTCTATTAAGGTGCTAGGATATTGCATAAGCCCACTGCTATCATCCTTGGCATAAGAAACCACTATGTTTTTGGTAAATTGACGATAATTTTTTAGCGTTGCTTGTGCAATAGCATATTCCTTAGCAGCGCAGGCTTTAGGCATTTGGTGTTGAATTTGCATGCTTATAGGAATAAAGGGATTGTAATCACGTTGCAAAGGATAATTTCTAGCATCAAAATCAGCAAGATATAAAGCATCAAAGGGAATGCATTGTGCTTCTAGTGGTCCCATAATTCTAATGCTTACGTTCTTTGGCGACTGGACTTGAAACATCGTGCTTTGCCATAATAACTGCAGCTTGAAAACAAAGGATTCTTGATCTAAATGCGTATGGTAAAAATCTAACTCAAAAAGTTGATCTAAAGAATCCGCCAGCATCATAAAGGCTTGATAGGATGCACTTGAAAGACGCGTGTAGTTTGGAAACTGTAAAATTTTAAAATGCTCATCCATCCATGTTCTTGCTTGATGAATGCCAGTACGAACGGGAAAATCATGGGATAATAAACGCGCAAGTAGACTACAGATGCTATGATCAGCGTGGTGGTTTTGAAGATGCGCTAAAACACTACTTAAAGGCATTTCATCATGAAAAAAAGTATCTAAATCATGAAGCATTTCAAGACGCTGCTGTGCACTTCCAAGATCTTCTAGATAAGGGCTTTTAAACCATTTTTTAAACGTTTTATAGGGCGTTTTGTGCTGCAGAGAAAGACTTAAAAAGGCACACTCTACAATACCCTGCGATAATAAGGGTTCACCACCGGTAATGCTAAAGCGCACCCGGTGTGGATGAAGCATGTCTCCTGCCAAATATTGTAGCTGACTCCAGTCTTGATTGAGATTTGGCACCACACAGGCAACTTGGGCATTTGGATGCTTTTCTATATAAACTCTTGCCCAAGCAAGCATTTGACGGTATTGATCTTTTGGGTTTGTACAACTATAAGCATCTATGGGTGCAAGAGCAGCATTTGATGCTTGTTCTGCATCAACAATGCATACTCCTTTAGTTTCAAGCGCAGTAAAGATAGCTTGATCTAGCGGACTGCTTTGTACAAAGCCATAGCGTATTATTTTTTTATAAGCAAAAGGTTTACAGGAAGAAGATTCTAGTGCTGCAAGTAAAGCTTTTGGATAATAATGGCCAGTTTGTAAGTGATTTTTTTCAAGTAGTGCATCAAATTGTTGCCACATGTGCGCAAAGGCACTGCTGTTTTCATCATGTTGTAAGTTTAAGTCTTGGGCACTAAAGCCATAATGGATCATGGTCTTATAGGCACTACTTAAAAGGCTTTTGATATCGCCACTTACAAAAGATTCTTGTTTATAACGCTGTGCAATGTCTTGCCATAAAAAGTTCTGAACGATTGGGCTTATAATTTTATGCTTAAGCACAGATTGTGCCCCATATTGCTCAGAAGATTGCCGTAGCCAGGTTTCATAATCAATAATTTGACCTTGATCAATAAAAGCGCGCGCGCTTGTCGCTAAATAGCTTTTATAAAGCATCCGCGCTTGGCGCGCGTTGGCTGTAATGATTTGAGTATGATCATCTAACTGAGCAAAAATTTCGTTCAAGCAAAAGGTATTAGTCGTCACAAACACTCGACTCTTTTACATCCTGGAACTTTGGACCATAGGCCATAAGCTCCTTACCTAGCGTGCTGTTTTGATACAAGGTAAAATGCTTTTGAAATTTTGCAGCAAGATCTTGTGCTTGCGCTTCATAAGCCTCTTGGCTACTCCAGCAATCAACAGGATTTAAATACTGGGTTTCAACCCCTTCTAAAGCCCTTGGAATTTCAAAACCAAATACATCATGTTCCATACGCGGTGCAGACTCAATAGCGCCTGAAAGGATAGCATCAATAATGGCTCTGGTTTGTGGTAAAGCCATACGCTCCCCTACTCCATAAGCCCCTTTTACCCAGCCAGTATTTACTAAATAGGCTTTGGTTTGGTGTTGCTCCATTTTTTCACCAAGTATTTTGGCATAAACCGTTGGGTGTTGTAATAAAAAGGGCTGACCAAAGCAAGCAGAAAAACAAGCCGTAGGCTCTTTAACGCCAAGCTCAGTACCGGCAACTTTGGCAGTATAACCACATAAGAATTGATACATGGCCTGCTCTTTACTTAAAAACGAAACCGGTGGTAATACTCCATAAGCATCACAGGTTAAAAAGATAATAACTTTAGGGTGCGTACCGGTAGATTCTGGTCTAACAATGTTTTTAATATGTTCAATAGGATAAGAAACCCTGGTGTTTTCTGTTTTGCTTGAATCGCTAAAATCAATTTGACCCTGCTCATCCATTACCACATTTTCTAATAGGGCATTTTGGCAAATAGCTTGGTATATATCCGGCTCTAGCTCAGGGCTTAGGTTGATGGTTTTAGCATAACAACCCCCTTCTAAATTAAAAATACCCGATTCGCCCCAGCCGTGCTCATCATCGCCAATAAGTAGGCGTTGTCCTGAAGGATCAGCAGAAAGCGTGGTTTTTCCCGTACCAGAAAGTCCAAAAAATAAAGCGGTTTCGCCATCTGGGCCTTGGTTTGCTGAACAATGGAAAGAACCGATATTTTTAAGGGGCAAAAAGTAGTTCATCATCGAGAACATGCCTTTTTTCATTTCACCACCATACCAGGTTCCTGCAATAAGAGTCATTTTTTCTTCAATGTTAAACGCAACAAAAGTTGGACTGTTTAAGCCCAGTTGCTGGTATTGATCACACTTTGCTTTACAGGCATTGATAATGGTCCAGTCAGGCTCGAAATCTTTTAACTCTTCTTCTGTTGGGGTAATGAACATATTCTTAAAAAAGTGCGCAGTCCATGCAATTTCGGTCACTAAGCGGACTTTCAATCTGGTGCCTTTATCTGCACCGCAGTACATATCCATAACATACAAGGATTTATCGTTGACTTGTTCAAGTGCAATTTTTTTTAATTCTTGCCAGGTCTCTTGATCAATAGGTTTATTGTCAGAGCCATCTTGATGCCACCAGACATGATCGATGGAATCTGCATGAGAAACTATGTATTTATCTTTTGGAGAGCGTCCGGTATAACGACCAGTGTCAACACTTACGGCTCCAAGGCTTGATATTTGCCCAGCTTCGGCTGTAGGGGTTTTAGGATCTGTTTCTTGCGCAAAAAGACAATCATAACTGGCTTGATAGCAAACTGCATCGCTTTTAATGCCGTGTTTTTCTAGGCCAAACTCACTGGATTGTGCGGTAAATATATTCATGATTGATCTTCTCCCCCTTTAAGTAGATTAATTTATTAGATGAATTATAAAGCCGATATTATGCCTAAAATAGCCACTTTTGTAAAGGAGACACACGCTTTATTTATAAGGTTTTATCTAAAAAAACAGAATTTTTGCGGTGCACAATAAAACTTGTAAAAATCTGGTATCGTCGTTAAGCTTGAGAGGATTTTAACTAAACACAAGGATGCACGCATGGCAATATATGAAGTAGAACAATGTTATCAAAATTGGATCAAGGCCCTCTTACAAGAAGGCAACAAAGTAGAGGCACTATTAGCACTCTACAAAGAAGATGCAGTTTTATTACCCACCTTATCAGGCAAAATTTGTTGTAATAAGGCCGATAAGCAAGCGTATTTTGAGCATTTTAGTAATCTTGGAATTTATCAAGTTCACACCCAAGCTCAGCATATAAGCATCTCTGGCAATATCGCCGTCAATGCCGGCCATTACAGTTTTGTTAGAGAGGATCAAGGTCAAACCATTGAAACCTTTGCCCGCTACAGTTTTGTATATGAAAATAATGAAGGAAACTGGCTTATTAGCCATCATCATTCTTCTTTAGTACCTCAGAAGACATAATCTACAGCGCAAACAGGCGCAAAGTTAGATCAACTATGTGAGGTTTTTTTCTTGTCCTTATGTGCAGCCATACAAACAAGGGGTTTGTCCATAACTAAAAGATTATTATCAATTTTTAAGTTTTTTGCTAAGTGTACGGTGCAAGACCCACCATTAATAGACTTGAAATGTAAGTTTTGTTTTGAGGGTAATAAGTTTGCTTGTATAAAACCATTTTCATCAGTGGAGTTAAAATCATCTACATTACTTAAAAGATTATTTTTTAAAGGCTGATTCTTTTGATCGACAATATGGGCAAAAAGAATATATTGTTGCTGAAGATTCCAAGTAAGATTTTGGACATTTCCAGCATATAAATTAACTTCTTTGGGTAGTTGATTATATTGATAGAAGGAATCACCATCGGGCATAACCATCACTTGGTAGTGTTTATAAGGGCTAAGGTTGATCATTTGAGGATGGTTTGCTTTTACAATAGCCATTTGGCTATTATTTACAAATACTTTCATTTTAACATCTTTAGGGGCGCGTACATTAATCATAACCCCAGCATTTTCACCAGATGCGTTTCCGCGGCCAATATTTTTTTCAGTATAAGCCCATGTAACATTGCTATCTGCTTGAACTTGTACGAAGGAGTTATCAGAATTTCGTGAATTTGAAATATTAACATTCGTGCTTTGAGTATTGCTATTATACGTACTTGAAAGGATTTGTTGATCACTGTTTTCATCTTTTTGATAATTTGCTAGCAAAGAAGCACTTTGGTGATCCCCCCAGGCCATATTTTTACTTACCTGGAAACTTCCCTGATGCTGACTGTTTTGATTACTATGATGAGTGCTATTATAACTGGAGTTAAAATTGAGTACTTGCGTATTAAAACTGAAGTTAAGTCCTAAAACAGCCACGCGGTCAGTGGTATTTTTAGTAACATTAAAGTTTAAGAATGCACTTGTAAGAGATGAGCTCCATAAACTACGGTTATATTGGAAACCATAGCTTCTTGTAGTTTTAGAAAACTGATCTTGCTGGTAGGTATCTGATAGTGAAAGGCTCCCAAGCCAAGTATTAGAATAGGATACATTGCTGGTAATAGATTTTTTAGAGATAATGTTTGGATTAAAGCCTGGGGAGTCATACTGAGAGTTGAGCTTATTATCGCCACCAAACATTTGGCGATAAGTTTGGTTAAGGCCTAAGTGTCCATATTGCATAGACATAGTTGATCCTATGCCGTATTGGTGGGCACTGCTAACAAGATATTCAGGCTTTATTTTATTATTACCTGAGAAGAAATAATCTAAGCCTTGACTAAAATAAAGGTTTTGAAAATCTGATAAGAGATTAGACTCTATGCCTAGGTTTGGTAATAAAGTGCGAATTTCAGAATAGCTTGCTATGGGTACATTAATAAAATGGGGAATATTGACTTTGTTTTGTTGTGTGGCTATTACAGAAAGTGTATTGCCAAAACCTCCACTATCTTGCATATAACCAAACGCATACTGGTAGTGTGTGCCTTTGCTAGGAATCGATGGTTGCTTGGAAAAAAATGTTTCTCTCGTTTGCTGATGATTGTAACGATCAACGGTTACAATTTTTATGTTGTATGAACCATCTGGGAAGCGACGACTATCAAGTAGGTGTTTGCCAGCTTTTAGATGGTCTGTATAAATAAGTGCGTTTCCTCGGTATACCGAAACAGTTGAGTCAGATGTTAAATACACGGGCGGCGCATTTCCAGTATTGACTTCATAGTTGTCTAAAACGCCATAGTTTTTTACTGCAAAACCTGCAATAGCCGGTGCGCCAACCATTCCCGTAGTTGAAGGGCTTAACATGCCTAGCTGATAAAGGTGTCCATTGTTATAACGGTCTGCAGTAATAGTATTAAAGTTTAAGATTTGGCTCACTTGGCCGTTATCTGATTCATTTCGGGTAAAGTTATAGTCGATATTGGCTTGTGTATTGCCACGGGCTAGAGTGAGATCATTGCCCCAAGAGAAATTTTTTGAACTTTGGGTGCCATCTTTGGATTTTTCTTGCGTTCCTACGTAGTTAAACTCGTTATTGCTTAAAATAGAAAATCCTGATGTAGAGGGGCCAAGCGGTGCGATATAATCTTTAGAACGGACATAGTCTGCATTTACAAATAAGTCCATTCTTAAAGTTTGTGCATTAAAAACCACAGCTGCAGTTTTAACTTTGGGGATGCTGCAGTAAGGTGTGGTTGAAGAGGATGCGCCACTGCAAAGCATGGCTCGATGGGCATTTAATTTTTTATTAAGCGCCTGCACCAAAGCTTCGCCATTTTTAATATTTGGAATTTTCGCAATTAAGCCTTTGGGGTCCAAAATGGTAATGCTTTTATCGTTAAATTGTGCCATGGTATTAGCAACGTATTGATCTTGAAAAAATACGGTTATAAGTGTGGTGTGATTTTTGTTTTCCAGTGCTGCCGCTTCAAAACCTGGAGGTGGGCCAGATTTAATTTTAAACCACTTTTTGTTTTCTTTCTCGCCCTTAGCTTGTTGTTTAGTGGAGGTTTGTGGCGCCTTTTTTGAATTGACGCTTGTAGTTTGATTCGACGTTATTTTTTTTGGTTCGTGCAACGATGAAAAACAAGAAGTTAAACAGGTAATGGCAATAGCTGGATACATCAGTGCTTGAAGCACTTTTAAGGTAGTGCGTTTTAAAGGAACAGGACTCGTCATATTTTGATTATCCTGCATCGACTTCTGGATTCCTGTTTTTATTTTTATTTTTCAATGACTTATCCATGCCAAATACTCCCGACAATGTTTTACACAAAAACAATATCTAATTTCATCTTCATATTAGAACATAAAACGACACAAATGTCTACCATTTTTACAGTTTTTTTTTATTATTTTTCATAATTAACAGTGAAATAGATGGTGATAAAATAAAATATTATAATAAAATATGATACAAATAAAGTTTCGATATTAATAATATTCGACTTTATATTTTATTTTAAATGAGCTTTCTTGAGTGTTTGCGTTAATATATAGTAGTGAAAAATTTATTAAACAATAACTAAAAATTAAGACAAAACGTAAAATATCTTTTTTGTTTAATTTGTTCGTTCTTGGCCATGAAATTTATATTTTTTTCCTAATATTGCTCTTTATATTTTACAATGGAGTCGTAGAGGGCTTATATGGGGCCTTCATAGTAAATTTGCACTTTCCCTTAAGATCTATCTCTGTTAAAATGATTTTTTTAAAAAAGGCTTGATATATGACTTTTGTTGTAACTGAATCATGTATTAACTGTCGCCATGGTGATTGTATTGAAGTGTGCCCGGTGGATTGTTTTTATTTGGGAGAGAACTTTCTGGTTATCCATCCGGATGAGTGCATTGATTGTGCTTTGTGTGAGCCAGAGTGTCCGGTAGATGCTATTGTCTGTGAAGATGAGCTTTCAGAGGATCAAAAGGTCTTTTTGGAAATTAATGAGCGCCTGAGTCAAAGCTGGCCAAATGTAAATGAAAAGTGCGAGCCCTGCCCTGACGCAGATCATTGGGGTACCATTAAGGAAAAGCGTCACTTACTCAAAGAATAGTTTTTCCTGAATTTAAATGTTTAACAACGCCCTAAAGGCGATGCTTTCAAGCAAATTCTTTTTGGGTCATGAGATCGGCAAGCTTTTGTTTTTCTAAGCGCGCGCCGTATTGTTCCACTACCATGCCAGCAGCATGATTAGCTTTATCCGCAGCTTTTTGAGCACTAAAGCCTTGTAAGAGACATGCAATAAATACGCCACAAAAGGTGTCTCCAGCGCCTAAGGCATTGATTGCCTGAGCTTTTTCGGCTGGTGCATCAAACCATGCGCCTTGATAGTAGATTACAGCGCCCTTATTGCCTAGGGTAATCACAACGGTTTGCGCGCACTGTTCTAATTGTTTTTTTGCTGCATCAAGGGTATTGGTTTCGGTAAAGGCCAGTGCCTCAGCCTCATTACCAAAGAGCATATCCACATTTTCAGCAAGGGCTTTCATTTGTGGGTGGAAAAACTTTACCACGCCTGCATCAGAGAGGGTTAGTGCAGTTTTTACGCCATGCGTTTTGGCATAGGCTTTTACTTGTAGTGCTGCATCTAAGCTATCTGTTCCGGTAACAAGGTAGCCTTCAATAAGCGCTAATTGTGCGTTTTGAACGTGTTGCGCATCGACCATGTTTGGGTTTAGTTTGGTGTTGACTCCTAAATAGGTTTGCATGGTACGCTCAGCATCTTCACTAATGGCAACCAAGCATTGGCCAGTGGTGCCTAATAAAAAATCCTCTTCTTTGTTATAGCGATGAGAAACATTATTTTCAGAAAGTGCTTGGGTATAGGCTTTGCCAGCCCAGTCATTACCCATGCATACTTCAAGATAGGTTTCAAGGCCACAGGCGGCAGCTGTTGCACAAGCATTGGCTACGGCGCCACCGGAGTCTACGGCTAGGTTTTTATCATTTTTTAAACTATCGCTCATTTTTTTAAAGGCCTCATACTCCACTAAAGTCATGGAACCCTTTTCTAATTGATGTAATTTTAGAAAATCTGTGCTAATATGGTGCTCTCTATCTAATAGACCATTACCAATACCGTATAAACTCATACTTAACCCTACATTTAAAAAAACGCTATTATACAAGGAAACGCCCAATGACTCAAGATAAAAACAAACAAGCCGCCGCACATGCGGCCATAGAACATATTCCCTTTGATGCTGTTGTGGGTGTAGGCACGGGATCTACTGTAAATTATTTTATTGAGGCTTTGGCTGCTATAAAGGGGAAAATTAAAGGCACGGTAGCGAGTTCTCATGCAAGTAAAGCCTTACTTGAAGCTGCAAAACTTCCGGTAATGGATTTAAATTATGTCGGCGAAGTAGATATTTACATAGATGGTGCCGATGAAATAGACCCGCATGGCAGAATGATTAAAGGCGGCGGTGGTGCCTTAACCGGAGAAAAAATTGTCGCCTCTTGTGCAAAAAAGTTTATTTGCATCGTCGATGAGAAAAAATGTGTGCCATATTTGGGTAGTTTTCCGGTTGCGGTAGAGGTTATTGAGCTGGCAAGAAGTGCGGTTGCTAGAGCCATTGTTAAAATGGGTGGCAGTCCCTTTTATCGTGAAGGTTTTGTGAGTGATCATGGCCATATCATTCTTGATGTTGAAGGGCTTGTCTTAGAAGACCCACAATATATTGAAACTGCGCTCAATCAAATTCCTGGCGTGGTAGCTAATGGTATTTTTTCTTATCAAAGTGCCGATATGGCCTTAGTTGGTAAGGAAAATGGCATTGATGTTATGAGTTATGAGTCTAAGATTAATCAGAAAGTTTAAGCTTAGCCGGGCTCCTTTGGTGTTAAGCCTAAATAGCGTTGTTTTATAAGTGTGTTTTCGTGCCTATATTTTTGTAGCAGTAGGCTTATCTCATCTTGAATATGAGGATTTTTGGGTTTATCTAGGCGTCTAAGTTGTACTTTTGCTTTTGCTAAGTTTTGCTGAGCTCCATTTAAATTAGGGTTTAATTTCAAAGCAGTATGATAATCACAAATTGCAAGTTCATATGCTTTGGTTTCTAGATATAAAGATCCGCGAGATTGGTAAGTTTCGGCGCAATCTCTTTTAAGGGCTAAAGCGTGCTTGTATGCTTCTAGTGCCTGATTATAGTTGCCTAATTTACGCAGTGTGTCGCCTTTATTAATGTAATAGCTACATTCTTTGGGGTTCATTGCAATTGCACGATTATAATATTCAAGTGCACCTTGGTAGTTTTTCAGCTTATATTGAATATTTGCACAGGCGTTCCATAAGGACTGGTGCTTTTGAATTCTCATGGCTTTTATATAATTATCAAATGCAATTTTATATTGACCAAGGTGTGCATAAGCTTTGCCGCGATAATAGTAGGCGGCTATTGCGCAACGCTCATTTATTAAAACGGACTCAAAATACAAAATTGCTGATTGGTATTGTGCCTTTTTATAATCACTTAAGCCTTTTTTAAAAAGAGAAAGGCTTATGCCATTAAGTGGGCAAAGTTTGATAATATGCACCAATGCTCCAGCTATGAAAAAAGTATCTTAAAGGATAGATGGGTTTAAATCAACAAAGCAAACTATTAAGGCAAAGGGTTAAGCATCCGAGAACGAATCGTGCCAGGTATGTTTTTAAGATTATGCAATAACGTTTTAGCATCGCCTTTGGGCTCTATGTCCATGACCACATAACCAATATCACCCTCGGTTTGCAGGTATTGCCCGGTGATATTGGCACCATTTTCGGTAAAGACTTCGTTAATAGCGGCAAGTACGCCAGGCTGATTGTGGTGTACATGTAAAAAGCGCAGCATTTTATCCAGGTGTGGTAAATTAACCATGGGAAAGTTTACAGCCATTTGGGTGGTGCCGTTATCGCTATAATGAACAAGCTTGGTGGCTACTTCAATACCGATATTGTGTTGTGCTTCACGGGTGGAGCCACCAATATGCGGGGTAAGAATAACATTATCGAATCCTTTTAATGGGCTTTGGAAGGCTTCATCGGCAGTTTTAGGCTCTTTGGGAAACACATCAATTGCCGCACCTGAAATATGGCCATCTTTTAAAGCTTCGGCCAGTGCATCAATATCCACCACATGGCCGCGCGATGCATTGATTAAAATTGCATCTTTTTTCATCATCGAAAGCGCTTTACTATCGATAAGGTGGTGGGTTTGTTTGTTTTCAGGAACATGTAAGGAAACAACATCTGCGGTTTCAAGGAGCTCCTGCTTGCTTTTAAGACTTTTAGCGTTGCCAAGAGGCAGGCAGTGGGCGATATCATGATAAAAAACCTGCATGCCCATGTGCTCAGCCAAAATACTCAGTTGGCTGCCGATATGGCCATAGCCAATAATACCTAGTTTTTTACCGCGCAGTTCATGGCTGCCAGCGACGGTTTTTTTCCAAACCCCACGGTGTAGCAAGGCATTTTTTTGAGGAATTTTACGCGCTAAAAGGATCATTTCACCAAGTACCAATTCGGCAACACTGCGGGTATTGGCATATGGGGCATTAAAAACAGGGATGCCCTGCCCTTTTGCACTATCAAGATCTACTTGATTGGTGCCAATACAAAAGCAGCCAATAGCTAAGAGATGTGCACAGGCTTCTATGACGGCTTGAGAAACCTGGCTGCGTGAGCGAATACCAAGTATTTTGGTATCTCTGAGTGCCTCAATAAGGGCCTCATCACTTAGGGCTTCTTTGGCAAGAACTATATTGTTGTATCCTGCTTGAGTGAAAATGTCTTTGGCGCTGGGATCAACCCCCTCTAATAAAAGAACTTTGATTTTATCTTTATGGAGTGTCGCTTGCATATTGAGTTTCCTTTTGTGCTAGAGGAGTATTTTGTTGAACGTTCTGATGTAAATGGGCTAATGCATCATAGGTCATAGACCATGAAATGCAAGCATCGGTTACGCTTTTTCCTGGTTTATAGTTAAGCTGATCTAGGGTTTGTTTGCCCTCTTGGATATAGCTTTCTAACATCAGACCTAATATAGAATGATCAGATTTTTGCATATATCTAGAAACAGCATCAACAACCTGCATTTGATTACGATAATCATTTTGCGCATTACCGTGTGAGCAGTCAATCATAACTTTGTTCAAACAGTTGTGTTTTTGGAGTTGTTCTAGCGTGTAGGAAATATCCTCTGCACTATAATTAGGTTTTTGCCCGCCTCTTAATATAATATGGCTATTGGCATTACCGCTGGTTTGAAAAATTGCCAAGGCTCCTTGGTCATTGATGGCAAGGTAGTGGTGTGATCTGGCCGCAGCAAGCATGGCGTTAATAGCCGGTTCAATTGCACCGTCACTGCGGTTTTTAAATCCTACTGGAGTGGGCAGTCCTGAGGCACACTCACGATGGATTTGACTTTCACAGGTTCTAGCACCAATGGCCGACCAAGAAATGAGGTCTACCATATATTGCGGTATATTAACATCAAGAAACTCCGTAGCGCATCCTATGCCAAGTTGATTAATCTCAAGCAGCAATTCTCGCGCAGCAAAAAGCCCTTCGTTGATATGAAAGCTATCGTTAAGATGCGGGTCGTTAATAAGACCTTTCCAGCCAAGTTTGGTGCGTGGTTTTTCAAAATACACCCGCATCACTAAATGGAGATGATCCTTAAACTCTTCTTGGGCTTTTTTTAAGAGTTTGGCGTATTCTAAGGCGCTTTGAGGATTGTCGATAGAGCATGGGCCCACCACAACAAGAAGCTTGTTTTGTTTTTGTTTCATAATATCTAAAATAGCTTGGCGATGGGTGTCAACATTTTGCTGGGCTAGTTGCGTTAGAGGAAGTTGGTCTTTTAAAACTGCAGGGCTAATAATGGTTCGTTTTTGTTCTATAGATGTGTGCATTGAATTTAGAAACTAAAAATTTGCAAAAATCATAGCATAATTTTTGCCAGGATACAGCATAGAGCGCAGCTTAAATGCAGCTTTCATTAAAAAAATAAAAAACATAGCAAAAAAAGAAAAACTGCCAATATTTGATAAATTTATCCACAAAATCAAATCTCATAAAAATAGTCTAAGGCTTATTCGCGATAGATGATTCCAAATTAATATTTAACAGCGCTTTAATATAGATAACTTTCGAAGTTGCAACCATAAAAAACCCTGTCAAAATAAAATATTAATTGAATAAATTCAACAAGATATGCTTTTAAGATCATACTTACAGAGTAAGCGCAAAATACCCCGACTCGATTGAGAAATTGACCTGTTTAAAATTTGTTCATTTTAAGATAAATCCTTTTAATTTCTCTCTTTTCAATCCTTATGCAAAGCTTACCCACAATCTTATCCACAGATATTGTGGAAAACTTTTTGTGGATAAGTTTCTGTGGATAACTTTTTATCCACAGGGTTTTAGGGTGTGGTTTTTCATTTCTTGGCTTTCTTATTCAAAAAAAAAGCCGTAAGCGTGCTCATTTTCATTTGTAATGCATTTCGCAGCATGTGCAGTGCTGTGTACACGCGCAGCTTAATAACTAGGTAGACAAGAATATTTTGGAAGAATGTAAGCTAAGCTTTCATTTTTTGAATTAAGGATTTATAAGGAACTTGTACATGCCATCGCCCTTCTCGGGCATGCTAGATAAGCTTATAGCTACTGGTAGTTGAGTTTGCTTAATCTATTTAATTCAAAGAACAGCAAAATATGCATGAAACATTATTTTCTTATTAACTTTTTACGCAATCTTTTAAGAAATGCTTTTGGAAAACTTAGCTTAGTGCCTGTGCACAATAAGCCAATAAGATACTTAACTTCTCTTGTGTCTTCCAATGCACGATCTTTGCCGATTAATTCATATATATAGGAACTCAGCTCTCTTTTGGCATAATTGGGTAAAGAGGTGAGTAATTTTTCAAGCTCTTGATCAATTTCTATTTTCTTGGTTTCTTTTTTTAAGCAGTCTATGTAGTGCTCTACTGTTTGCATTGCTCTTTTCTTATCGCACTCATACTCAACCAGTAAATATGGGTTCTTTATAGAAGTTTTTCCTGTAAGGATACTTTTATCAATGGAGAGCGTCTGAGTCTTATCATGCTCCATTACGTATGGAAAGTTTTTTTTAATACGCTCTCTTGCTCTAGGTTCCTTACTAAAGTAACACGCCAAACCAAACAAACTTTTTGCATTTGGCTCTAAAGACATAGCCCTGACACAGCGGAGTAATTCTTGCTTTTTATATTCATGTTCAGCAAAAATTGTCTGCAGTTCAGCATTTATTTCTTTTTCATAGGTATTTTTATCTAATTCGTTTAGTCTAATTTTTATTTCGTCGAAATACATGATTCTACCCTCGCTATTTGTACTTACTGTTAAGTATAGATTAGTAATCAGAAATATCAAAAAAAAGCTAATAAAAAAGTGTATTGTGCATTTACTTTATAAATATCTATATTGAGTCTATTTGCATTTTGTTTTATACAGTCATTTCTACTTGACTTTATAAATACATTCGTCATAATGTATCAACGAACTAATACGATAGAACAATATGAAGCCACATCAAACCAAGCCACGTTTAATAAAAAACCTTGCGACTCTTTTATCTCAATTAGATTCAGAAGCGGTTATTCAAGCATTACTGCAAGATCTTTGCTCCCCCAGTGAGCTTCAAGCCTTGGCAGAGCGATTGCATATTCTACCCTTATTAGAACAAGGCATACCTTATAGAACTATTGCAAAGGATACGGGGATGAGTATTACCACTATAGGTCGGGTTGCGCGCTGCATGCGTGAAGGCGCCAATGGTTATAAAAGTATAATGCCTTTATTACAACAGATACAAAACACCAAGGAAAACACATGAATTCAGTACAATCTAAAGGACAAATGGGTTGGATATCTTTGGCTTTAATGACCATTGTTGCCATAGATAGTTTACGGGCACTTCCAATTGGCGCGATGTATGGGGCAAGTATTGTTGTGTATTATCTTTTTTTGGGTTTATGTTTTTTTATTCCAAGTGCCCTGGTGTGTGCAGAGCTTGCTAGTTGTTGGCCAGAAAGCGGTGGTCTTTATGTATGGATAAAACAAGCGTTTGGTTTGCGCTGCGCAACTGTGGCTATTTGGTGTCAGTGGTTTTACAATGTCGTTTGGTTTCCAAGTATCTGTATTTTCCTAGCGACTACGCTTTGTTATGTCATAAACCCCAATATTGTAGCACATCGTTTTACACTATTACTCTTAAGCACTCTACTTTTTATGTTGGCAACATTTTTAAATAGTTTTGGGGTAAAGGTAAATAGTATTGTGAGCAATATTACTGCATGGCTGGGTTCTTTATTGCCGATATTTTTTATTATCGCTTTAGCTTATGGGTGGTATCATCTTCATAAGCCGATGGCCATTTCTTTTCATGCTGTAGATTTTTTACCAAAACTTAATCATATTAGCGATTTAAGTATACTCACGGGTTTGGTATTTGGTTTATTTGGCATGGAAGTTACAGCGGTACACGCTGGGGATGTTAAAAAACCACAACGTAATTTTCCGCGCGCATTAACGTTTGCAACCATTGTTATATTATTGACGCAAATTGGTGGCGCTTTGGCTATTGCTATGGTTATACCCAAAGATCAGTTGCATTTAGCGGCCTCCTTGATGGATGCTTATGTTTATTTTTTAAGGGCTTTTCACATAGAGTTTTTAAGCAAATGGATTGCGGTAGCGATTTTTCTTGGTGGTCTTGGTGGCATGAGTGTATGGATGCTTGCTCCGGCGCGCGGCATGATGATTGCAGCGCAAGATGGCATTATTCCACAAAGCCTGTGTAAACAAAACGCCCATGGCGCGCCGATACGTTTATTTATCATTCAAAGCATCGCCTTTGTCGTATTATCAAGCTGTTTTGCATTTTTTGATTTTAACCAGGCCTATTGGTTGCTATCTGCACTTACTGCGCAGATGGCGATTATTGTGTACTTATTGATTTTTGCAGCAGCTATTAAATTACGCTTTAGTACCAAAGAGAGGCCAAGAAAATTTGCTGTGCCCGGTGGAACTTTTGGCATGGTATTGGTCAGTGGTCTTGGAATAGTGAGTTTATTAATAGTAATGGGCTTTGGCTTTATGGCGCCGGCGGATTTTCATTACCAGCACCCTGCCCTTTTTAGCATTGGTTTAGTAGTTGCATTAGTGCTACTTGTGAGCGTGGCTTTGTTTTTGCCCTGTAGGGATAAAGTTATAAATTCATAAAATATAAATTTTTAAATATAAACGATGAGATAAGGTTTGTGCCATTCTGGCCTGCGTCTTTTATTTATGCTTATTAGTACAGTCTATTTTCATAAAGAATACTTCTTATAAGAATAATTTTTTGTAAACAATTTGACAGGTGTTTCATTTCATGTTTGACTAAACAAGTATAAAAAAACAGGTACAAACATGATTACAGACATTCTCCAAGCCGGCGGTCCTTACGGATTTCATCAAGATGCTTTTAGACCCTACACAACAGAAAGATTTCACCAATTACAAGCGCGACCTAATGCGCTTATAAACGCAATGCAATCTTTTTATG
The DNA here is from genome assembly GCA_902563055.1 of uncultured Gammaproteobacteria bacterium. Classification (GTDB taxonomy): domain Bacteria; phylum Pseudomonadota; class Gammaproteobacteria; order Francisellales; family CACEW01; genus CACEW01. The sequence continues at coordinate 9,672 of CACEWE010000014.1, read as the reverse complement.
AAGACAATGAAAATGCTAGGCGGGTATTTTTAAAAATTAACGGCATCAAGAAAAATCTGAAAGACATAAAAATACACTTGTTTCGTAATTTTCTATATGTAACAGAATCATACAAAACAATAGTCAAGTATAGGTCTGATAAGAAAACGATAAAAGCATGGCGTAGATACTGCAGAGCTCAGATTAGAAAAATAGATCAGGGTAAAGCCTCAAAAGCCCAAAAATTGCATTTGGATAAGTTTGCAGCAGTTACCTGCATTGCACCAAAGTTAAAATCTTCACCTCCTCCTCCTCCTCCTCTTGCAAGACAATTGAATTTTCAGGATTTTCTAGAAAGGGAATTAGGTCTGGGCTTTGAGTAGGCTCTGTAAAACGCTAGTTACTGCACAAAATCTTTGTAAAAAAATGGACTTTAGCTAAGGCGCCGGTGGATTTTGATTACCAACACCCTGCCCTTTTTAGTATTGGATTAATGAGTGCATTGACGTTACTTGTGCTAGTAAGCATTTTTAAAGCGCAATCTTTGCAAGTGAAGCAATATTATTTTGGCTGTTTTGCTTGAGTGCAGCTGGTGCATCTGCTAATATCTTAATACATTATGGTATGTATAATGGATAATACACTATGGCAGCTTCGCCAAGGACTTCTTCAACGAGTTATATCTTCATCACCGGCGGTGTGGTTTCTTCTTTAGGCAAGGGTATTGCCGCGGCATCACTTGCTGCGGTTTTAGAGGCTCGCGGATTAAAAGTAACCATTTTAAAACTCGACCCTTATATTAATATAGACCCAGGCACCATGAGTCCTTTTCAGCATGGCGAGGTTTTTGTTGCAGAAGATGGAACCGAGGCAGATTTAGACTTGGGGCATTATGAGCGTTATATTAGTACGCGCATGTCTAAGCTAAATAATTTTACCACTGGCAAGGTGTATCAAAGTGTCATAGAAAAAGAGCGTCGTGGTGATTATCTTGGTGCAACCATCCAAGTGATTCCGCATATTACCGATGAAATTCAAAATCGGGTGATAGCTGCAAGTGCTGGTTTTGATGTTGCCTTAATTGAAATTGGTGGCACGGTGGGTGATATAGAGTCCCTACCCTTTCTAGAGGCTATTCGACAAATGCGGGTACGTTTTGGAGCAGACCATACCCTATATATGCATTTAACCTTACTACCTTATATAAAAACGGCAGGTGAATTAAAAACCAAGCCAACCCAGCACTCGGTTAAGGAGTTACGCTCTATCGGTATACAGCCTGATGTGCTTTTATGTCGTTCTAGTGTGGCGATGAGTGAGAGTGAAAAACGTAAAATTGCGCTTTTTACCAATGTAGAAGAAAAGGCGGTTTTTTGTGCTGAGGATGTAAAGCATATTTATGAAATTCCTTTACAGTATCATCAGCAAGGATTAGACATTTGCGTGGTGTCGCAGTTAAACTTGCCGGTGCGTTCAGCGAATTTAAAAGCATGGGAGCGTGTTTGTTATGCATTGAAGCATCCGCAGCATCAAGTAAAAATTGGTATGGTTGGTAAGTATACCGATTTAACGGATTCTTACAAATCGGTTAATGAGGCTTTAATTCATGCCGGCATTCATAATCGTTGTGCTGTTGAAATTGTATATATTGATGCACAAAGTCTAGAAAAAGATACCTCTGCGCTAGATGCGGTTGATGGATTATTGGTTCCTGGTGGTTTTGGTATGCGCGGTACAGAGGGTAAAATTAAGGCCGTGCAATATGCCAGAGAGCGCAATATGCCCTATTTTGGAATTTGTTTGGGAATGCAGGTTGCTATTATTGAATTTGCCAGGAATGTACTTGGTTTAAAAAATGCCAATAGCAGTGAGTTTGATTCTAAAACAGCGCATCCAGTTATAGATTTAGTCACTTCATGGTTAGATCATGATGGCAATACCCATAAGCGCACTAAAGATAGTGATCTTGGCGGGACTATGCGTTTAGGAGCGCAAGTGTGCCATTTAGAAAAAGGCTCTAAAGTTCATAGTTTATATAAACAAGATAGTATTAAAGAGCGTCATCGTCATCGTTATGAGGTTAATAATGAATATGTTAAAGCTTTAAGTGAGGCTGGCATGGAAATTGCGGGTCTTTCAGCAGATAAAAAATTAGTTGAAATAATCAGCATCAAAGACCATCCATGGTTTATTGCAGCACAATTTCATCCAGAGTTTACCTCTAACCCGCTAGAGGGTCATCCTTTATTTAAGGGTTTTGTACAAGCGGCGATGCTAGGTCAGGATAAAAACAGCAAGGCTAGCCTTATCATCAATCCAAAAAAAAAACAAAAAGAATAGTGAATAATGCTTGAGTAGAGTAAACCTTTTCTGCTAAAGGAAAGTGCATTTATCGAAAAAAAACAATAACTATAATTCTGTACGAATCATATTTATTTATATATTTTTTTGTAAAATTATCTTGACGATTAATATGCTTTTATGTTATAATGATCTATCTATAAAAATATAGGGTAAAGGTGTTATGCCAGGAGTAACAGAACTTATTCATACTTTTAAAAGTGGACAGCGAAATCGTGATCAAGCTATGCGTTTTATAGAAAATATTTATGACATATTGAACGGTAGCATCAAGCAGCCTTGCCATCGAGAACTAAATCGAGAACTAAGAACCTTGGTTACTAATATTGAACCTATTGAGAGGGATGGAGGTTTTAAAGCTCTTTCCGCCAAAAGTGTTACTGATGAATGGTTAATCGATTTATATAAAAAATTTGAACGCCTTGATTTTAGAACACATTCAAGCGCGAATGTGTTAAAAGAACTTATGATGAAGATATTAATAGAAAAAATTGAAATTAAGGCTGAGATTAAAAAAAAACTTAGATCAACAAAAGCAAAAGAATCTCCAGCAAGTCCACCTAAAACAAATTCAGATAGCTCGACATCATCTCAAGCTGGATTCGTTTCTACTGATCAAAGAAGTGAACGAGAACAGGATATCGAAAAAGAGCAAGCATTGTTAGAAAAATACTATCGTTCTAAATATCCGGACATGATCTTTCGCAAAACTCTATACCCACTTGAATATGATGATGAAAATAAAGAAAGGGTTATAAAAGAATTAAGTGAACTACGAGTAACTTTACAGGATTTGGTAAGATTATCTGAAAGATTAGATGAAGAAAGTACATTGAGAATTAATAATCATTGGATTTATAATCAGAGGAATGTAAAACAAATGATACCAGGAAGAAACCATCTTAACGAGATAATTAATGCTATATTCCTAGAGATACAAAATTTTAAAAAAACCATCAGCAGATATAAAAGACAACAGAAAACTTCAAATGGAAACCGGCATACAGATGATGATCGCCCAGTTAAGCAAGATTTGATCAACTCAAGGCGAAAATTTAAGGAAAGAGACGAAAGCTATCGACTAACATCACCAAAATCAAGCAAAGAGAAAAGAGTTGAAAGATGTCTAAAATTTAGTAGTTCAGAGAAGCCTCAAAAGCCACAACAAGAAATAGAAGAAACTCAAAAGTTACCAAGAGAAATAGAAGGCTTAAAATTACTCTTAAAACAATATCTTAGTCAATCAAGTAGCACCAATATGACTACAATAGACAAGATTCTCAATATGTTAGAGGAACAATGTAGGTTTTATGCTTCCGAAAACAACTTCCCTGAATTTGATAAGCTTTATAGCTTTATAACTGAACAACAAGAGAAAAAAAGAGAAGTAGAAAGAGAACAACAAATAGAAGCAGAAAAAACACAGCAAATAATAAAAAAATGGCAGGAGAGCCAGTATATAAATCATATCATTTTTGATTTTGAACTTTTCAATGGTTTCGATGATAGTGACCTGGGCCATTTTTGCGAGACTGTTAATAGATCCTACGCGCCCAGTGATTTACCAACAACGGTTAATAAACAAAACATTACAAGATTTCAGCCTGATATAGATTTTGCTGAATCTTGGTGTAAGAATTTAAATGCTGCTTTAGAAGAAATATCCACTCAAGAAGACGATGCCAGTTTCCATAAAAAAGCACTCATTTGTGCAATAAAACAATATACTCAAGATGGAGATTTCAGTAGGTTAAAGTATTCTTGTAATAGTTATATAGCAATAAGAGAATTAACTAAGAGCTTAACACAAGCAAAAGATGCAGCAAGAGTTGCAGAACAAGAGGTAACAGAAATTAAGAAATTACGAATGAAAGCTCAAAAAACAGAAAGAGAGCATAGATTAGTTGAGGCAAGGCAAGGAAAAGTCTCTTATCAAACTTCTGTGGTTGAAACTGAGAATTTAAGAGAACAGTTGTTACAATCACTAGAGAGCGCAATAAGAAGTGGAAAAATAGATGCAAAAGGTATAGATTTAGCGCAATTAGTAAATTTAGCAATAATGATGGGACTTACACTCGATCAAGGCCCAATCCACTTCATATTTCGAATGAATGCAGCAATTGAATGTCAGAAACGTCAAAGTGATCGCCTCAAAGAGGCAATAACTTCACGATTGGAGGGAGCTTCAGCCGCAATTGCCCCATTGTTAAAACAACATACCCTTGATATTACGGAGGCTAGAAAAGTAGCTGATCGTGCAGAACGTGCTGCCAAGAGTTTGAAAGAGAAAGTACAAGCTAAAACTTCTGCAACAACTCACCCCGCCACAGATGGGAGTGGAGAAGGACCAATACAAGGAGTAGAAAGAACTCAGCGCAGACGGGGCGCGATAGTGATGGGTGGTGATGAATATAACCAGGCCTTGCAACTAAGCCAAATAAGGGAAACGCAACGAGAAAAAAATTGGGGAGAATTTTGCTACCATGTTACCCAATATGACAAAAAAAATATAATACCACCAAACACACTAGCAATAACTGGTAAAAAAGTCATTAGAGATAGCGTAGCAGAGGCTATAAGGAACAAAAACCTCGATGTACTAAAAGATGTATTGAAAGAGGATGCTAAGGTATATCCAACAGATGACGATGAAAAATGGCTCGTTATAATTAAAACTATTTTAGACAAGGAATATTTTAATCAAATAGATAAGAAAATGTTTGATCCATTATTTAAAAATGGAGTAAAATCTGTTATTACTTTAATTGCTGATGACACCCATATAACAATTGATCAAGAATTGCTTTTTGAATATATCAAAAAAAATTATATGGATTCTCCGACAAAAAAAGGTGCCGATCCAAGCGCTTATAGGGGTTAAATATATGATGAGATGGCTCATAGATACGTTAAGTAAAAATCAACCAACGCTTATATTTATTTTACTTAGTACTGTTGCTGTAAGATTCTTGGTACTTGGACATAACGAAAATAGAAGTAAAGATGAAAGTAAAAAAGAATTGACTGATTTACAAGAACAAAATATGCAACTTCAAGCTCAACTTGAAAAATTAGAAAACAGTTATAATGATCTTAATGATAAAGTTGAAGCGATAGAGTTAGTCAGTCAAGAAAAAAATTGGGGAGAATTTTACCACTATGTTAACGAATATGACAAAAAAAATATAACACCACAAAACGTACTAGAAATAACTGGTAAAAATGTCATTAAAAAAAGTGTAGAAAAGGCTATAATGGAAAAAAAACTCGATGTACTAGAGGATGTATTGAAAGAGGATGCTGATGTATATCCAATAGATAGCTATGAAAGATGGCTTGTTATAATTAAAACTATTTTAGACAAGAATTATTTTAATCAAATAGATAAGAAAATGTTTGATCCATTATTTAAAAATGGAGTAAAATTTGTTATTACTTTAATTGCTGAAGGTACCAGTATGGTAATTGATGAAGGTATGCTTTTGCAATATATTGAAAGAATATATAATAGCAAAAGTTATGCATTTTCTTCAATTTCTACTAAGCAGCCTGATCAGCCTGAGAAGCAGCCTGAGCAAGAATTATCACCCTATAAAGCCGGTAGGAGAATAGAATTATGCCATTAACACGAGTGAAAAGGACCAATTTAGTAAAGCCTAAGGCCGCTTTTGATATTATTATTCAAGTCGTTTACGATACGGGAACTGGAAATCATAATTTATTTGAAGACTTAATTGAAGAGGATGGGGGTACATTTATTAATGATATCGTTGAGCCAGAAAAACAAATAGTATCCAACGATATCATACAAAAGAGAGGGAAAATGTTTGATTCTATTCAAGGTCATTTAGACATTGAAGATGATAAAACAAAATTAATCAAGATATACAATCTAATTTATAAAGCTATGCATGAGGATGATAAAGATAAGTTCTTAATGGATTTGAAAAATTTATATTCAAGTCCTCATAAATTCAAAAAAGTATTTCATGAGATGTATGCGTCCATGAATGAATCTATTAAAGCAGAATTCAATAAAAAGATTAGGAGTCTAACTAATCATGGGTTAAATTTGGCTGGGACGGGGGATGATGCAGCTGGAAACCCTGCTGGGGGCAGAGGCCGCGCTGGGTCTGGCAGAGGCAGAGGCCGCGCTGGGTCTGGCAGAGGCAGAGGCCGAGATCAGGCTGGCAGAGGTGGTGGAGGCTCACCACCACCAGAAACATCACTAGTAGTCAAGACAGGCTTAGCACCACAAAATGGCAGAGGCGGAAGCGCAACATCGCTACCACGACAAACAGAAGGTGATGGTAAAGATGGCGGCGGTAGAGGTGCAGGCTCGCTACGGCCTGGTGTTAAAACTTATTATGAAAAAGCTTTAGCTTTTTTTCTTAGCAAGGAGAATCAGACTAATCATTTATCAAAAGAAGAAAGAGCAGCAAGAGCAGCAAGACTAACACCAGATGGACAAAAACCACGATCGAAGTCAGAAGGAGCAATGCTACAAAGAAAAGATAGCCCAGGCAGTCCTTTAGGTACCCCCCCGCCACCACCACCACAAAGAGCTGGTGCTGCTGCTGAGCAAACAGAGCGCGAGAACTCTCGTCAGCAAGGAGAGATTGCTAGGTTAAAAGCTGCCAAAGCACAACTAGAAAATGAACTAGCTGCGCTTCAGGCTCAGAGACAAGTTCCCTCAAGAGATGAAGAGCAGACTGATATAGAGAGTGCAAAACATGAGATAATTAAACAAATACGAAATAGTTTACAGGATAAAGAGGTAAATAGACGTGTATTAGAGGATAATTTACAAATTTTGTTAAGCTATATTGAAAATGCACAGGAAAGTGCTCGTGATGATAAAACTTCAAATTTAAAAGCCCTACTAGAGGTAGATAAACCCCCAAAATACAACAAATATGGATATGGGGTTTTTCAAGAAGGAAAACATTTTATACTAGATCGCATTGCTACAGTAACGCAATTGCAGCAGGAAGGCGATGGTGAAGGTGCTCATCTTACTCCAAGCGTTAAGATAAAAATTCGCGATTCAAAAACACACGCAGTATTGCAGGCATTTTTAAATGTGTGTTTTAAAGAGAGACAAGTGAATCTAACAGATTTCAAAAGTGAATTAGAATCAATAAAGACTGAATGGAATAAAAAGTATTCGAATCCAACTGGTGTTGTCGGGTTTTGTCAAAGAAATTGTCGTCCTTTTTACGCTTTTTACGAAAATTTTTTGCAAGATAAACTCCTAGAACTTACAGAGCCGAAAAGTTCAGTAAGCTTGTATGGTGCAGCAGAAAAATAGTAAAGTTTTTAGTTCGAATTAGATATAGGCAGCGAATTTAAAACAGACATTGATTCAATAGCTTTATTTTATACACTAACCTTATCATCAGAAAAGATTATAACGATAATTAAAAGCCCTCCTCTGCTATAAATATAAGAGACGTAACTATCTAGTTCTCCACTAATACACATACATCATTTTCCATACAAAAAGATATACTTTATTCAATATTGCTATTTTCGATTCTTACTTAACAAATATCAATGAAAAATATACAACAATTGAGTTGATTTAATTTTTGCATTATGTTATAATTATATTTAATAAGTCAGCATTAATTTGGACAAAAAATGGAATTTGAAACAACTGTTGAGCAATTAAATACGTATTTAACAACAGATCAAAGTAAAGATAATCAAAAGTTTCATAATTTTCTAAAGAGAAAATCTAAACCAGAAATTACAATTACGGAACCAAAAAGCAAAACTTTTCCAAAGGAGATAGGTAAGGCTTTAATTAGGTTTTTATATGCAAATAAACTCAATCAAACCCCACCTACTGCTATAGATAAATTGCATATTCTTATAAATGAAGCTTATGAGGGAGATAAAAAAGCAGATTTGAAGGCCTTATTAAAAAAAAAAGGGATTACCATACGCGACTTTAAACCCTATAGTGATCCCGACGCAGATGTTTCCTCGGCCTCAGAGTCTGATGGTGATGGTGATTGTGACGCTCCTGTTGTTTGTGGTAATGGTAGCGATAGCGATGATAACAATCAAGATCAATTTGTTCCACCTCCACAATATTATTCTGTAAATGAAGATATCATACAAAAGGTGTTGTCGAAGCCAAAACCATCTAGAAAAGATAGCCCAAGAATAACTGCTAAGAGGCCAGCTAGATCTAAAGCTATTGGTTCACCTAAAAGGATGTCTAAAGCTAAGCTAACTCAACAAAGAAAAAACTATGAAAATGAGCTTTACAAATATTTTTGTCCAATGGGTGGCCATGAACTAATTGAAAAAAAGAAGCTTAGGGATGCTTTATTATTCATGATAAGGCATTATAATGAGTCTAAATTAGATATTGATACAGCAATAAAAATACGATTTAAAAACGAAGTTCAAAATCCATTAGATTTCCTTAAGTATAAGAATAATAAGGTTCACTATAACGCGCGTAGTGGTGCAATTTTAGAGGCTTTTATTTCAGCTTTTTGTAATAAAGAAATTTTAACAGAAATAGAGAAACAGAGAGTGCTAAAAACTAAGTATGTTGATCTAATCATAAAGCTAAGAGATCTAAAGAATGGTTTTGAAGAAAAGACGAAGCAAATCCAAAACAACTGCTTATATAGATGTCTTTTTCAAATCATTCAAATAGAAAATGCTCATATGCTAGCAGATGCTGAAAGGAAATTGAAGATCCCCAGCTCTTCTAACGAGGCTAAAGATACGCCTGATCAAGCACAAAGCTTAACTCCCTTTTGTAAAGCTTCTCAAGCTTCTCAACCTCAATCGCCACTAGCTCTCTCTGGTGTAACAGTAGGCATCTCTGCAGACCCTGCAGAAGGTGAAGATGAATAAAGTATTCAAGGATCTAATCATAAAATAAAATATATTGTAAAAAATAAGTTTTTCCTTTCCCGCCCTGCCCCGTATTAGCTAAAAAATTATAAATAAACATACAATGGTACTCACATAATAATATAAAAATATATTTACTTTATTGTTTTATTGTGGTATAATAGCCATATACTAATATTATATGTGCATAAAAGGGGGCTATAATGTTACATGATACAGCAGAAGTTAATCGAGATTTATTACGAAATCCCACATTACATCCAGGGCCGCAAATAATAGAAGCAATGGGAAAGTCTAGAATAAACATTCTTTGTTTAAACCTTGCTACTGGTTTCTTGTTTATGTGTAAAGATGGATTATCTGACTGGAAAGTTATATCTTTTGCCATTAGAGCTGTAATTGCACCAAGTTTTCATTGGTGTGCTATGGAAAAATCCCCTGCTTTAAGAA
>CACEWE010000013.1 GCA_902563055.1 uncultured Gammaproteobacteria bacterium | reverse complement strand
GTTCATCTTCTTTCTCTTTATTTGTATGTAAAAAATGGTGCCGGCGGCCGGAGTCGAACCGGCACGGGCTTTCGCCCACTACCCCCTCAAGATAGCGTGTCTACCAATTCCACCACGTCGGCCATAGGATATCTACTTATCCGTCTTTGAGTTTTGCGTTTGCACTGGCAAAGCACTATCTTTAGGAAGACTTATAGGCGCACTTTGCTGAACCTGTATAGTGTTTTCCATTTTTGATTGCTGCTTAGACATATAGCCCAAAGAAATACTCGTTGCAAAAAAGATAAAAACAAAAATAGCAGTAAGCTTAACCATAAAGGACCCAGCCCCACCACTACCAAAAAAACTTTCCGATGAGCCACTTCCAAAAGCTGCCCCCATGTTTGCGCCTTTTCCTTGCTGAATTAAGATTAAGACTATTAAGGCAATTATTGCCAATATATGTATCATCAGTATAATCGATTGCATCGTTTTACCTCGCTTGTTCTATTAGGGACAAAAAAGACGCTGCATCAAGGGATGCGCCACCAATTAATCCACCATCCACGTCTTCTATCGCAAAAATAGCCTCAGCATTTTCCGGCTTGAGACTACCACCGTATAAAATCCGTACCCCATCCCCCAGTACCGCATCCACTTTTGCCACCTCCTGGCGAATAAAGTGATGCGCATCTGCCACTTGGCCCACGGTTGCAACCAAGCCAGTACCTATAGCCCAAACCGGCTCATAGGCAAGAATGGGCGCAATCATACCACTTGTTGCAAGCAAGGTCAAGAGTGGCGTAAGCTGCTCCTTTAAAACCCGTTTGGTACTACCGGATTCACGCTCTTCTAATCGCTCACCAATACAAATAATCGGGCACATGCCATGATCGATCACCTGCTGCGCTTTTTGTGCAACCATTTGACTGCTTTCTTGATGGTGGGTACGTCGCTCGCTATGCCCTACAATAACATAATGACAACCCATATCTTTGAGCATAGAAGCCGAAACCTCACCGGTATAAGCACCTGATTCATGCACGCTTACATCCTGAGCACCAAAACCAACTGAACTATCCAAAGTTAGGTTTTTTACTTGCTCCAAATAAGGAAAAGGCACACATACCGCACTCTCACCTTTGCGCTTAGCAGCAACAATAGCGCTAACAAGTGCCTTATTTTGAGCACTACTGCCATTCATTTTCCAATTTCCAACAATAATCGACTTTCTCATGCGAGCTCCTCTTGTGTCATACGAGTTTGAATATTTTCAGCTAGAGCTTTAGCATAGGTATTGGCATCTTTTTCCTCATGAGCCTCAACCATCACTCTTAACAAAGGCTCTGTACCAGAAGGCCGCACTAAAACGCGCCCTTTATCTTTAAGCTGCGCTGTCATTTTCTTCGCTTCCTCTTGCACCGCCTCCAATTGCAAAGCAGTAAGCTTGTCTTTAAGCGCAATATTAATCAGCACCTGCGGACAAGAATGATACCCCTGCAACAAGTCTTGTAAAGATTTGCCTTGTTTTATCATCACTGCTAAAACCTGCAAAGCTCCTACAATACCATCTCCAGTCGTGGTAGAACTCAGCCAAATAATATGGCCAGAGCTTTCTCCACCGATATACCAATTTTTCTCATGCAAGCGTTCCATCACATATCGATCCCCAACCTTGGTGCGATCAAACGGAATACCCAACTGGTTTAATGCAATTTCCAAGCCTAGGTTACTCATGGCCGTACCTACAACCCCACCTTTACCAAGCAAGCCTTCACGCTGTGAATCACAGGCTAATATATACAGGATCTGATCCCCATCTACTTCGTGACCAAGATGATTAACCATTAAAACTCGGTCTCCATCGCCATCAAAAGCAATACCAATATCAGCATTTTGCTCCAAAACCGTATCTTTTAGGCTCCGCATATCCAACGATCCACACTGGTGATTAATATTCAAGCCATCCGGGGCATCACCAATACAAATCACCTCAGCCCCCAACTCACTAAAAACATGACGCGCCACCGTCGTGGTAGCACCGTGAGCGCAATCTAAAACGACCTTTAAACCATATAGACTAAAAAAACTTGGCAAAGATGCCTTACAAAACTCGATATATCGCCCCTGGGCATCACGAATCCGATTAGAAGCACCCAACTGATCCACCGGCACCATTTTCATTTCCTGACCCAAATAGTGTATAATGGCCTCTTCACGCTGATCAGAAATTTTTGCACCTTTGTGGTTAAAAAACTTTAAGCCATTATACTCAAAGGAATTATGAGAAGCGGTAATCATCACCCCAACCTGAGCAATCATCGCGCGAGTCAGGTAGGCTACAGCAGGCGTGGGCAAAACCCCAAGCTGCTTTACTTCTGCTCCAGCGGCGGTGAGCCCTGCAATAAAAGAAGCTTGAAGCATATAACCAGAGCGCCGAGTGTCACGACCCACCACCACACGCGGTGGCTTATCATCATTTAATGCCATACCACAAGCCCAACCCAAGTGAGTTAGCGTATTATTATCCATCGGCATAGTACCGACTTTTTCACGAATGCCATCGGTCCCAAAAAAACTTTTTGTCATATTGAAGCTACCTTGTTTTTGATTGTGGGCCATTATAACGCCTCTTCACCCCAAAGGCAACACGATCCAAGAATACAAATTTACGTAGAATAATAAGTACAAAAAAAATTCTATAACACCCTTCTTTTATGGATCATCTAAGCGTACAATAGTGCGATTTTAATTATAAGCACAGGGAAAAAGCAATGTCAGCTGCAGAAAACTTAAGAATTGGCGTATTGGGTAATATTGGCGTCGGAAAATCCACCTTCATTGAGGCATGCAAAACCTCCCCCCTACGCGACATTCTTCTCGACTGCTTTCCCGACAAACATGGTGACGAAGAAATATACACCTTTGCTGAGGAATTTGATCCAGTGGTGCTTGATGCATTCTATAAAGCACCTACCCAGCATGCTTTTACTGCACAAATAGAATTTTTAAACGGCCGCCTTAGACGGCAACACAAAATTGAGCAAGCAAGAGGTATTGTGCTTGAGGATAGAACTATTTTTGAGGACTACCATATTTTTGGTAAAGCACAAAAAGTGCTCTCGCACATGTCTGAAGCAGAGTTTATCTCCTATCAAAACAATTACAACCTTATGACCAACCGCATTGACGAACCAGACTTGATGGTTTATCTACGCGCCAACACTGATACTTTGATCAACCGTATCAAAAAACGCGGCCGCGATAGCGAAAAAGAAGTACCGCGTGATTACCTGGAACTACTTAACGGCCTCTATGAAAGCTTTGTTAGAAAACATATTAAGTGCCCATGCCTGGTGATTGACTCCAACAATGAAGTAGAAATGGATACCTTTTTAATCAATGCAGCCAAGCAAATTGCCGATAAGGTGCGCGAACTAAACTTACGGGTCACCACTCCTGGCTTAAAAGACTGGGTAAGCATGTCTGAAACTGATGGCACCTTGCGCGCCATTGATGCCGAGCGCCGCTTAGAGGACTACCTTAAGAAAAACAAAAAGCTCATCACGGTCGCAGGTAATGTTGGTCTTGGCAAATCTACCCTTACCGCCATTATGCACCAAAGCCTTCGCATTAAAGCCCTTTACGAAAAACCAGAAGCAAACCCTTTGCTAAATGATTTTCTCCGCGATAAAAAAACCTATTGTTACCAATTACAAAAACACTTTCTCAATATCCGCGCCCGGCAACGCAAAGCAGGCAAAAGAGGTGATTATAGCTACGTAAAAGATCGCTCTTTGCCAGAAGATCTCCTTATTTTCTGCCATCAATTTCATCAAGATGGCGTTTTAACTGCCAATGAGCTGGATCTCTTGACTACAGAATTTAACAAAGTTAATCAGGAGCTACCATCTTCTGATTTACTTATTGTTTTGCATGGCAAGCCTGAACTTGCCTGGAAACGCATTCAACAGCGTGGTCGTAAAATGGAAGTAGATGGCGGCTGGAAGTTTAGTGAAATTCGCTCTTTAAATCGTCTATACAAGACCTATGCTGAAGATGTTGAAAAATGTGGCTTTCATAAAAACCCTTCTATCAACATTGATATTAACAAGCTTAATCTTACCAACCGAGTGCATATGGGTTATATTTTTGAAAAAGTCTATCAAGCCTTTACTCAAACCGCGTAGTTTGTGCTTAAAAGCCATTGCAAAATTTGCTATATTCGCTACAATACGGTCCCATAATATATTGGCCTAAAGGGGCGAAAAATGGCACTCATTGATACACTTAAAACGCATGCAAAACAGTCACTCATCAAAGCTTTCCCAAGCGCCAAAGATCATGAGCTGATTATAACTGCAGCCACAGTTAAGAAATTTGGCCATTATCAGATTAACAGTGCGATGGCCCTAGCTAAAATATTACGCCAAAAACCACAAGATATTGCAAGCACCTGGCTTGATGCGATGGATATTAGCCAAGACCCCATGATACAAAACGCAGAAATAAAAGGACCAGGCTTTATTAATATCACACTGAGTAATGATTTTCTTAGCCAGGGTGTCATTCATATCCTAGAAAACCCTAGTTTAGAATTTATGAAGGAGAAAAATCGCCAAAAAATTGTTATTGACTACTCCTCCCCTAACATTGCCAAAGAAATGCATGTTGGCCATCTTAGATCAACTATTATCGGTGATGCACTGGCTAGAACACTGCGATTTTTAGGGCATGAAGTGTGCGCACTCAACCATATTGGCGACTGGGGTACTTCATTTGGTATGCTCATTGCTTTTTTAAGAGAACAACACCCTGAAGTTATCGGTCCAGACTCAAAAGCCACCCTTAGCCAACTTGCAGCCTGGTACAAAGAAGCCAGAGCACTCTTTGAGCAAGATGCCGCGTTTAAAAAAAGGGCCCAGTTAGCTGTAGTTGCCCTGCAAAGTGGTGATATCCAAGCGCTTGATGCCTGGAAAATGATTTGCGATATTTCTAAAAAGGCCTACCAACATATTTATAGTCTTTTAGATGTAAAGATTGAAGATCGCGGTGAATCTTTCTACAATCCATGGCTAGATCAAACTATTAAGGATCTTAAATCACGCGGTATTGCGGTAGAATCTGACGGCGCCTGGTGTATTTTTGCTAACGATAGCAAAAACCGTCAAGGTGAGCCTATGCCGTTTTTAATTCAAAAATCAGATGGCGGCTACAATTATGCCAGCACTGATATTACCGCCTTAAAGCATCGTATTGAAGAAGAAAAAGCAGATCGTATTATCTATGTGGTGGATGCGGGACAATCAGGCCATTTTCAGCTGCTTTTTTCCAGTGCAAAAGAAGCAGGCTACCTAGAAAAAAGCCCTGTAGAACTGGAATTTGTTCCCTTTGGCCTTGTACTTGGTGAAGACGGCAAAAAATACAAAACCCGCTCTGGTGAAAATGAAAAACTTATAGATCTACTAGAAACCGCAATTTCCAAGTCAAAGGCTTTACTCAATGAACGTAAAGTTGATTGGAGCCAAGGCGAGATAGATCAAAGCGCTAAAGTGCTGGGTATTGGCGCAGTAAAATATGCTGACCTTTCTTGTAATAGAATAGGGGATTATACCTTTAGCTATGAACGGATGCTGCGCTTTGAGGGTAATACTGCAGCTTTTATACTCTACGCCTATGTGCGCATTCAAAGCATACTCAAAAAATCAAATCAAACAGCCAATATCACCGCTTGCAGCACACTTAGTCATCAAAGTGAAATAGATTTGATGCTAAAAATTAATCAATTTGCCGAAACGATCGATAAAGTTGCCAAGGATCTTATGCCTAATCGTCTGTGTGACTATCTTTACCAACTTGCAGAATGCTTTAATGGCTTTTTTAGAGACTGCCCAGTTATTGGTGACCCTCAAGAGGCTGCCAGAATAGCCCTGGCTCAAGCGACAGCTATTATCCTCGCCCAAGGCCTTAGCTTACTGGGCATTGAAACCTTAACTCGTATGTAAAAAAAAGCCCGGGAAACCGGGCTTTTTAGAATCACGTGGTTTTGCTCTATTTGCAGCAACCAAACTTGCCAATAAAATTGTATAGCAAAGCCAATAGATAGCCAAATACAAAATAATGCGCAAAGCCCCACAAAAAGCCCAAAATTGAGCCAGAAAAGGTAGCTGAGTATCCCGCATATCCAGAAGACACTGCTCCAATTACATAAGCATGCGCCCAACCGAGATCTAGTATTAATGCAAGTAGACCAATTACAAAAGCAAACAAACCTGCTGTTAAACCTAATGCAACCCCTACTCTAACTGATGATAATTTCATGGTATTCTCCTTTAGTTATGGTTATGCAAATCTTTATAAGCTCAACAACACGCAAACCTAAAAAGACAAATTGCACCGCTAACTATAGTAGCAATAAATCAAATTGCAAAAAATAGGCACAAAATTTGTATAAAAACAAACCAAATCTCTTGTAAGGCACTGATATACTACATTTTTTTAAAAAAACAATACCTTAACCTATCCTTTTAACACCAGGCAATCTACATATTCTGAAAAAACTTTAAAAACCCTACTGTAAAAAACACGCATTGAAAGCGCTTTACCGACTTGGTTTTTTTCTATACACTTGCTCTTATCAACCTTGTATGGCTTTGTTATGGAAACCGGCAATTTACTTCAGCCTCTTTTGCAGCTCAAGGGTATTGGACCGCAGCTTGCGCAAAAGTTTTTACAATTAGACATCAAAAATATAGCTGATCTTTTATTTCATCTACCTCGTGGCTATCAGGACCGCACTCAAGTTACCCCAATTAAAAACATACAGGTTGGTCAATATCTTACTATTTCAGGAACCATTACCCAAGTTCGACAGATATATAAACGCCGTAAAATGTTGATCTGTCATTTGTCAGATGAAAGCTCGAGTATTACTTTACGGTTTTTTTATTTTCAAGCATTTCAACTCCAGCAACTAAGAGAAGGACAACAGTGTCGCTGTTTTGGCGAAGTGCGACTGGGTTATGATGGACTAGAGATGATTCATCCAGAATATCGTGTTTTTAGCGATGCTCCACCGCCACTGCCTCAGACACTAAATGCAATCTATGCTTCCACCCAAGGCCTAACTCAAGCGCATTGGAAAAAGGCAATGGATCAGGCACTTGATTATCTCAAGCAACTTGATCAATTAGAACTTATTCCCAGTGCACTTTTGCAACGACACCAGCTGTGTCCTTTAAAAGATGCACTCAACATTGTCCATCAGCCGCCTAAAGATATTGACCCACAGTCTATTTTACAAGGCACGCACCCGGCACAACGTCGTCTTGCTATTGAAGAATGCTTGGCGCACCGATTATTTATGCTGCAGTTTAAAAAACAACAGGGCAAAAAAGCCCAGCCTATTGCAAAAAGTCTGGTCATGGTACCACAAATGCTAAAGGCACTGCCGTTTGCTTGCACACCCTGCCAAAGTCGCGTCATAGATGAGATTAGCCATAACATCAGTCAAAACCAGGCAATGATGCGTTTATTACAAGGAGATGTTGGCAGTGGCAAAACCATTGTTGCAGCCTGTGCCATTGCCCAAGCTGCTGAACAAAATATCCAAAGCGCCATGATGGCGCCAACTGAGCTCTTAGCCACGCAGCTCTATCATAATCTTAGCGAGCTACTATTGCCCTTTAATGTAAAGGTGGTATTTTTATCGGGCAAACAAAAAGCGCAAGAGAAAAAACAAGCTAAAGCGGCCTTAGTTAGCGGCGAGGCATTGCTGGCAGTGGGCACCCATGCTTTATTTCAAAAAGATGTTGTATTTAAGAACTTAGGCTTATTAGTTATTGATGAACAGCATCGTTTTGGGGTTGAGCAAAGAATGCAATTACAGCAAAAAGGCACCAAAGAAACCCTCAGCCCGCATGTTTTAATTATGACCGCCACCCCCATTCCAAGAACGCTTGCCATGAGCCTTTATGCTGACTTAGATATCTCCACCATTAATAGCCGCCCTAAAATGCGCAAAGAGATCATCACCACACTTTTAGCGCAAAGCAAGCGGCAAACTTTAATCGAGCGGGTCAAAAACTATGCTCTTGCTAAAGGACAAGTCTACTGGGTGTGTACTTTAATTGAAGAAAACGAAGAAATGGATTTACAGGCCTGTCAGCAATGTTTTAACGATTTAAAACCGCAACTTGCGCCCTTAAAAATAGCGATGGTTCATGGAAAAATGCCCTCCGAGGATAAACAAGCCGTGATGGAAGACTTTGCCAAGGGTCATATTGATGTACTCATTGCAACCACCGTCATTGAAGTAGGCCTAGATGTTAAAAATGCTAACTTAATGGTGATTGAAAACCCAGAACGCTTAGGACTCTCACAATTGCATCAATTACGCGGACGAGTTGGTCGAGGTGATGTTCAAGCCTATTGCGTTTTGCTTTATGGCCAGACACTTAGCCAAAGCACACTGATGCGCCTTAAGTGTATTCGCGATACGCAAAATGGCTTTGAATTAGCCGAGCAAGATTTAAAATACCGTGGCCAGGGCGATCTTCTAGGCACCAGACAAAGTGGTGCATTTGACTTTAGAATAGCCAACTTATTGCGCGATAAAGACTTATGGAGCATTGTAATGGATTTGAGCGATCATATTGCCAAAGACAGTGTACTACAAAATCGCTTAATCACCCGTTGGGTTCAAAAGGCTGGTGAATATGCCTATACGCCCTAAAAAGGGCTTACTTTGTCAAGACTATACTAGAGGCATCTTTAGGCATTAAATAACGGCTGATAACGCGCTGTAAATCTTGATTATCAATACCAGCAAGCACATCCTCACGCTGCTGCCAATAATTGCTACCAAGGCCCAACTGGATAAATTGGGCCAGAGAAAATAAGCGATTTAAGCTGTTATCTAACTGAAAAACATACTGGCTGCGTAATTGCATTTTTGCCATTTGTAATTGTGCCGCTGTAAAGTTCTGCTTTTGCAAATCCTCCAGTGCTTTTATTACCTTTGCTTTAAGCATTTTTATGGAAACCTTAGGGCTTGGATAAAAAAACAAAAGTAGTTGTGATTGGCCATATTCTTGTAGCATCTGATACTGTATTTGCATTAAGGTGGCTAGAGGATTTTTATTTTGGGTAAAATCATCACGCCATACGCCATATTCCCGACCATTTAAAATACTGACAAGCAGCTTCAAGCTTAAAGCATCACGAAAATTGTTCTTAGTAATGGCCGGCACATCAAAGGCAAAAATAATAGCACGCTCATGATACGGTTTCTTCAAGACCAAATGACTAGGATGATATTTTGCTGCCTTATTGAGCATCTTTTGATAATGAAAATTTTTACTGGGCGGCTTTTGAGTAATGGTAAAGTTCTCAAACCAGCGTTTTACTTGTTTGGGGTCCACATCACCCTGTACTAAAAAGGATATATTTTGAGTACGATACCAATAGCGATACCAATCTATGAGCTTGCTACTGCTTAAGGCATCAATATCGGCCATAGAGCCTATAACAGAATACCCAAAGCTAGAACCTGGGTACATGGATGCATTAAGCTTTTCAAGCGCTACCTGAATGGGGTTATCCTCAATGCGCATGCGCCGCTCTTCCTTAACCACCTGTTTTTCTTTTATAAGCACCTTGGGGTTAATACTTAAATGATTAAATCGATCTTGCTCCATTTGCAGATAACGCGGCACAAAGTTCTTGGCCATTTGCGCTAGATAAATGGTGTTATATTTGGTCGTAAAAGCAGAATTAATCGCGCCACCTATCGCCATATTTTTTGCAAAAAGACGATCAGGATAGTTTTTAGATCCACGAAACATCATATGCTCTAAAACATGTGATGCGCCCTTATAAGCCGCTGGTTCATCAATAGAGCCCACCGGCAATGAAATGGCTACTTGCACCATGGGTAAAGATGGATCTTTTACCACATACAAATGCGCACCTGTTTTAAGTTTATAAGAACTAATAGGCAAATCTACCTGCACAGTCTGATCGCTTGCAAACATCAAGGTAGGAAGTAAGGCAAAAAGTAATAAAGAAAAGAAAAAAAACAAAGAAAAAGTTGCGGCGCGTTTAGTTTTCATCAAGAATGCGTTTTATATCCTCTTCATGGTATACTGTCTTTTTACCACAAAAATCGCAAGTGACCACTACTTCTCCTTTTTCTTCAAGCAGTTCATTTACTTCGCCTCTTGCCATGGCAAAAAGGGCTTGATCAAAGCGCTTATCACCACTGTTACAGCCAAATGTAAAGGCCTTGGGCAACTGAAGCTTAATATCATGCTCACTAAAGAGTAAACTAAGCATTTTAGCCGGGGTATGTTCTAGCAGTTCCTCTGGTTTAACCGTTTGTGCCAACTGAACTATTTCCTGATAGGTTTTTTCATCCTGGCTTTTGCCACTGGGCATTCTTTGTAATAATAAGCCAACCACTTTGTTTTCATCAGCAGCAATAAAAATTTCTGTATCACGCTGCTCGCTTTGTTCAAAATAATGTTTCATTGCCAAGGGAACTGAGCCGCCCTTGATATCGACAATACTTTGAAAATGCTGTGCGGTGTGATTAGGAAAATAATTAATAACCATCATGCCACGCTGCAAGGCTTTTTGAATTGCCTCTGGGCTCTCAAAAGCACCTTGCCATTGTAATAAACCGCGAAGCTGAAAATTGCTATTAGCTTGCATCGTCACCATTTCTAAATCGCTATCGCTTTGAAACTGCAAGGACACCTTGCCTTCCTCTTTAGACAGACCTAATAACAAAGCAGTACCGAGCAAAAACTCAGCAAGAAGCTGTTTTAATAGTACAGGGTATGGCTGCTGAGATACAACTTTTTGATATACCAACTCTAAGTTTATCCATTGGCCACGAATAGCGGCGTTTTGAAAGGTAAAATTCTGCGAAAAATCACTTTGCATCCATTATCCTTTGCTTCTTGCATAATAGAAGGTATTATACTGATATCTGATAAAATCACCACTAAATATAGCATCATGCCAAGCATACTCAAAAAAACTACGCTGCGTTTTATCTTTTCAATGATAATACTTTTTTCCAGCAGCATCCTTTGTGCAAATAAACCGCCAACGCTAGCACTTCATATCAAAGGTCAAGTCTTTCATCTTCGTATTGCCAATACCCCAGAACTTAGAGCACAAGGCTTATCACATATTCGCGCCCTAAAACCCAAGGAAGGCATGCTTTTTATTTTTGACAAAGAGGGCATTCAAGACTTTTGGATGAAAGATTGCTTGATTGATCTAGATATCCTTTTTCTTGATAGCAAGGGCACTATAGTCAAAACCTACACTATGGAAAAACAAGCCCCGCGGCAAAAAAATGAATCCTTCTTTCATTATGTTCTCCGCTTAAAACGTTACAGCAGTATTAAACCAGCTCAATATGCCATTGAACTCTCTAAAGGACAAATTAAGCGCCTTAAAATTCAATTAGGGCACAACATTGCACTTTTAGATGCCTTGAAAAAATTATCCTAAAATTTTGCAAATATCATACTCCTTAACAAAGATTATGCTTGAAAAACAACCACAAGGTATTAACAAAAAAATACACGAAACATAAATATATAACAATAACGGTTACAAATACAATATACCAAAACTTTTTATTGACATCACTGTAAATATAATATAGCTTATAAATTCAAAAACATTTTATTGAACAATAAATTCAAACAAAACATCACAATAAGGAGACAATAAATGCCATCAACAAAAACACCTCTATTACAAAGTGAGGGCGCAGCACCCATGGCACAGGCAGTAGCGCTACCGGAAGGCTTTGAATACCACCCCCCCACAAATCGATATGTTTCTGACTTTGCAGGTAAGCTCGTATCATTGCAGCGCTACACCAGGCAAGTCGAGAAAATTAGACAGCTAAAAATATTTTCTAACCTATTTTATGTAACATTAGGGTGGTTAACTGCAAGCACCAAAGATTTTGGGCATGACCTTAAAGGCAATGTGAATCGCTTTTTAGCTTTTGGTACGTTGTCAGCCTACTCTCTATACCTAGCATCTGATCGTATAGAAAAAGCCAACCAAGCATTTAAAAAACTTCGACTACAGGGAGTGGGGCTTATTCGGGAACAGGACTTCAATGCTGTCCTTTGGCACCCAATGGGCTTCATTGCATGGCCAGCACGTTTTGCCATCCTGTATTTTGCAAGAAGTCTAATGATACATACAAAAGATACAGACGTGATTGGCAATAGAGAGGCTATCTTCTTTGCAATAACTGCAATAAGCGCTTGTAATGTTATAGAAAACACCGCATCACTATTATCTAGTGTACTTCTTAATCGAGCCCATGCTAGACATAGCAATACTCCCACAGCCCCGAAAAGAACGGTACTTACACTTGGAGCTAGTTTCTCAATATGCGCAGCAGGAATCTATGGCCTTAACCTTTATGAAAAAAGTTATGTTCAAAATATGCACCGTTGCTGGAGCAACGGGAGTATAGTTACTAATCCCGTTATTTGTGATGATTTAGCTGGAAATCCCTGGCCACCTGAGGCGAAGGCCTACAACGATCAAGACCAAAGTACTTTTATGCGTCGTATGATACTTGCTGGTGCGTTTATGACCTTTATTCCCCAGCTTTTGCTGGTGCAAGAAAAATCTGATGGATTTAGAGCCTTGTTAATAAATCTATTTGGAGTTGATGGAGAGGAAATGATAGCTAAAAGGATGGGCTCCGGGCTATCTGGTTGCAACATTTCCTTAGAAAACATGATTTCATTTACTATTCTTATGATGCTTTCATCAGCAGCAAGTGCTCAATTTGCAGATAATGATAATGCCTGGATCGTAATGATGAATGCATTATGTGGCTCGCTTGTTGTTGCTCTACAATATTTGATACTCCCAAGTTTGAGGGCAGAAAAACACACTAATGTTCTAAAAGATGATCTAAAAGTTGAGAGAACAAGAACAGGAGCTAAGAGAGTGTGTGGCATTTTCTGGTTAAGAGATTCAGATAACCCTCCTAGGACAGAACCATCTATTGCACAAACGGCGGCACTTGAATGTGCTATACTCAATAGAAATGTGTCCGAGTCAACAGACGCAGATCCTGAAGCCCTAAGTGAGGATCATAGTGACTGATAGCACCCCCCTCCTATCTTAACCATGCTATAGCACAATACAAGGCACTCTTGCTTTTGTATTATGCTCTTCTAGCACTGGTTTTGCCTTTATGGGACGATTGCAAACAAGATTTGCAACCGTCCCATTTACATTAAGCGAGATTTTTCTTACAATGGCCCTTTAGCATTTATGATACCTTTATGTGGCATACTGCACCCCAAGCAAGCGCTCTTGATATTCCACCACACCTTCGGCCTTGGATGTTTGACACACAAAACCTTACCCATGCCCTGCAAGCGTGTGCACAAACCCATCAGATGCACGTCTTACAACAATATTGGAGCACGCTTCATCCACAACAGCTCCATTACCTAAAACCCTTGCTTGAAAAAAATGCTGCGCAACAAGAGCATTGGTTTCGCGAAATCACCCATACCTTAGATGATCAAATCGTGATGTTTGCTCGCGTTATCGTTCCGCACGATACCTACACCCAGCTTAGTTATGAACTTGAAGATTTAGAGAACAAACCTATTGGTCAAACACTGCTGTATGACAATCCCAAAGTCAGCCGTAGTGATTTTGAATACGCTAAGATCAAATCTAGCGCACTTAAGAGCCCCATATGCGAAGGAGCACCAGAACAAAACCACTATTTTTGGCGCCGCTCAACGTTTAGCTATAGCCATTGGCCATTAGTTATAGAAGAATGCTTTTTTGACAAGCTGGTTCACAAGCCTATCTTGTCTATGGAATATTAAGGAAATGCTATGAAAGCCATGCTTCCCTATATACAGCTAATGCGTCTGGATAAACCCTGGCCCATTTTACTTTTACTTTGGCCTATGTACTGGGCCTTAGTACTGGCCTCACAAGGCATGCCTTCTTTAAAAAACATCCTTATTTTTACCTTGGGTGCCATCATTATGCGCAGCGCAGGAGCCGCAGTAAACGATCTCATCGATCGCAAGCTCGATCCACACGTGGCGCGCACTGCCACGCGACCACTTGCAGCAAAAACCCTCAGTGTACGCCAGGCGATAGGATGCATACTCGTGCTCTTATCCATAGCTTTGATCTTAGTTTTACAACTCAATACACTCGCTATTGCTATTAGTGTCATTGCGGTTTTAATGACAGCGCTCTATCCCTTTTGCAAACGTTTTACCCACTTTCCCCAAGTCGTGTTAGGCTTTAGCTTTAACCTTGGCATTTTAATGGCCTTTGCCGCAGTACAGGCACAATTAAACGTGCTCAGTTTTCTACTCCTTGCCAGCGCCTGTTGCTATACCATAGCCTACGACACCATCTATGCAATGGCCGATCAACAAGATGATCAAGCAATTGGCATTTTATCTACCGCACTATTTTTTGGTCAGCATAGTATCTTGATGATTCGTTGTTTTGAAACCATGATGATTGCCCTACTTGTACTCATTGGCTACTTACTTCATTTTAGCCCCAACTACTTTGTTATACTTGCAGCAGTCTTTACCATTGCGATGTATCAAATTGGCAAATTACACCTTGTAAAAAATCGTGAAGATTATATTCGAATCTTTTCCAAACAACATATTTTGGCACTGATTATTCTCATTGCAATATATCTTCGCTGATAGCCAGAGCCCTTAGCTTTTTTTCTTATTGAGCTTTTGTAAGGTATCGAGTATCTCTTGTTGTTGTTTTTTTATCTGCTTGATATCACTAAACACATGATCAAGCTGATCACGCTGCGCTTGACCGCGAGCAGATTCTTTTTTAATAACCATAGCAAGAATGTTTTTAGTAATAACAGCAAACAGTATAAAACCCATCATTACTAATAAAGCCCCTAGCATACGACCTAAAAGAGAACCGGGAACCACATCACCATAACCCACCGTAGAGACCGTAGCAATGGCCCACCAAATACCATCTTGCAAACTATCAATAGCAGGATCAATGCCCGCAGCCAATAAACCAAAAGTAATCACCGTCACTACTGCCGTCACCAAGGTCGTACGCAAACTGCCATCAAATAAAAAACCCCAAAGGGTTTGAATACTGTAAAGCATTAAAATTAAACTAATAAGGGGTGCCAGATAATGATACATCGGCAAGGAGTGATCCATTATAAGCCCTGCATAGCATACTGAAACCACCGGCAACATCCAGTTTTGCTGCATAAAGCGCTTTTTAAGCCGACATGAGAAAAGGCAACTACTATAAAGCCCTACTAAGGCAGCGAGCACACACACATGGTAATAGGTAACATTGGCTAAAACCAGATGGTGATCAAGCAGCAGCTGCCACAGTGCTAAAATAGCAATGGCCAGAAGCAAGTAAATATAACCCACAAAATGTCCCCAAAACCGTATCGACTTTGACTCTTTGACACTGATCCCTGCAACACCAAAATAATGGCGCCACTTGGGATCAGAAATAGTTGAAAAGCCAAACATTGAGGGCCTACTTATGCCTTAAGATGCAGTGGCTGCAGATTTAGACTTCGCTGTTTTGGCCTTGGTAGCTGCTGCCTTGGCTTTTTCTTGCTCTGGCAAAACCACATTAAGCTCTAGAACTGAGCGACCATCGTGTTGTTCAAAATCTACCTTTACTTCTTCTGGAGAAATTTGGGTATATTTAGCAATCACTTCCATGATTTCACGGCGCATTGCGCTTAGATAATCTGGGCCGTTTTTAGCCACTCGCTCATGGTTTAAAATAACCTGAAGACGATCTTTAGCTAAATTTGCAGATCCTTCACGAACGAAAATATTTTGGATTGTTTTTTTCCACCAACTCATGCCATTGCCCCCCGTTTTCTAAAGATATTTTTCAAAAAAGAAAACTTCTCTTCTTCAACAAAACGCATTGGAACCTCTTCTCCTAAAAAGCGGCTCACTGCATCCAGATAAGCTTGACCGGCATCAGATTCACGATCTAAGCTCACCGGTGTACCAAGGTTAGAGGCACGAAGTACAGACTTAGACTCCGGAATCACACCAAGTAGTGGAATAGATAAAATTTCCTGAACATCACCCACACTTAACATATCACCGCGCTTGACGCGCTCAGGCGCATAACGGGTTAATAACAAGTGTTCTTTAATAGGCTCTTTGCCATCTTCAGCGCGTTTAGATTTGCTTGAAAGCACACCAAGAATACGATCAGAATCGCGCACTGAGGATACTTCAGGGTTGGTGACAATAATCGCTTGATCGGCATAATACATAGCCAAGAATGCGCCGCGCTCAATACCCGCTGGAGAATCACAAACGATATAGTCAAAATCTTTTTTTAAGGAATCAAGAATTTTACCCACACCTTCTTTGCTTAAGGCATCTTTATCGCGAGTTTGCGAGGCAGGTAAGATAAAAAGATTCTCAACCCGCTTGTCTTTAATTAAGGTTTGAGTTAGCTTGGACTCGCCATTGTGGACATTAATTAAGTCATAAACCACGCGTCTTTCACAACCCATAACCAAATCTAAGTTTCTAAGCCCCACGTCAAAATCGACAATTACGGTTTTAAAACCTTTTAGTGCTAATGCGGTACCAATTGCAGCACTTGTGGTGGTTTTACCCACACCACCCTTGCCTGATGTTACTACTACTATTTCTGCCATGTTTTTTTCCTTCTATTGAAAGTAAACTATTATACCTAAATTTATCTAAATTACAGCTAAAGCACAATAAAAAAGCTACATTAATGTGCTAATCATTAAGGAGCCATCTTTTAAATACAACTGTTTGGCCTTACCCTGCTCAGGAGAGGCAATATCATCAAATATTTTATACTGACCAGCAATCGCCACAAGTTCTGCCTCTAAGCTATTGCAAAAAATGCGCGATTGATCATTGCCACCCACGCCTGCCAGCGCGCGACCACGTAAGGTTCCATAAACATGAATATTGCCATCGGCTAAAAGCTCAGATCCTGGGCTTACCGAAGAAATAACGACTAAATCGCCGCCTTGGGCATAAATTTGCTGGCCCGAGCGCACTGGCTGGGTAACAAGTAAAGAGCCTTGACTTCGAATTTCTTGGCAAGATTTTTGCTGCATTGCATTTTTTTCTGCATCTTTAAGATTGATAGCACTTTCTTTGCCATCGCCACTAGATTGCATAATGGCCATTTGAGCTGCTTCAATGCGCGGCTGCCATGCTAAATGCGCGCCACGAATGGCCACTGGAATGAGCTCAATTTGGCACAGTAAATTTTTTAGTGCGTTAAAATCTATTTCTTGCTCCAAGGGAAGATGCTTAACATCAACCACAACTGGGGCAAAACGAAAAAACTTTGGTGCTAATTGGACTTTTTCTTTAAGCTGGGCTTCAAAGGCTTTTAAATCCGAGGTGTATAGTTCCAAAACGGTTAAGGTAAATTGTGAACCTTTTACCTGAAAATGCTTGTTACTCATCAAATGGTCTCCTTTATGCTTCGCTATCACTTTGAGCGTTTGGTAGGCTTACGGGAATCGTACGCATCGCTACTTTTTGGTTTTGTGCATTTGTTGCAGCTGGGGCCTTGCTATGATGGGTATTGTTTCCTGCAAAACTATGCCAAAGCATCATCACAATAGCAAATCCAATTAAACAGGCACCAAACTTCTTCAAAAAAGTGCTGCTAAAACGTGGCTGGCTATGCGCTGCAGCATCTTCTGAACCTTGTTGTACCCAATGATTATGATAAGGTTTATTTGACATCACGCGCTCCTTGAACATTCAAAAAAAAATTATTTTAACACAGGCAATAATGGATTGCATCTGGATATTACATAAAAAACACCCTTATTTTTTGCTATCGGTGCTTTGAAATATTTTATCAGCGGATGTTGGCACAAAGCCCTGAAACAAACGACCATCTGACATGGCATATCGCTTGGCAAATTCATAGTAACAGCCTGGAATTTGATAGGTACCTTGCTCAAATTTCACCGTAACACTAGCAGCTTTCGTACTTGATTGCTCAAGATAATCTGATGGCGAGCCTTTAATAAGCCCACCGGCATCATTAAGCTTTAAACCACTTTCTAACAAAAAAGTATTGACCGCTGCAACACTATCGAAATGTTGCAATGCATTAATAAATATAGTGAAATGATTGGCACAAAAGCCAAAAACATAAAACCACGCCGCATATTCACTCTCTTGAAGTAATTGCTGATAAGTCTCATAGCATAAAGTGGGCCATAAACGTCCAGCAAGTAAAAGCTGCTGTGGACTTGGCGCCTGAGCAAGCACAGCCTGATGAATAGCCTTGCATATTTCTTGTGTTTTAGCTGATAAATCATCAAGTAGTAAATGAGAAATAAAAATCTTGGGATAGCATGACTTTGGGTGCGTAAAATAATAAGCATCGAGTTTTTTTTGCGCAAAATGCATTTTTTCACCTTGCTGCACGTAACCATGGCTTAGAAAATAAGCGCTACACGCCTCTATATCCATGCCCGGAAGGTTTAAGGTTCGAAAAGCGACGTGATCATTGAGCGGCGTCTCACCTTGTGCTTTAAATAAATCAAAAATCTCTTGTGCTTGTGGTGCTCGCATCACGTAATCTTGCCATAACTGCTCAAAAAAAAGATCTAATGTATCCATTCGTGCCCTCCACTAAAAGATCTTATTATGTATCCTCATCGCTCAGATAACAAGTAGAGCCACTTGATTGAAATAACGCGCACTGCCAAATACGTTTATATGTTACAATGCTATCGAAGTGTTGTTACGCTCTTTCACCATTGCATGCTAGGGAACAATTCTTGATCTATGCCCCAGTGTATTTCCCTACCCAACAAGAATATAATGGCAAATATAAACTCTACTATTGCAACCGCTTTAGCTTGGGATAATGTAGAAAATTTGTCTTTATTTTGCATGCCACCATTCATTAAAAAAAAATTATTATATAAAAACTAATGCTGTTACACAATTGTATTTTGCAGCTCTTATCTTTACAATACTGGCATATATTCTATCTTCTTTGGCCCCGTCATGCACCCCCAGCAACTGTTGATGCCCTTAGGCTATGAGAAAACTGCTTATTTCAAATATTTTATAGACCCTTCAGGCCATGAGCACCTAGCAAAGCAACTCAAAGATTGGCTAGAGGCGCAATCAGAGCGTTTCTTATTGTTACTTGGTGCCTCAGGCTGTGGCAAAAGCCATTTATGTTACAGCGCCATCCACGCACTAGAACACAAGGCGTGTTTTTACTTGGACTTGGCGCAGATTAACACCCTAGATCCCCAAATGCTCGAGGGATTAAGTTCAACATACCGTCTTATTGTGATTGAAAACATCCAAGCTCTTAAAAACCATCGCCCATGGCAAGAAGCCCTGTTTCACCTATACAACCAAGTGCATGCCAACCCCGCGTGCCAATGTCTTTTTAGCAGCCAAGAAACCATTGCTCAAACGGACCTTGAGCTAGAGGACCTTTCCTCACGTTTGTTATGGCCCTTACAAATTCAAATTCCAAATCCAGATGATGATCTCATTGTGGCAATCTTACAACAAAGAGCCCAGCTACTAGGCCTCAATCTAGAGGCAGAAGTGGCCGATTATATGCTCAGGCGCTGCACCAGAAACATCAGTGCGCTACTGGAACAGCTTGAATCTTTGCACCTTGCCTCCTTATCACAAAAAAAACGCCTTAGTATTCCCTTTGTAAAAAAAGTACTAGCGCTGGTATAAGTCAATAGAAGAACCTCTTGTACTCAATGCCTGCCCTGTTGCAAAAATTAGACATTGACACACTCATTGCAATTATAACCATCTGCTTTACGTACTGGCATGAACAAACTCTCTTGTACTAGGAAAAAACGTTTTTTTGAATTTGGTATTCGCTTGTAATAATGACCATTACATGGTATAAAAAAACAATTTTATACAAGTTCAATTTAGGCATGAAGCTCATAACAAGTAAAAAATTACGACTAAGCATTATTATTGCCCTTTTAATCATCCTTGTGATTTATTTGGGCATTGGACTCTTTCACCATACGCCAACATCACCACCGGCTAAAGATCCAATCAAAGTCGAAGTAAAAACACTTCAACTTATCACCCTGCCTCAAACAGCCATCAGCTACGGCAGCACCTATGCACCCTCAGCTGTCACTTTACAGGCTCAAACAACAGGCTTGATCAGTGCAATTTTATTTAAACCCGGCCAGAAAGTAGAAAAAGGGAGCCCACTTTTCCTGCTTCAAACCAGCAACTCCAATTTGCAATTAAATAGTCTCAAAGCACAACTAGCACTGGATAAAGCACACTACGATCGCGCCTTACAACTGAGAAAAATCGATAAAGACAGTCTCTCTGACATAGACTTCATCACCGTCAAAAGCACTTACCAAAAGACCCTTGCCCTTTATGAGCAAGCCCAAGGCATCAATCATCTCAACGCACCAATCAGCGGTATTGTCAGCGACACCAACTTCGCCGTAGGTGATGTTGTTAACACAGGAGACACCCTAGCTAAAGTCATCAACCAAAACGACCTCACCATCCGTTATCAGCTGCCAAGCAAATACAATAACGAACTTCACCTTGGTGAGCTGGTTTATTTCACACCCACCTCTGGCAAACAAAGCTATGAAGCACACTTAAGCTATATCGCCCCAGAAATAAACCCGCAAAATGCCGGTATCGATCTCATTGCAACTTTTGATACCCCCACCCAACTAATGCCCAATCAATTTGGCCTTATCAAGCAAGTGATCAACCCAAACCACCAGAGTATGGCAATTGC
This sequence comes from uncultured Gammaproteobacteria bacterium, assembly GCA_902563055.1. Classification (GTDB taxonomy): domain Bacteria; phylum Pseudomonadota; class Gammaproteobacteria; order Francisellales; family CACEW01; genus CACEW01. The sequence goes on along the minus strand of CACEWE010000013.1, from coordinate 22,596 downwards.
ACAGAACCTAGCACAATCTGATACCCAGGGCTTTTTTGTATATCTATTTAAAGATCATAAAGTTCTAAAACGCTACTTTGAACCAGGAGAAGTAACGCCATCTGGGCTTATTGTAGCTAAGTCAGGTTTACAACCAGGGGACCAACTGATCATAAGCAACCCGACACTCTTAAGCCCAGGCCAACAAGTTCAGAGCACATCATCATGAAATGGATCCAATCATGTCTGAAAAATAAATTGCTGATCTATCTTGCAACAATAGCACTTTGCTTGGTGGGTGTATTTTGCACACTTCAATCAACCATCTCCCCCTTTCCCGTTATCTCTGGCAATAGCCTCTCTTTTGATCTTTCTTATCCAGGTGCCAATGCCCAAACTGTCCAAAATCAAATCGTAAATAAAATCACCAATAAACTCGAATCGATTGACAATTTAGAATACATTACTACAACTACAAAAGCGGGCCAGACTAGTTTCAACATTGCTTTAAACTCAAGTACAACTGCCGATATCTTCAAAGCGCAATTGCAAGTAACTCAAGCTATTTCTTCAGCAAATTTACCCGCTTCAGTATCTGCTCCAGATATTAAGCTATCTGATGGCGGTACTATTGGTTTAATCACCTTTATCCTAAGCTCAAAATCACTGAGCCTATTTGAAATGTCTAACTTTATTCATGCTGAACTGATACCCAAGTTTAATACTTTGCCTGGAGTCAGTGTTTACGCATCCGACATGAATCCTATCATCAAAATCGGCCTAGAACCTAGCAAGCTAGCTCAGTATCACTTAAACCTTAATACCGTGACCGAAATAATCAATGACAATTATCAATCAAGACCTTTGGGCAGCTTACAGATTAATGAAAGCCCCTATATTTTAAATGTCGCCAACCCGATCAACTCATTGCCAGATATGGGTAATTTAATCATTGGCTCCACCCAAGCCCCATCAACAACGCATGTCAAAGGCTTACCCATCTTCCTCAAAGACATAGCTACCCTCTCATTTGAGCCCAAAAATATTCACGATCAACCCTATAGCACATTCAACGATCAACCCACCGCAACAATAAAACTACTTACCACAAGCAATGCAAATCCTTTCTCAATTTCCTCATCAAGCCGCGCTATCGTCAACAAACTCAAATCATCTTTACCAAGCGATACAGATATTAAACCATTGATTGATATAGCAAGCACTATGAAAGCTTCAATGAATGAAGTGGTTTTCACCATCATCATTGCAAGCATATTAGTCTTATTGGTAGCACTGATCTTTTTGGGACGACTCAAAACCACTCTTATCCCGATTATCACCATTCCGGTGTGCTTGCTTGGTGCCATTACCATCAACTACCTTTTCGGCTATAGCATTAATTTAATTACCTTGCTTGCAATGGTGATTGCCGTGGGCCTTGTGGTGGATGATGCAATCGTGGTCGTTGAAAACGTCACCTGCTATATTGAACGGGGCAAAAAGAAATATCAGGCCATTATTGAAGGCGCCTCTAACATTGCCACCACCATTATTGGCATCACCCTGACCTTAATTGCCGTTTATACCCCAATCCTTTTTACAAATACCAATACATCCTCTTTTTTAAAACCCTTTGCCCTAACCTTGTCTGCGGCTGTTTTAATCTCAGGCATTGTAGCGCTGACCTTGACTCCTGTGATGTCAGAATCCTTTATCTCAAACCAAGCACCAAATGCCTATCAAAAGAAATTTGAGCAAGCACTTCATCGGCTGATCGACCACTATCACCGAGTGTTGTTGTTTATTTTAAACCATGCAAAAACAGCCGTAGCCCTTATTTTTATCCTTCTAACAATCGGTGGCTTCTTTGCACTCAAATTACCCATAAACGTTTTTCCTCAAGATCCCAATGGCAATATTATGCTCACTATCAATGGAGAACCTACAGACACCGTTGACTCCCTCAAAGCCAAAACAGCGCTTTTTGAAAAATACTTTCAATCACCTAAAATTAGATTCTACGCCGTTGACATTGATAAAGATCAAAATTCTGGCCAACTTCAGAGCAATGTTCAGCTTATATATAAACTCAAATATTTATCACTACTACCAGCGTTAACTGATAAAATTAATCAGTTTATCAAAAATCAGCATATCACCAATACCTATGCCACCTTAGGCAATTCTGCAAGCTCGGGTAATTTTGACCTGGGCTTCTTCCTCTATAGCAATGACAGCACTGCAATAGTTGATCAGATGGCCACACGCATCACAAAACACATGGAAAACTCTCCTATATTCTCAATGGCCCAAAACGATGTTAATCCAATGAAAAAACAACTGGCCTTTGATATTGATACTGCCAAAGCAATCCAATATGGTATCAGCCGCCAACAAATCACCCAACTGCTCTCTGCAAGTTTTGGCGGGACCACTTTGGATAATTATTTTAGCATTGCCGGCCTTACTGTGCCGGTGATTGTTCAGCTTAACAATCAAGATCTCACCGACCCCAGATCTTTTGAAAAACTCCAAATCACCAGCGCTACAAATGGCAAAACATACCCGCTCAATGCCTTTGTGTCTCTTAAAACCATTGCTCAACCAACCACCATAAGCACATTTGGCAATCAAGCAACGGTAAAAATCAATGCCAATCTTGCTCCAGGGCATTCCATGGGAGAAGCAATTTCCTATATCAATCAAATCACCAAAACACAAGCACCATCGGCACAGATCTATTATGATGGCAATGCCCGTGATTATATTGAAGGCAATAAAGAAAATATCTGGGTAGCCATTTTAGGGTTAAGCTCTGTGTATTTCTTATTAACCATCCTCTTTAGAAACCTCGCAGACCCTTTGATTATTATGCTCACCGTCCCCTTTTCGGTCATCGGTGGCGCTTTGGCGCTTTATCTGATTAATGGCTCTATTAACATCTATAGCACCATCGGTCTGATCACACTGATTGGCTTAATTACCAAGCATGGGGTATTGATTGTCAAATTTGCCAACCGGCAACTTGCAGATGGCATCGCTGTCAAAGAAGCCATATTAGCCGCAACGCATCAACGATTTAGGCCAATCTTAATGACCACCTTGGCCATGACCTTTGGAGCCTTGCCATTAGTTTTTAGTAGTGGGCTGATGTTTGAAGCCAGACGAAACTTGGGTATTGTCCTCATTGGTGGGCTCATTATTGGCACGGTGTTCTCACTTTTAATTGTCCCATTGATGTATTTATTCATTAAAAAAGCAAAAGACTTGGTTCATTTGCCCCGCACTAAGACTCTTGAAAACTAAGCCACTAAATGCATAGATACAATGGAATGAATTACTTAAATAGCAAAACCATATAAAAAGAAGGTTAAGTTTGATCATTCACGCAGCTTGCCTCCTTATCACAAAAAAAACGCCTTAGTATTCCCTTTGTAAAAAAAGTACTTGCGCTGGTATAAGTCAGCGCACCCAAAATAAGCACTCCACTTATAATCCTGCCACCTAAGACCAAATAAAAATTATATTTTTTCAAGGTTGCATTATACGCCAAAACTTATGGCATAACGTTTGTGTTAGAAGGTGAGACCTGAGAACTACAAGCAGTATTTCCAAAACAATAAGAGAAGGGGCTTAGAGCATGATCATTTGTTTGCAATGTGTTATAAAGCTCCAACAGTGGTAAAAAGTTCCTAAAACAAAGCATAAATAAGCAAGGCGAAATAAAGCATTGCAGTAACAATATGTCTGCATCATCATAGCCGACATGTTTTGCCGCTTTTTCTACAGTAAAAAATGCAGCAGGGAATGCAACAAGACATGCAGCTACCCTAGCCAAATTAGTCCAAAGTAAAGCATGCCTTGCCCCTGTAAAGGGGTTTGTATTTTCACCCTGATCTTGAAGTTTTCGAACTATATCTAAAGCCTGCTGACGAAGTATCCGAGCATTATAATGCGTAATAAATATCAGCATGAAAACAATAATTAGGCCAATAACCATACCAAGATCAGGACCATCGCTTGTAGGAAGATCAGAACTATTGTTTGTAGAAAAATCAGAACTATTGCTTGTAGGAAGATCAGAACTATTATTTGATTCAGGCTTTATAACATCATAAAGTGTATATGTTTGAAAACTAGCCTTGCCGAAATTCTGTATTATAGCGCTTAGACTAAATAGCAAAGGAATGGGCCTCTCACCTGGCTTAAAGAAATAAAATTGCGCTAAAAAAACACATAAACCAAGTACAAAAGAATAGACCCTATCTTCTGCTTGATTTTCCCGGCCCTTTAACAACGGTAAGATTTTATACAAGCTAATACCATTAGAACAACCGTTTAATAAAGCAGCTACAACAGCCATAAACAAAGGACGTATATTTTCTTTACGACAACACACCTTACTTCCTCTGTTTATGTACTGTGTAAGCAAATCAAAATGACTATCGCCCCCCTGATAGTATACTTTGCAAAGGTCCGTATATTTGTTTGTAGCTTCATAAGCATAAATCATACCCGCACAAATAAGAAACCCTAAAACAAGGTCTGTGTCCTTACCTTGGTCTTCAATAAATCCCTGAATAAGAAGAACATTTAATGCAGCCTGTAAAACATTAGTAGTAATATTTGCACAACGATTCACAAAATTCCAACGCTGCCCTCCAGGCCTACCAATTCTTGAATATAGCATTGAATATAGCATTACCCCCCCATCAAAAAAAAATTACACACTATTATATTATAAACAAAACATTAAACATACGATACAAAAAAGACATGCATTTGTAATTAAACAACACACACATGACCAACATCTTTATGTTAAAAAAACCAAAAAAACACATTTACTCAAGCATAAAATAATATAGCAAATTTAACAATACGAACTTTTACCAGAGGAACCCACTAAAGAGCCATTATATTCTAGAGCGACACATGGTGTATCAAAGGAACTACATAACCAGCAAAGCATAGCATAACGCCAAAGATCAGGCCAAAAACCGCAAATAATACTGGGACAAAACGAATATTAGCCTTAATTAGCTTCACCCACAGCTCAACGAACCAAATCCTAAATATACCCACAAGGAAAAGTAGCCAGCCAATTACCGTAAGCGTTGCCGCCCAACTAAAGCTCCATTCCTGATGAAAATTTAAAAGAAGTGATCCAACTAAGACCGGTAAAATACCCCCCATCACAAATCCAGTGGGGCCACCAACCATTCTTTTTGCCATTTCTTCATAATGGCGTAAATTGAATAAAAAACCCAATGATATAATGATGGTTGCAATACCAAATGCTCTTGTTACATCAATGTAATCCATAATTCCCCCTGTCGTTTAATGCACTATTGAAAGCTTATCAAATAATTTTATAAAAATGAATCGCGTATTATCTTAATGCATCATAAAATAGTTCAAACTGGTCATAATCCATAGTGAGCCACCAATAATAACCAGCAGTACAACACCTGAGAAAATAAAGCTAAGAACATTTGTTTTTGCTTCCTCGTTTTGATAATTCATTCTCAAAAAGCATATCACTTGTACAAAAAATTGTGCAATTGCAGACAAGACGATCACCCACAACAAAGTCTTTTTATCACCAAGCTTTAAGATAATAGAATAAAAAGGAATAAGTGTGAGCACGATACATAGCATAAAACCAATAATGTAGGTCTTGAATGTTTTTTTCGCCATACCATAGTTAATATTATGAAAAGAAGATTTTGAATCGCTCATTATAAGGCTCCTAATAGATAAACTACAGAAAAGACAAAAATCCATACTATGTCTAAGAAATTCCAAAATAAACCAAGATAGGTCAATCGTCTATTGGTAACACGCGTAACGCCCATTTTCCAAACTTGAGCCACCATCACCCCAATCCACAACAAACCAAATGAAACATGTAAACCATGGGTTCCAACAAGAGTGAAAAATGCGGACGCCGCAGCGCTAGAGGTCCACACATAGCCCTCATGCACTAAATGGATAAATTCGTTAATCTCCATAGCAACAAAACCGAGCCCAAGTATAAAGGTGAGCACTAAGAAGTTTACGGTTGCCGACTTTTTATTCTTATAGCTGGACAAAATAGCCAAACCAAAAGACAAGTTACTAAATAATAGGAACATCGTTTCAGCCAATACATAATGCAGATCAATGAGCGGCTTTAAAGATGGGCCAAAGGAATCAGGCTGGTGCAATACTACAAAAGCTGCAAATAATGCACCAAACAAAACACAATCGGTTAAAAGGTACAACCAAAACCCAAGGATATCCGTTGAGTCGCTATGATTTTCATGACTTACTGCGTGTGCGCTCATGATCGTGCCTCCTTCAAATGTGCTTTTTCAATCGCTTCAACCTCTGAAGCTTTGACATAATAGTCAGTATCAAGATTATAACTTTTGAAAATCACCGTAATGATGATACCTAAAATTGCAACAATGCCTGGAATGATCATGTGCCAAATCATTGCAAAACCAAAAAGGGCAGCAAATACAGAGATAATAAAACCAACTGAAGTAGATTTTGGCATATGGATATCTTCATAGTGATCAGGAACCGGCAACTCTTGACCTAGGGCTTTGTAATGCTCTTTTTTATACCAAAAATCATCAAGTTGCTCGACAGTAGGAATATGTGCAAAATTGTAAAAAGGCATAGGCGAAGAACCAGACCACTCAAGTGTTCTACCCACTCCCCAAGCATCGCCCGTTTTATCACGCAATGCCTCTTTGTGCATAAAACTATACACCAACTGCCAAACCTGACATAAAAAGCCTAAGAATATTAATAAGGCTCCGACAAGCGCTACGATTAAATAAGGATGGTATGCAATATTTTCAAAATGGAAGTTTCTGCGCATCGCGCCCATTAGACCAAGAGGGTATAAAGGCATAAACGCTAGATAAAAACCAACTACCCACAACCAGAAAGCATACTTGCCTCTTTTTTCATCAAGCATAAATCCAAAAACTTTTGGAAACCAATAAGAAATGCCCGCAAAAAAGCCAAACAGTACACCACCAATAATAACATTATGAAAATGCGCAACCAAAAATAAGCTATTATGGGTTTGAAAATCAACTGGTGGAATAGACATCATAACTCCAGTCATGCCACCAATGGCAAAGGTTGTGAAAAACGCCATAATCCAGAGCATCGGCGTAGAGAACTGGATATCGCCTCTAAACATGGTAAAGAGCCAGTTAAATACCTTAACCCCTGTTGGAATAGCAATAATCATTGTCATAATACCAAAGAAAGCATTCACGTTTGCCCCAGAGCCCATGGTAAAAAAGTGATGCAACCACACTACAAAGGAAAGAAAACCAATAATAGCAATGGCAACCACCATGGTCACATAACCAAAAAGTTTTTTCTTAGAAAACGTTGCAACAATTTCAGAAAACACGCCAAAAACCGGTAAAATAAGAATATAAACCTCCGGATGGCCCCAAGCCCATATCATGTTGATATACATCATAATGTTACCACCGAGGTCTTGGGTGAAAAAATGCATGTGCATTATTCTATCCAATGCAAGCAGCCCCAGTGTCACCGTTAAAATAGGAAAGGCTAATGCAACTAAAATCATCGCTACCAAACTCGCCCAGACAAAAATAGGCATTTTCATCCAAGTCATGCCCGGACAGCGCATCTTAAAAACGGTTGCAATAAAGTTCACACCCGCCAACAAGCTTCCAACCCCGGATATCTGCAGTATCCAGATAAAATAATCAACCCCGACATCTGGACTATACTTTAAGCCAGACAATGGCGGATAGGCCAGCCAACCAGCACGCTCAAAATTACCAATGAGTAACGAGGCCATAATTAAAACAGCAGAAACCGCTGTTAACCAAAAGCTTAAAGAGTTCAGATAAGGATACGCAACATCTCTTGCCCCAATTTGTAAAGGCAAAATCATGTTGATAATACCAAATATTAAAGGCATCGCGACAAAGAAAATCATAATAACGCCATGCTCAGAGAAAAACTGGTTATAATAAGCTGGATCCATAAAGCCTGTATGACCATGTCCAACTGAAAGCGCTTGTTGCGCCCGCATCATCATTGCTTGCACCAAGGCTCTAAAGAACATCACAAAGGCCAAGATAACGTACATGATACCAATACGCTTATGATCTACCGTGCAGATCCATTCAGTCCAAAGGTATTTCCATTTTTTAAAATAAGTAAGCGTAGCTAAAACGACAAACAAGCCCGAAAATAATACCCCTCCAGCCCCATATAAGGTAATAGGATCTGATGGAAGCGCATCTAAGGAGAGCTTACCGAAAACCAAATGTAAAATTGTCTCTAATATCATATGTCACCTCTCTTACTTAGACTTTTTCGTGCAACCAGTTTTTTGATTCCATGTATTGCATCATAATTTTCATAAATAACCCTTTTGGAACCTGTGAGTAATACTGTGCAGGCATATCCATATCCGGATCATATAATTTTTTGTAGACCTGAAGCGTTAATGGGTTATTTTTATCCTGCATATTATGCACCCAGGAATTAAAGGACTTTTGTGTTACCACATGCGCAGGAAAATGCATGTAAGAGAACCCATCGCCATTAAGTTGTGTGTTTAAACCGTCAAAAGCACCCATGACATCTGAATAAAGATGCAATCGGGTACGCATACCAGCCATGGCATAAATCTGACCACCAAGCTGAGGAATAGCAAAAGAACTCATGGGAGCATCTGCAGTAATATGAAACTCCACCTGTTTTTTGACCGGCAAATATAAATCGTTAATCGTTGCAATACCCTCTTTGGGATAGATAAACAACCACTTCCATCTAAGCGCTACCACATCAACAACTTCTTTATCACCCTTAATGTCTAAGGGACGATAGGGATCTAGGCTATGAGATTTTTTCCAAACAATGACTCCCAGAAATATAACGAGAATAGTTGGAATGCCCCACCAAAAAAGCTCAAGAAGACTATTATGTGCCCAGTTGGGCTTATAGTCTGTCTTGTTCTTGGAAGATCGATAAAGATAAGCAAAAGCAAAACTCATAAAAATAACCGGGAGCACCACAATAAGCATCATGGCAAGTGAATTAAATAATAGTTTTCTTTCTTGAATTGCAACCACACCCTTAGCACATGCCACGCCAGCACAGCCAGCAAATGCAGAGTTCACACAAACAGCACTTAAGAATATTAGTAGCAAAACACTTAGAAACTTTTTCATCTTTTTTATCTCCCTTGGCTTTACGCCATACGTTTGATGCCAGCTCTAGCAGCAAACCTCTATATTTATCTTTTGTGTAAAAAGCGCCTAGATTTTATTAACTAATTTTGGCAAATGCAAGTACTTTTATACACCATTTTTGTTTTATACTTTTTCAATGACTTATACATAGAATTCAAACCTAGACATAAACCTTACCTGCAAAGAGAATTACCTAAAGAAAGGATCAGTTCAAGGCTTGAGGCAAAAGGATATGTTTAGCCATCAGGATTAGCCTTTAATGAAGCAAAGGCATCTAATGCTCCCTGCCTAGAAGCCTTCAAATCAACAATAGGTTTGGGATAAGTTTGCCCTAAAACGACACCTGCTTTTTGCAATACTTCCTCTGGCGCCTGCCAGGGACTAAACAAATATGGTACGGGAAGATTTTTAAGTTCAGGGATATACCGGGAAATAAAAGCGCCATCAGGATCAAATTTTTGGCCCTGCGTAACTGGATTAAATACTCTAAAATAGGGTGCAGCATCAGCGCCACAACCTGCAATCCATTGCCAACTGGCACTATTGCTGGCTAAATCTGCATCTACCAAACAATCCCAAAACCAATCTCTACCATGATGCCAATGCAATCTTAAATTTTTCACCAAAAAAGACCCAACAATCATTCGCAAACGATTGTGCATAAAACCTGTTTGCCATAACTGACGCATACCTGCATCTACCATAGGAATACCGGTTAAACCTTTTTGCCAGGCCCTAAGATGGCTTTGATTTTCTTGCCAAGGAAAACGATTAAACTTTACTTGCAAATTCTCACTTGGCAAGCTGGGATTAAAATATAACTGAGAATATGAAAACTCTCGCCAAGCCAACTCACTGCAATAGTGGTCACTATCACTGTCTTGTCGATTGGCTAAAGTACTGTACCACACTTGATTTGGCGATATTTCACCAAAGTGTAAATGCGGCGAAAGCTGAGAAAAATGTTTTTGAGCTGGAAAATCTCGCCCCTTTTTATAATTGCTTAAGCCATTTTTAAGAAACACATCCAGTGCCTGCCATGCTCCTTTCTCTCCTATATTCCAGTGGGTTTGCAAGCCTTTATCCCAGTTATGCTTTGGCAGCAAACCTAAGGACTCTAAGGATACGCTCTCTGTTTGATCTTGGAATAATTCTAAAGACTCTGGCTGCTTAAGTGGCTCCCTGGGAGGAGCAGCCATAAGTGCACCTTTTCTGAAAAAGGGTGTAAATACTTTGTAATGACTTTGATCTCGCTTTAACACCTGCCATGGCTCCCATAACAAAGAACCATTATAGGTCTGCACTTCAATACCTTGCTGTGCCAAGGATGCTTTAATTTTTGTATCTCGACCCATACGCCATGGTTCATAACAACGATTCCAAACAACGGTTTTAATAGCATAACGTTTGCACAACCGTGCGATACACTCCATAGGGTCGCCAGAAAAAAGTGAGAGTTTATCATCAAGCTGCTGTCTAAGCGCGCTTATAGAATGATGTAACCAAAAACGACTTGCAGCACCCATCTTATATTCTTTAGCATGATGATCATCGAGAATGTAAACCGGCAATACCCTCCCTCTTGCGGCTGCTTCTTGCAAGGCAGGATTATCGGTCAACCGCAAATCTTGACGAAACCAATAGAGCACATCAGGCTTATCCATAGACTACTCCTATATTTATAAACAAAGACTATGTTTTCAGGGAAGTATTTCACTTTGATCCCAAGCAAAACACTTGCCACTATCCTCAAATTGCAAATGTTCTAAAACATTAAGAAGCTTACTGGCTGCCTCCTCTGGTGTAAAGTATTTTTCCGGCGCCACATGAGCACTATAGGGTTTTGATAAAGTGCTTTGCACGGTCCCTGGATGCAAAGATACTATTTTTAAGGCTTTGTACAAACGACCATATTCTATCGCCAAATTTTTTATCGTCATATTCAGTGCCGCCTTAGATGCACGATAGGCATACCAGCCACCAAGTCGATTATCACTAATACTGCCAACCCGGGCGGATAATGCAGCAAAAGTAGCCGGTGTTTTCTTTTGCATTTTGGGTAAAAAGTGTTTCGCTACAAGAGCTGGAAAAATCGTATTAACCTCTAGTACTTTAGCCATTTGACTGGCCTTTATTTCCTTTACAGACTTCTCAGGAAGGAGATCTCCTTGATGCAATACTCCTGTTGCCACTATAACTAAGTCAAGCGGGCCTGATGCACAAGCCTCCTGTGCAGCCTTGGCAATGCTTTCCTCATCTTGATAGTCAATACATACTTGCTGAAAATGGTCTGTATTTTCAACATCAGAACGCGAAAACCCATAAAGATTTGCCTCTGGATCTTTCTCATAAAGCGCTTTAAGTAAAGCAGAGCCTATAGATCCAGAACTTCCTATAATTGCAATATTGCTCATATACCCGCCTTAATGCATAACTTTTTCTATTTCTAAACCAAGCAGCGCTGCACTTTCATATGCCGCCTCAATACGCCCCTGAATACACCAATCACCACATGCTGCTAACTGGGCACAAGGATCCATATAAATTTGCTGTTGTTTGTGCTTAGCCACATTGGCATACGGCCAGCGGTGCAAACTCATATGATCAGCATGTGCCACCGTTTGTGATAACACCGTAGTTGTTTGATTACACAAATACGCCATAATCTCTGATGCTTGGTCATTCATATGGCAATCAGCCCAGCGATTGGTCGCATGTACCAATAAGCTATAGCCACTATCACGCCCTGGCTTTGAACTATTAACCGATATCCAACTAATATCCGCCCCACGCACTAAAGCCGCATCAAAGTCTAAATCCAAAGGATTTTTAAAACCCAACATTAAAGAAAAACACGCCTGCATCTCAATACGGTCCATAGCCGCACGATGGGCAAAACACGCTGGCAATAAACGCAGCGCATTTGCTGCCGGAAGTGTAGAAACCACCCAGTCCGCCTCTGTAATCAGTCCTCCATCTTGATCATACAGCGCCCAAGTGCGCTCTTTTTCAATACGATGCACCTGGGTATTGAGTTGCACAGATACCTCTTGTGCTAAAGCCTCCGCTAAAGCACCCATCCCGGGCACACATACATAATTTGGAACCTGGTCATCCCACTGGCGCCGCCAAGTGATATGATGCTCCTCAAACTCTACAAAACGCGCATGCCATGGTGCAATCACACCACGATCAATCATCGGTTTGATAAAATCAGCAAAACCTGCCGTCTTAACCTTGAAAAACTGCGCACCATAATCAAAAGCATAATCTTCAACATTCACGCTGACCATTCTACCACCGCAACGATCTGCTTGCTCATAAACCCTTACATCACCCACCCCTTTAAGCTTATGGGCTAAAGTTAATCCAGAAAGACCAGCGCCAATTATTGCAATATCTACCATTACCGCCCCCATATCCTTCTATACAAACCAGCTAGCAAAGTCCATGATCAAACTGAAGAAAGTGCAGATTTTATAACTGAAATAATTTTCTTATTTTCTAAAGGACCTTTAATTGCACTGCGCAATGCATGTGTACCTAGACCTCTACCCATATTAGAAGCATCTCTTAAGTACACTCCCTGCTTTTGTGCTGCCTGAACCACTGTTTGAGCACTTGGCCCAGCCGAAGGCAAAAACATTAATAAAAAACTTGCAACACTCGGTATAACCCGTATCCCCATAGACTCTAATTCCTGCTGCATATCCTTTCCTGCCAAAAGGGTTTGTTGATACTTCTCTTGGTAATAGGATGGGTCCTGTAATGCATATATTGCCGCAATTTGTCCAGGAAGGCTTACGCTCCATGGCGGATTTAATAAACGCAAAGGCTCTATCAATGCAGCACTGGCGCATAAATATGCAGCACGAAACCCAGAAAGCGCATAAACCTTGGACATCGACTTACACACAATAACATTTTCACGCATACACGCAAAAGATTCTAAAGAATATGCACTACCAACATATTCAATATAAGTTTCATCAATCCAAAACATCGTCTTATTAGGAATTTGAGCAATTAAATCCTGAAAAACTTGCTGATCTAGATATTGCCCCGTTGGACTATTGGGGTTGACCATGATAACCATATCATAAGACTTCGACAGTAACTGCTGGGATAAAGTCTTGATGTTTATTTGAAATTGATCTTCCAAATGTAAAGGAAAATAGTCTAAGTCACAGCCTATAACCTGTTTGCAAATATGGGCATACTCGCCATACATAGGGTCAAGAATTAAAACCTTGCTGCTTTTTTTTATATAATGCCTAAGCGCTAAAAAAATCAAATCAGAAGAACCAGCCCCTGGTAAAATACAAGATGAAGGCACCCCTCGTGCAGTTGCAATAGCATCAATTAAACCTGTGCAATTTGTTGGTGGAGAAGTACGTGCAATCCAAGGCAAATGTGCAGTTATAGCTTCTAGAACCTTAGGAGAAGGATCAAACCAAGCATCTAATACATCGGCATTAATAATATCATTTCGTCGCTCAAGCGTTTGACAGTCTTCGCCAATTCCTTGAAAAAAAGCCCCACCATGGAAACATACTTTATCGTGATCATCCGTTTTAACTATCATAGTTTAACCCCTTTTTTTAGACTGTAAATAATAAAGCACCATTGGCAAAATCATTAAAATATAGACACAACAAAAACCCGCGTAAGACAAGGCTGCTAGAAATATTTCCGGCTTGTAAATAACAATTATTATAGGCAATAACCAGGTATAGAGCGCCAAAGAACGCTTAGCCTTACTATTTCGATCCACCTTTAAACCATCTGCCAAACCATGCATCAGAGCCACTGATACCCCAAGAAATCCTGTTAAGGAACAAATAGATACAAATACCACACTAAAGGATACAAGCACTGGACGATGGCTAATAGCCACCAACTGCGCCATTAACAAGGAATTGGTATTAGCAACATTGGCCATGGCGATCAAACCATCGCTTCCTGCGCGCGCAATCGCCCCCTGAACCACCGCGATCCATAATAAATATAAAACTAATGGTAAAAAAGAGCCCAAAATAACAATCTGATTCAGCTGCCTTCTCGCATCACCAACATAGGAGCGAATGCTAGGAATAATCACCGCATAACCAAAGGAACAAATCATGACCAAAAAGCCATTCATGCGCCATTTATAATCACCCAAGGTAAGGGCATAGAGCCTATCATGCGGAAAAACAAAGCTGATAATGACTAAACAAACCACCAGCTTGATACTCATGAGCACCCGATTACTCATATCCACATAGGCAATACCTTTATAGACAATAGCGCCCAATAAACTACAAGCTGCAACCGTCGCAAGCCATCTGGGTAATTGAATATGAAAATGTATACACAAGGTTTGCAACAAATCGCCACTGGCAGCTAAATAGGCACAAATCAAACTATAAAGCAGCAGCAAATAGGCTAACCACGTAAACCAAACCACATAGCGCGGCAAAAGCGCTCTGGTCATGGTAATAATGTTGGCGCCTTCTTTAAAACCTAAATTAACCTGCAAAAAACACCAAGCTCCTGTAGTCATTAAAGCCCAGGCAGTGAATAACATCACCATTGTTGTATAAAAATGATTGTGCGCCATAACAATAGGCAAGCCAAGCATACCCGCAGCAATAGAAGTACCGAGTATAAAATAGATGGAACCGAATGTTTTACCGATAGAAACCTTAGACATTTGCCCCCACAGACAGACTAAACCTCTATGTTATGGTTTTTTTCTGGCACTTGCAATAAAAACTCATCATGCTGAAGGTTACTTCGACCCATCGCAACATAATCAAAGCCCTGCCGTCTTAAAAATGCAGGATCAAATAAATTGCGTCCATCAAAAATAACGGGCGTTTTTAATTGCGCTTTTAATAATAGAAAGTCAGGACTTCTAAATACCATCCACTCTGTAGCAATAATTAAAGCATCAGCATCCACAACGGTTTCTTTCAGCGTATCAACAATACATACGCCATCATGGCCCTTATAAATTTTTCTAGCCTCTTCTTTGGCCTTAGGGTCATATGCAACAATCTTCGCACCAGCTGCGGTGAGCTTTTCTATGATGACTCTTGCAGATGCCTCACGCATATCGTCGGTTCCTGGCTTAAAAGAAAGCCCCCACAACGCAAAAGTCTTACCCTTTACCGAACCATCAAAGTAGCTTAATACTTTTTCTGGTAAAACCTCTTTTTGACGCTCATTGGTATCATGTACTGCATCTAATATGCGTGTCTGATAACCAGCCTGTTTGGCTATATAGGTTAAAGAACGAATATCTTTAGGAAAACACGAACCGCCATAACCACAGCCTGGATAAATAAAGCTGTATCCAATGCGTGCGTCCATGCCAATACCCAAGCGCACCTGCTCGATATCTACATCAAGATAATCGGCCAGTCGGCTCATTTCATTCATAAAGCTAATCTTGGTTGCCAGCATAGCATTAGCAGCCATCTTAGTCATTTCCGCAGAGCGTGGATCCATTACCATTAGCTTGTCATGCTGACGGTTTATCGGCCGATACAATTGCTGGATTAAGGCTATTGCGCGATCCGATTGCGTTCCAATAACAATACGATCCGGGCGCATAAAATCGTTCACCGCGGTACCTTCTTTTAAGAACTCTGGGTTAGAGATAACATCAAAGGGAATATCAACACCGCGCTGCTTTAAAACATCTGCAATCGTCTGTGTGACCAAATCGACTGTACCAACTGGAACCGTAGATTTATTAACCACTACGGTATAATCGCTCATACATTCTGCAATGGTTTTTGCAACCTGAACAACATATTGTAAATCAGCCGAACCATCCTCTTCAGGAGGCGTACCCACTGCAATAAAAATAATTTCGCCATGAGCAACAGCCTCAGCAGCATCCGTACTAAAGGTAATCCGTTTTTCTGCGATATTTTTTGCTAAAAGCGGCTCAAGACCTGGCTCATAAATAGGACAAACACCATTCTTTAAGGCTTTAATACGCTTTTCATCCACATCCACACAAACTACATTATTGCCCAGCTCTGCAAAACCAACCGCCGAAACCAAACCAACATAGCCTGAACCAAAGATACTAATACGCATACTAGAACCCCTACTCTGTTACCGCCTGTTTTTTTTCTTCACCAAGAGGCATATCTGGCCCCTCAGTGGTTAAACGCTCTTGCTGGTGATGTAAATGATAATCTAATGTTTTACGCAAGGCATCTTCCATTTTGATACTTGGACTCCAATCAAGATACTTTTTCGCCTGCTCAACTTTTGGTACACGCGAAGAAACATCTTGATAACCAGAACCATAATATTCTGCGGCAGAAACTTCAATAATCTTGGTTTGCTCAGCCAAATGTGCAAACTCAGGGTAGCTCTTGATAATATTTAAAACCATATGGGCAAGCTCTTTAATAGAAAAGTCATTTTCTGGGTTACCAATATTAAATATTTGGCGATTAGCTTGATCTTCTCTGCGCTCAATGATTTTGATTAATGCATCTATACCATCGTCAATATCAGTAAAGCAACGACGCTGTGCACCACCATCGACTAATTGGATATCTCGACCGCGAATAATATTACCAATAAACTGAGTCAATACTCTTGCACTGCCTTCTTTAGGAGAGAGAATATTATCAAGCTTTGGCCCCACCCAGTTAAAAGGACGAAACAAGGTGTAATTTAAACCTTCTTTATCGCCATAAGCATAAATCACCCGATCTAAAAGTTGCTTAGAGCAAGAATAAATCCATCGCTGTTTCTCAATCGGCCCCAGCACTAAACGCGAGGCAGTTTCATCAAAGGGCGTATCTTCACTCATACCATAAACTTCAGAGGTAGACGGGAAAATTACGTGTTTCTTGTACTTCACACACTGACGGACAATTTCTAAGTTACATTCAAAATCCAACTCAAATGTATACAGTGGATCACTGACATAAACACTAGGTGTTGCCACAGCCACTAAAGGCAAAATAACATCGCATTTTTTAACATGATATTCCACCCACTCTTTGTTGATGGTAATATCCCCTTCAACAAAATGAAAACGATCATGATCTAAAAAATCCTTCACTTTATGCGAGCCCATATCCATACCATAGATTTCCCAATCAGTAGTATGTAAAATACGCTCAGATAAACTACTACCAATAAAACCATTTACTCCTAAAATTAATACCTTTACACTCATTTTTTTTCCTTATGTAATTTGGATTTTAAAACTTCTCTGATGATAAACTTAGGCCGCCCTCTTACTTCCTCATAAATCCGGCCAATATATTCACCAACCACCCCAAGGCCTGCTAAAAGCATGCCCACTAAAAAAAACAAAATCGCAAACAAGGTAAAGAGTCCCTGAGCATCTGGGCCATGAATCAAGCGCCCAATCATCAAATATAAAAACAATAGAAAGCTAAAAAATGCCACCACAAAACCAAAAATTGTGAAAAACTCCAGTGGCGCCGTTGAAAAGTTAGCAAAAAAATCAAAATTATAGCGCACCAATTTGTAAAAGTTGTAACTGGAAGTACCTTCCTCGCGCGCTGCATGGGTCACTGGAACATCGGTGGGATTATGGGCAAAGCTATTGGCCAAAGCTGGGATAAAAGTAGAATTTTCCTCACAGCCAACCATCAAATCGACAATGTGGCGCTTATAGGCTCTTAACATACAACCTTCATCTACCATATCGATATTGGTAAGCTTTAACCTGAGCTTATTGTGCATCCTAGAAAAGAATTTACGCCATGCATGATCTTGACGATTGGTGCGAATACCACCAACCACATCGTGACCAGCGTCAATTTTCTCAAGTAATAAAGGAATATCTTCCGGACAATTTTGCAAATCTGCATCCATGGTGATAACCACCGAACCTGCAACTTGCTCAAAACCCGCCATAATCGCCATGTGTTGGCCATAGTTGCGATTAAAATCAATAACGATCAGCTCTTTACGCTCTTTATGCTTGGCCTCTAATAAGGAAAAAGATTCATCCTTGCTACCATCGTTGACCATAATCACTTCAAAGCTCTGCTTTAAACCATCAAGCACGGCAAATAAACGCTCAAATAATGTTGGCAAACACTCTTGTTCATTATGGATGGGAATAACGACGCTTAAATAAGGCTTTTTCATAGTTTTCTCACTTGTTCTTTGATAATAGCAATTACCTGATCCTGCACCGCTTCAGTTAAACCATAAAATAAAGGCAAACTAAGAATAGACTCCCCTACCGCATAAGCATGGCTAAAATCATTTGGCTTCCAAGCATACTTATTTTGATAGTAGGGATATATATGCGCTGCTTGATAATGCAAACCAGTGCCGATATTACACATTTTAAGTGCTGCCATCAATTGCTCTCTTTGGCCATTTTGTGCCTCTTTTAAACGAGGCGCAAATAAATGCCAGGCATGAGTATGGGCATAGGAGGCTGACTGCGGAAGCAAAAATTGCTCCACATCTTCAAAAGCCTCAAGATATCTTGCAACCAATTTGGTGCGCTTAGCAATAAAATCATCTAAAAGCGGGAGCTGGTGGATACCCATAGCTGCCTGAATATCCATCATATTATACTTGTATCCTGGGGCAATAATTTGATAATGCTGCTGCCCCTTTTTACCAAAACGATCCCAAGCTTCACGATCCATACCATGAAAGCGCAATAACATGATTTTTTCTGCCAAGGCATCATCGCGACAGCAAACGCAACCGCCCTCGCCCGTGGTCATGTTTTTATTTGGGTGAAAACTAAAAACCTGAATATCCCCAAAACTTCCAATACGTTTCTCTTTGTACTGTGCACCAATGGCATGGGCACTGTCTTCAATCACCCGAAGCCCGTATTGATCAGCAAGCTTATACAAAGGATCCAAGTCCACCGGCAAACCAGCAAAGTGCACTGGCATAATAACTTTGGTTTGTGGCGTAATGGCCGCTTCAAGGGCCTCTATATTCATGTTATAGGTTCTAGGATCCACATCCACAAGCTTAACACTTGCCCCCACCAATTCTATCACATTTAAGGTACAGGCAAAGGTCATGGGCGTCGTAATGACTTCATCCCCTGGACCCACCCCCAATGCCAGGAGCGCTAAATGCAAGCCCGCTGTTGCAGAGGATACCGTTAAGGCATGTGGCGCACCAAGATACGCTTGCAGCTGCTGCTCAAACTTTTTAACCTTAGGGCCAGTGGTTAACCAACCAGACTCCATGGAGTCGGTAACTTCTTGGATCATATCTTGATTAATATAGGGCTTGGCAAATGCTAAAAACTGGTCCAACTTTTCCATATCAGGTTCTCGCAACCATACAAACTCCGGCAATAATAACCGCAATTCCTGCAATACGCAATGCACTTAAGTTTTCACTAAAGAGATAATAAGCAGCAATTGCATTTACAATATAACCAATACTGAGCATAGGATAAGCAAAACTCACCTCACAACGCGACAGTACCAAAAGCCATACCACAACCGACAACACATAAAAACTCAAACCAATAATGATATAAGGATTAGCTGCAACCTGCATCGCAATAGGCCAGATATTCTCAAAGGAAAAAGCAAAGTCGCCAATCCGCTCCATGCCAGCCTTGAGCAATAATTGCGCACTAGCATTAAGAAGCACCCCTACTAATATCAATACAAATAACATGTTTAATCCTTTTTAGGTTTTAATAACACAAACTGATTGGCCTGCTGTACCAAATCAAAATTCTGCTTAAGAAAATCTGTGCTATTATACGCGGGGTATTTTGCAAACACAATGTAATGCATGCCACTGGCCAAGGAAGCCATAAAAGTCTGATTACTCATCAACCAATCTTTTGCATCTTCTTGATGCGCAAGACCATAAGCAAGCTCACCTACATCACCAACCACCACCACGCGCCGCTTCAGATAAAAAGGTAAATCCTGCAAATAGTCTTGGTAACTCACAACTTTAAAATCAGGATGCTTATCGAGAATCTTCTGTGCCGCTGGCACCAGTGGCAAAATAGATTTCTGGGTCACAAAAGGCGCCGTTAACCACAAGGTATTGGCAAACACCACCATCATGAATACATTCACTATAATAAAGCGATGTAAAGACTTAAGACGCCAGACATGAATTAAGGAACCAGCATAGGCCAATAAAACCAGCGCATTAACATAAAACAAGCCGCTGCTCCACTTAGTTTTATAAAACAGAGTCTCTTGCCCGTACACATAGATTAGGGCAATGCATAATACAATTGCAAAAATAAAAAGTGCGAAAACTGCTGCACTTAAATCCAAAGCCCATGGTTTTTCACCCCGATCGTTAAGATATAATGCAATTAAAATTGCAAAGGGCATTATGGTAGGCAGCAAATAGGTGAGCAAGATAGAATGAGAAAAACCAAAAAAGACCACAATCACCACGCCCCAAATCAAGGCGAAGATCTCAAGACGATGGGCATGCTTATCTTTCAATAAACCAAAAGCTCTCTTGATAGCCTGGAACAAGAAAACAAACCAGGGGGAAAAACCAAAGACAAAACTTGTTATATATATACTTTTGTCCATATGACGCGATGCAATCGGTGTGCTAAACCGTAAAAATTGTTGCTCTATAAAGTAAAAGTGCATAAAACCCGGATGACGATGCTCTACCATTAAAGCCCATGGCAGGCTTATAAGTGCCACAAGCACCAAACCCAAGACCATACGCAATCGAATGATCATTTGCCAATAGCCCATCACAACAACCCACAAACCAATAATCATGATAGGAAAAACCAGCCCAACTAAACCCTTAGTCATCACAGCAAAACCTGAAAAAAGATACGCCATGAGCAAATACTTGGTTTCGGGATTGGTTTTATGTATCTGCACACTTTTTATAAAAAATAATAAACTCATAGACAAGAAAAAACTTAAACCACAATCTAAGGTAAGCAGACGGCCAAAGACCATATACCAAAGGCTACTTAAGGTGATACATGCACACAGCAAGGCCACATAACGATTAAAAACCTTACGCGCAATAGCATAAAGCACCAATATACCAATAGATGAGAGCAAAGGATTCACAAAGCGCACCACGGCCAGACCCTGACCAAAAATATGCATCAAGCCACTACAAATCCAATAAATAAGTGGCGGCTTTTCAAAATACAGCACATAGTTTAAGTGCGGCGTGATAAAGTCTTTTAAAGCCAGCATTTCTCGTGGAATTTCTGCGTACCGCCCTTCATCAGGGGTAAACAAGGGCACAAGACCATAGCAGCTATAAGCGAGCATAGCTAATAACGCTAAAAAAAAGCAATCTATAAGCCAGGTTCGCTCAAGAACACGCCCAAAATGAAAAAAACCACATGAAGTTTTTTCTTCATGTGGCTTAAATAGTAATGGCTGAAAATAGGCCATTATTTATGAATCTTGACTTTCCGCTTGACTAAATTGGCCTTGTTGCTCTTTTTGCACTTCTTCTACAAGACCCATATCATCAATGTAGTTATAAAGTGTTTGCGCATGACACCCTACAAGTTTTGCAATAGAAGCTTTAGAAATGTTTAAGCCTAAGTATTTTTTAATTTCAGGCTTATGGACATCAAGCTTACGGCTTTTATTCTTACGACCTTTTGGACGACCAAGTGGCAAGCCGGCTAATCTTCTGCGCGCTAATGCGTCAGTAGTACGCTTGGCTACAAAATCTGCTTCGATATGCTGGATAAACTTAAGAAACTCGCTTGTAGAGGTTTCTTCTAGCGGCTTAAAACTCTCAGAGTATTTTACGACATAAAGCTCTACTTTTTTACTGACTAATTGTTCTAATATTTCAAGTAATTGCAAAGTAGAACAAGCCAGATTACTTACTTCATAAGTTAAAAGCTTATCACCTGCTTTCATGTTGCCTACCATAGAAAATAAGGTTCGCTTACTCCAATGCACCTTATTGAAATCTTCGTCCTGACAAGGCTGATCAATGGTCCAACCCTGGCTCTGTGCAAAAGTGTCAATCTCTTGCTGCGCGTCCACTTCGTAGTTATCTTCTTTTGCGAAATAGCTGTATATCATAAAATACCCTTATAGTGTGTAAATTTAAAAAACCAAAATAACCATAAATCAAAACACAAAAACCAATTATTGTTGTTTTATGTTTATGATAAAATTTGCATAGATGATATTACAGATTAACTTGGATGTAAATAGCGTCACAAGATTTTTTTTTTGACATTATTTCTCCCCATCATTAAATGATTAAGTAGCTATTTTAATTGAAAAATCCAGACAAAAAATAAAGCTTCATTAGCCTATAATCACTATCGAATTTTAAATTATATAGCATTTTTTTTTGAACATCCATAGTGTAATTGAAAAAATTTCACTTTAAA
>CACEWE010000012.1 GCA_902563055.1 uncultured Gammaproteobacteria bacterium | reverse complement strand
CAGGCTGTTTTGTGATAATATTTGCCCCAATTGCAGGCGATTGACCAGTTTTACTAAATCATATGCGCTAGCTACCCAGCCACCATTGGCTGCATTGTTTTGCAAGATATTATCATTGCCATAGGGAAGTGAATCAATAACCACAACATTTTTTGCATGTGGTGAAGGTGGGGGTGCTATTGGATAATAGCTAGGCTCTAATTTGTTTTGCAAGCCCTTTCTGGTTTCTGCAATATGCATTTGGTAGCGCCCTAAGGGATGAAAAATATTTTGCTGCATATAATCAACATATTGTTTTTCATCAACTTTGTTGCCGTGAATCTTGCTGATAACCAGCCCTAGTAAGCAATAATTGATATTGGCATACTGATAGGTGCTGCCAGGATTTGCACTTAGTGGAATGCTCATCATATAACGCGCTGCTTGCTCGCAGTTAAGAGGGATATTTAGCGGTTTTCCAGCAACTGTTAAGTAACTTTTTGGCCAGGGGCCAAATAATGGGTCTAGCCAGCGCGGATAGCCTGCACGCATTTGGAGAAGGTTTTTTATAGTGATGCGCATCACCCTTGGGTTGACTTTCTTTCCTGGTAAGGGCTTTAAGCCTAATAGTGGATAAACCCGATCAGATAATTTTAATTTTCCTTGATCTACCAGTTTCATAATGCCAATAGCCGTGAGTGATTTAGAAACACTGGCAACGCGAAACATGGTATCAACCGACATTGGCGTTTTATGACTCAGGTCACTATAACCGTAGCCTCTTAAATAATATAATTTATAGTTCTTTACTACCGCAACCACCCCACCTGGAATTTGGTCACGTCGCATCAGGTTTAAAAGCTTTTGATCAAAGCTTTTCATGCTTAATACGCCCTGCCCGCTAAGGGGCATGGTGCTTGGAATGCTTTGAGCAAAAAGGCTAATGCAGCTAGAAATAAAGATAATCGCGCTTAGTATTATGGGGCGCATTAGTGCGGTGCTCCTTGGGTTTTAGGTTTTTATTTGAAAATATATTCTAATGGTTTGTAATGATATGTTATCTGCGCTTGCAAAACAAGCCCCGTAAGCAGCCATTATGCCTTAGCCTGTGTGAATGATTTGGAAGATGTGTCTGTGCTTGAGGTTTATTATGGTGGACTTGCGATAAAAGTGGGCATTTTAGCTTTACAAAATGATATACCTAAAACCTTGTATATTCATTAGGATCCTGGCTTGGAAAATTGCTCCTTGGCCTTTTCTTAAGCTTTTTTATAGAGAAATACAAAACCCTACAGCTTATAATGATGCAAGGTTTTTGTTAAGTATTACCCAATATCCAATTGTTTTTGGTAGGCTTGCACAAGGTTGGTGTAGTCTTTAATCATTTCATCACTTGTGTGTGGAAAGGATAAGTAGGCTTGAACTTTTGCGTGTGGATCAATTACAACAATTTCAGCACTATGGCTGATAGTATAATGAGCGTGATCATCTGCGGCATAAATTTTAGTTGCGGCAATGCCAAGTTCTTTTTCAATTTTTGCTGTTTGCGCTTCATCGCCACGAAGACCAATGAATTCAGGGTTAAATCCTTTTACATATTGGTCAAGACGATCTTGGGTATCACGCTTGGGGTCGACACTAATTAACACTACTTGAGGCAGTTGTTTTTTAGGTAATTGTTGCTCTAAATCTTGATACATTTTTTTTAAAGCCGCTAAGGTTGTTGGGCAAACAGAACCGCAATTAGTGTAACCAAAGAATAACAAGGACCACTTTCCTTCAAGTTGGGCCTTGGTAAAAGCCTGTCCTTGGTTATCGGTAAGATGAAACGAAGAGAGTGCTTTGGGTGTTTTAAGCACCATGCCATCAACATGAACGCTGGGGTGTTTTAGGTGTGCATATTTGTTTAAAGCATCGTTAAAGCTTACTTGTACACCATAGACAATGGCACAAAGTGCAATAATCAGCAGTACAATAATGGTGCGTTGATGCGTGGTTTTTTTGGCTTCTGTCATAGTATCCCCCCGTTACAGAAAATGGTTTAAAATCCCTAAAGTATAATGATCAATCAATAGTACAATAAATAAAGACATTAAATATGATATCGAAAAACGAAAAGTACGCAAGGCCACTACACTTGATTTATTGCTATATTGTAACTTAATTACCCAATACAAAAAACGACCATTTAGTGCTAGCGCTCCTAGAAGGTAAATATATCCAGAGCTAGAAATGACAAAAGGTAGCATGGTTACGGTACATAAAAGAAGAGTATAAAGCGTGATATGCAGTTTGGTATATGCTACGCCATGAGTATTGGGAAGCATGGGTACATTGGCATTTTTGTAGTCTTCAAAACGATAAATAGCCAGTGCCCAAAAATGTGGCGGAGTCCAAACAAAAATGATTAAGACTAAAATCAGGGCTTGAGCCGTGATTTGTCCTGTTACTGCAACAGCACCTAAAAGTGGAGGTGCTGCGCCTGCGATCCCGCCAATAACAATATTTTGAGGAGTGGCATGTTTAAGGTACATAGTGTAAACCCCAGAATACATCACCAGAGAAAGTAGAGTTAATATAGCGGTTAAGACGTTGGTGTAGCTAAGGAGTAAAAATGCTGCCAATACGGATAATGTCCCAGCGAATATAAGACTGGATTTTGTGGATATTTTACCAACAGCAACGGGGCGATTGCGTGTTCTGCGCATTCGTGTATCAATATGTCGATCAGCTATATGGTTAATAACTGCAGCAGCAGATGCAGCAAGAGCAATACCAAGATTACCAAACACAAAAACCCATGGATCAATTGCACCAGGGCTTGCCAAACACATACCAACAATGGAAGTTATAACCATAAGAAAAACCACGCGTGGTTTAGTGAGTTCAAGATAGTCTTTCCAAGTGGCTTTTTTTAGGGCTGTGCTTGCGCTATTATCCATATTCTTACCCGTATATGCTTGGTTTAGGTTTAGTTTAAATAACAATTGTGTGCTTGGTTTATGTTTGTGTTTGCTTTGATGCATGCATCTAAAGGGTATGGAGCTTTATAAAAGCTTCAAAAGCCACTTTGACTAACACGCGCTATCATAACATAAAAAAGATCAAGGTAAAGTTTTGGCACGCACTTGATTGGTGAAGAATGTCATTGGTTTATTACAAAATCTCATTTTTACGCAATATCCATGTTTGATGCAACAAATTAAAATGGTTTCTATTATGGTTTGATAACAGGATATCCTTTTTCGACAGTGCCTTTAAGTGCTTTTTAGGCCAGAGGATGTTTTAAAAAAATAGCAAAAGATACGAGGGTTTTAAATCTACCCTTATAATTAAGTAGTTGATAAGTTTATATAAGTATTTATTTATAGTTTAAATTTATTATTTATAAATATATATATTAAATTAAAAACTTTACATTTAAATATAAATATGTTATAATCCCCGGAAATTTAAATATAAACGTGAGGTTTTTATGGCACTAGGTGATATTACCAATGTAAAACCTTCATTGCCCGAAGACAAAGGAGCACCGGCTACTCCGACTCGTCGTTTAAGTGGTGAAGGATTGTCCGAAAACTCGGGAACACAGGCTACTCCGACTCAAACTGGTAGTCCGGCGCGCTTTGAACAGAGTACTAGACAAATGGTCCGTAGATATCATTCTCGTACGCTAAGCTTGGATAACTTAATCGAGGCTTTTTTGAAAAGACTAACTGATGATGATCCTAAGAGAGTTAATGGTCCCTTTTTTGACAATATATCTAGACTTCAAAGGCCTAACCATAAAAAAATCATTGCTAATGGAAAATTAAGAGTTTCAGTACAAAAGGGTTTGAGTGAAGTAACTGACCCTAACTTTTACCATGGTGCTCATGTTATTCCTTTGAGTATGATTAAAAATATATTCCAAATTATTAAAATAATAGACCAATATGATCATGAAGCATCTGATGCAGATAATTTTGCTAGTAGTTTTAAAGCTGCTTTTGAGGAGGAAATCAAAAAGGTCGATTGGTGGAATAATGTGGAAGGGTTTAGTCGTTTGGATTTGGTGGAGGAAAAAATAAATAATATTGTTTTAAATCTTTTTCACTTTATAAAAGATGCTACTGAATTGAATGGTTATGACGCTAAAGAAGACACAGATATTAAACAATCATATGCTAAGTTGAATTATAGGATTAGGAGCAAAGAAGATTATTGCAAGAACATCGTGCCTAAGTTCGATTTTAAAAATTTAATTATTAGTTTGTTCTGGCTATTTAAAACTCCCCCAGCATTAGTTGATTTAAAAAAAAATACTTATAAGCTCAATGTGCAACAATACTTTTGCAAGAATCAAAGTGATGTTGTTAGAAATCTGTTTAAGGAAATGTTTAATGGCAGACAAGACCCAATTTATACTGCAGCGCAGGCTTTTGCAAAGTGTTATGTTTCTATAAAACCCACAGATAATGAAAGAGGCGATCGATTATACGCTCAAGTATTTGCTAATTTCTCAAATCCTGATGAAATGAGAGAGGAAAAGATAATGAGGCTGAAACATTATGATGGAAATTATACGGTATCCCCTGCCCCCGGTGAAAATGGTGGTTCTCAAAGGAGCCTGGATGAAGAATTTATAAAAGTTGAAGATAAAGGTTACCAAAGGGCGCTATATAAAGAATTTTTAAGAAAAGCTTGGAAAGAACGACGTCCGTCCTTCTACAGTTGAGTAGGTAATCGTTTAGCTATTGTAAAGTGTGCATAAATGAAAAATAAATGAATCAAAAATTTACCAGTTTATAAGATCCTGCTTATAGTCGATAAAAGTTCCAGATTTCCAATGATCTGCTTGCTGGGCAATACTGAGCATGCCCGCGACACTTGTTTTGGCATCAATGGGCGCATGATCTCCGGTCATATCGGTTTTTACCCAGCCTGGGTGCAGTAATAATATTTTGATATTTTGTGCCGCAAGGTCCAAAGCTGCAGAGATCATAATGCTATTAAGTGCAGTTTTACTTGAACGATAGGCATAGCTTTTGCCACTTTGATTATCGCTTATAGAACCCATTTTACTACTGACAACCAAAACCAGCTTTTCGGTGCTTTTAGCAAGATTTTGGTGTAGCTCATTGAGTATGCATATGGGGGCAATAGTATTGGTGGCATAAACGTGTTGAAAGTTTTCTGCTGAAATATTACCGATGGTCACACCATTTTCACCAGATATACCCGCATTTAAAATTAAACGATCAATAGCGATCTCTTTAAGCGTGCTAGCTAAGTTTTCAATATCATTTTGATTGGTGACATCAAGGGTATGGATAGTAAGGAGAGGATATTGCGATTGGAGATTTAATAATTCTTTCGCTTGACTGGGGTTGCGACAAGTAGCGTGCACTTGAAATTCTTGTGCTAATAATTTTTGGCAAAACTCCAGGCCTATGCCACGATTGGCTCCGGTGATAAGGGCGGTTTTGGTGTGCATATGGATATTCCTTTGATAAAGTGTTGCTTATTATGACATAGCTAAGTGAGAAGTGCTAGTGTCCGTAAAAAGGAAAAATTTCATGGATTGTACATCTTTTCAGTGCTCGCTATTTGTAGGTACATGCGTTATGATGAGATTTTATTTTAGCGCTGAGGCAAGATGAAACAAGATTATATTTTTTACGATATTGAATCCACGGGCTTAAATACCTGTTTTGATCAGGTGCTGCAATTTGCAGCCATTATTACCGATCATAACTTAGAGGAAAAAGATCGTATTGAGATTCAAATCAAGCATAATGCTGATGTGATTCCTTCATTAGGGGCATCTTTAACCCATATGATTGGCCCAAAGGAATTTTGCAAGGGTATGAGTGAATATGAGGGCGTGTGTAAGATTCATCAGCTTTTAAATACGCCTAATTGCATTAGCATTGGCTATAATACGCTAGGCTATGATGATGAATGTTTGCGCTTTGCCTTTTATCGTAATTTGCTTAACCCTTATAGCCATCAATATGCCAATGGCTGTTATCGGATGGATATTTATCCGATGACTTTGTTTTATTATCTTTTTGCGCCGGAGGTGTTAGATCATTGGCCTAAGCGCAATGATTTAATTTCCTTAAAACTAGAGGATCTCTCACGCGAGAATCAATTAGCCACAGGTATGGCCCATGATGCCATGGTCGATGTGGAGGCTACGGTGGCTTTAGCGCGAAAATTTCATAAAAATCAAGCGGTATGGCGCTACTTAAGTGACTATTTTATCAAACAACAAGACCAAATGCGTATCGCTTCTTTACCTGATGCCACATCTGGCCAAGCACCATTAAAATATGGATTGTTAGTGCAAGGAACGATCGGGCGCCGTGATAACTTTATTGCTCCGGTGGTGGTGTTAGGCCAGCATCAGCATTACCGCAATCAAACCTTATTGATGCGTTTAGATACCGAAGGTCTAGAGAGCACTACTGCCGGCACTATAGAGGAAACTCCTTGGGTGATTCGCAAAAAGATTGCTGAGCCGGGATTTTTACTACCCCCTAGTGCACGTTTTATAGAAAAATTAAGTCCAGAGCGTTTGGCTTTAATGGAAAAAAATATCGACTGGTTAAAGGATAATCCGGCGCTCTATGCTCAAATTCAACAGCATTATCAGCAGGCAATGTACCCAGAGTACGAAGATATCGATATTGGCACCAGTTTATACCAGCAGGGCTTTATGAGCCGCGAGGATCAAAAAGCAAGCGCAGCGTTTCACCAAGCTTCTTGGCCTGAAAAAGCAGCGAGTATAGAAAACTTTTCTCGTGAAGATTTAAGGGTTTTAGCCGCGCGCATTATTGGTCGTTATGATGCAAGCCTTTTAAGTGGTGATGTTCAAGAGGAATTTGAGGCTCATTTACAAAAAGTGTTTCATAATATGCCCGAAAGCCAGCCTAAAGATTTTCGTAATCGTTATCAATATGGCTTGTGTGATCTAGAGCAAGAAATGGCGCATTTTCAAGATCAGGATTTATCGCCAGAGCAACATCTTATACTGAGTGAATTTAAAAAATGGGTAAAAGCACAGGCAGGGCAAACGCAGACAGTGTAATATATAACTTTTAGGAATTTGGCCAGGTTTTATCAGAAAATACACCGCAGCAGCCATGCGCCCTAAGCTGATTAATAGCATCTTTGTCATTAACCGTATACACATAAACAGTAGGGTTAATCTTTTGCAGTGCGTCAATATGCTCAGGTTTGTCTAATACGGCTTCTTTGTTAATTGCAATAGAGATAGCTTTAAAAGTGTGCTGGGCATCTTGGAGTTTTGTAAGGTCTTGTTGCCAGGAGTGGTCATTAGATTCTATCAATATACTAAGGGGAATAGCGTGCCAAATGTTTTGTGCTTGAGCAAGAAGCTCCCAAGTGAAACTTGAGATAATTAATTGTTGATAGATGTTGGGATAGCTTCCTAAAACTGCAGCAATGGCATTTAAATAGTTAAGTGTATCAGTGCCAAAGTATTTAAGCTCTAAATTCACCGTAACATCCTCATGCGTGCTGATCCACTGGCATAAACCATTAAAATCCCATATTGGGCTTTGGCCTGAGACTAAGGTGCCTTGCAAGTCTTCATCACGCATATCACAAAACTTTTTTTCAAAGCCACACATTCTAGTTAAGGTTTCATCATGAAACAGCATTGGGGTGCCGCTTTTATTAACTTGAATATCACATTCAAACCACCTGGCGCCGTTTTGATAGGCTGCATCAAAGGCTTCCTTAGTATTTTCCAAAATAGGCATTGCACCACGGTGGGCGAAGAAGATAAAACCTGAAGAGGGCATTTAGTGATCACATATCATAATTTAAAGATAGGATATTGCATCATGGCCAAGTGTGCTTGTCAATGGCGTATCTGAAGGGGCTTAGCCCAGATCGCGTACGCTGCACCCTGAGGATGAAATAGTAATATTATAGTTATGATTATTGCGGTAATCATATCCATATTGATCTAGATGAAGGCAGGAGATAGGCGCTACTTGTCCATTAACTTGGTAAATACTTATAAAAGGCAATACATAGGTTTGCATCGTTCTAAAATTAGTATTAATTTTGTCTAAAACCTCAATGTGTATATAGCCTAATATGGTTGGATATCTAGGCGTATTGCCAAGACAAAATGCTTGGTTTTGATGATCTACATAATGGCTTTTATCTACAAGAGCCGTGCAATAGTGGTCTGGATTACTGCTATAGGGTGCAGGCGGTATTGCACTGGAGTACAACATCGAAAAGTTTTGTATATTCACTGCGCTAAACTGCACAAATCCGCCATAAACGCAACTTGATAGGCATATGATACAACAAGATAAAACTTGAAAATATTTGAACATATAATCTCGATAATGAAGGTTTATATTTTGCAAATTAACAAAGTTTGCTATTTATGCAAGTCATATAACACAAGTTTTTTTGCTTTTCATTACACGTCTTTATGGTGCTTAAAAAGCTAAGCATATTCTTCCACCAGGGCTACCAGCACAATCGCTTTCTGGTGCTCCTTGCTCTTGTTTTTTTGGCGTTGTTGGGTCTTCGTTTGAATAAAATGCAGTTTGGACTTGGCTGGGTGTTCCGGTACAGGCAGAATCTATTCTTCTTGGCTTTTTTGAGGGTGTTGAAGGTTGGGGTGTTTCTATGGTGGGTTTTTTATCAACAGCAGTTTTTATTTCAATTGCTTCTAAAGCATAATCTTTAGGGTTAATGAAATTGCCATCCCCTACTTTCCAGCCTAAACCTTCTTTTTCATCGCCAAGTATCCCTAATGTATTAGGTAAATAGAGTAGAGATTGGTTTTCACCATTGGGTAAATTTTTTATAAAATTTATTATAACATAGCGCACCCTATCTACTTTGCAAACCCAGTTGTTTTTTTCTAAAACTTCTTTAGAAAAGCTTTGAGTAATAAGGTAAGAACAAAAGGTATCTAAACTAGAAAAATCGAATAAAGAATAATGATAGGCAGTATCGGTGATATCATTTTTTAAGCTTGGGATCATAGCATCCGTCAATTCCTTTAGCTTTGATTTATCCAGATTATGGTATGATCTGTTGCTGGGGTTTTCTTGTTCAAGCGCTGCTTTTTCTTTTTGAATAATATTGCTTGATTTGCTATTCCATGGGAACCATCGTGTGAAAGGTAGGCAGTTGAACAACATACCAAAGTAAGAACAATGCCCCCAGCAGCCCTGTTGTGCTTCAAGTGCTTCTTTATAGTCATAAAAGGCCTTTAAAGTTTTTATCTCTTTTTTAAGTTTGACAACAGTTTGGCCATCACCGGCCTCTTGAAGCATTCCGTCTAATAGATCTATCTCAGAATGACAAGGCCATGGGTTGGGGCCTGTATATCGAAGAAAAAAGTTGAGGATACCTTGCTTTTTTTTGGGGTCTATATCGCATTGTGTATCTGAAAATTCTTTTAATAAACTAATTATGTTTTCGTAATTTAGAATATTTTTAAATGTCCCCTCTGCTTCTAAGTTTGCTGAAATAAATTTTCCTTTTAAATTCTTTAATGTTTGTTGTTTGTTTTTTCTATTTTCAGCATCTTTGCTATTCTTTCCAGTAATATTTAAAAGATGAAGTGATTGAAGTGCCTTAGCGCAACTATAGCGTAATTTAAGATTGTATTTTTGTATGGGCTTATCATTATGCCAGGATAAGATATGATTATAAAAGCTAGTGGCTTTTCCTTTTTCTTGAGCATAAGCTAGGGTATCCATGAGGCCTTCAAGGGTCCCAGATTGAAAAAAACTTTCAATATCTTTACTGTTAAAAATTTGATAATTCTTTTCTCCTTCAAAACCTCGCTTAAGATTTTTAAGGAATAATGCCTCATCTATTTGTGTTTGTTGTTGAAGATACATTTTCCATAGTATTTCATGTGGCGATTGACCTTCGTATTCATCACCATTATACGTAATAAAAAAACCTTTCAGGGGCGTGTAACTTGGAGTGGCAAGTGTGCGTAAACAGTTTAACCAGTACATAACACTATCCTCCTATAATTTTTTAAGCTCAAGCACTTGGTTTTCAAAGTGCGAAATTGCTTGGTGAAAGAGACGCAAGGACTTGGATTGGCCAATTTTGCCATTAAAAAGTAAGGTGAATGCTTTTGCGTTTTTGCTGCGGGGTAAAAAACATTCTTGTTGTGCAATTTGCATGCGAATGGTCTCTAAAAACTGGCCTAGTACTAAAAAAACATCCTCACCAATATGGATATTGCACAGTTTCTTTTTTAATTGATGTTTGACGGTTTCAATATGAAGCATGCGTTGGTATACTTGCTGGCATTGCGAGGTATCAAGACTTAAAGAGAAGCGTTGCATTAATGTTTCTAAGTGGCTACTTAAACGATCAAGTGATTCAGAAAATAAGTCTGTCATACAGTTGATTAAGCTTTGAAACTCACGCTTTTGCATGGAGTGCTCAAATTCTAACATTGCTCCAGATAGATTGACTAAGGTACGGCGAAAAATAAGATCGCGAAAATCACCACCTATCATAATATGAGATTGTGGAGGATTTTTTTCATAGATGCTTGCAAGCTTCTTAAGTGCAATATAGCTTTTTGGTCGTTGAGGGTTAAACCAGTGGCGCTTTTTTCTAAGGCTTGCAAGATCATTTTTTTGAATACGTCTGGAAAAGTGGCGAGCAAAATCCCTTAATCGACGCAATTTTGCTTTAACCAGCTTACAAGGGCTTTGTTTATCTAGCAAGCTAAGCCTTTGAATTTCAGGTAATAAAATTTTATGCGCAACATCAATAGCATCATGAAGCTTGTTATTAATCGCTGATTGTCTTAACAATTGTAAAAAATACATAACACTATAAAAATGTTTTTGGTTTTCCTTTGTCATTTCACGCATGCTATAGGCTATAAGGGCTTCATAACATTCAGTTGCAGATAAGAAATCCTGCTTTTGCTGCCATAGCTTATGCACACAGCCACTATCTCCTAATAAATACCAGCTTAATTCATGGATCTGATAGTCAGAAAATGAGGAAATTAATGTACTATTTGGAAAAGAGAGAACACTGGAAAAATAATGCCATACAATGATGGTTTGTATTTCATGTTTAGTATATTGGTGGGCCTTTAAATAGTCCAAGCAGGCATGGGCGTTGGGCTCTAAAAAAGGGTATTTTACAAGGAAGTCTACAATGGTAGAATCAAAAGGTTTAAGGTTCATAAACTGCTCCGGTTCAACGGTTATAGCAGTCCTGGCTTTTTGACTCTTAGGCTCCGTGCTAAGAGGTGGGTCGTGATGCGGTATCTATCCATGATTGACTTACAGTCGGCGTGTTACCTGACACATCACTTGGTAAAAATAACATAGCTATAACATATGTGCAAGTTTTAGTGTAACATTAAAATATTGACATTAAGGTAAGACTAAAATATCATCAATTTTGCTTGTTATTAATTCTTTTGGGGTCTTATTTTGATCGAGCAGGGTGGTTTTAGTACGGTAGAATGTTTTTGGGTGACTATTTTGTTAGGGATTTGCAGCAGTATGCTGCTTGGCTTTATGCTCCATAGTCGTTTTTATTATCAAAAAGTTTTATTTTATAGCCAAGCGCTAGATTTTTTGCATGTTGGTGCCGGTCTTTGTCAAGATCCTGCTTATCTCTCCAGCTGGCAAAGGGGCCTTAAGGCTTTGCCCAAAGGGCGTGGAAAGATGCATTATGTCGATCACGGTTGTCATGTTGAAATCGATTATTTTTTTGATAAAGCCTATCATCTTGAGCTTTATCACAAGCTTAAGCTTACTTCATGAAGCAGTCAGGTTTTACTTTGCTAGAGACGTTATTGAACCTATTGTGGCTTGGTGGGTTATTAATGATTATCTGTGCATTGATGGGTTTTATCAGTAAAGCAGCGTATGATTTTCATCAGCAACAGCATGCATGGTATCAGGCCCACCACTTTGATGCTATTTTAGCCTCGGCTTTTGAGCATGCTTATGATCAAGCCTTACCAAAAGTTTATTATGACTGCAGTACTGCACGCTGTAGTGCAAAATTAAGTAAAACCTTGTTAGAAAATAAGGTATATCTGCCTGGAACTTTGCCACATATACTCGCTGAACGTTTAAAGAGCAGCAGTAGTACTTGGAATACAACAAGCGCGCTTGTATCGCTTCTTAATCTTAAGATAGTAGAGAGCAAAGAGAAAATAATGGCAAGTGATACAGTTAGTGTCTTTAGTAAAACTCGATTAAAAAAAGGTATGCAGATGTTTTTTTCTGATCATCATGTCTTACTTGTAGAAAAAATCATAGCAGTACAAAAACGCCAGCATGATCAATATCAGATAGCTTTATTGCATAAAATTCCGTTTTTATTTCAAGGCTCGGTATTATGTGGGATCTTGGGGCGAGATTATTATTACCTAGGTACGCAAAAAAAGACCAAAATCCAAGGACTTTATCGTTACCAAAACAATCGGCGTAAGATGTTGGTCTCAGGGTTAAGTACATGGCAATGGCATGTCTTTGGCCAGTTTTATATTGTTCAGGCTTATCTACAAGGGGTGCGTCATGACTTTATCTACCACACATAAACAGCAAGGCAGTGTTTTATTGTTGGGCTGTGGTGTATTTTTTCTTCTTTCTTTATTTGTTTTTGTAATCCAAGCACATATGCACAGTGCTGGGGATTTGATTCATGCCCAAGAGCAGTACCAACAAGCAAAGCGCAGGGCTTCATTATGTTTTGATAGAGCTTGGCAGACCATAGCTAAGCATCCCCTCCTGCAGGTTCAGCATGGTCATAGTGCACATTGCAATTGGCATGCCAGGTCCCAGGCGCCACAAACAAGGCTTGCCACTACTAATCAAGTTGTGCATGCGTCCTATGTGCACCTTAGTGTGCGTGCAGCGCCAAATCATGGACCTTTTGTAGCAAAGCAACAACAATGGCGTCGTATGGTATCGCTAGCACATCATGGAGATATACCCACAAAGCCTATTGCTAATTTGTATCAGGATGGCCATCGTTTTGTTTTGTCATGTCAAAAGCATCAGTGTCAAAGCGATGATATGCGTATTCAATTTGAAGTGCCAGGTTCTGGTGTGGTAAAGCTGCTTGCTTGGTATCACGATAGTGCACAGGTAATTTATGCGCTGCTTGTAGATGATGAGGGTAAGGTGTTTAACGCTAAGCTTCAAGCAAAGCTCCATTTTAACCTACTTGGTCAAGTTCAGGGTGTTAAAGCTATTGCGCCAGTTTTTACACAAAGTGTATTTGATCATAAAGCTATGGTTTTTATGGTGGTAAATCATCGTATTGAAGCGCGCAAACTGGTATCAAAATTGCCACTGCTTTGGCATCACGAGCTAAAGGATGGTGCGGCGATTCATTGGCTGCAATATGCTTTGGGAAGCATTTGGGCACGCGTTTGTGGGCCTGGGTTTTGTCATATCAGTCAATATGATGCGATGTGGGGCTTAAGTCTTGGTGCGCAAGATCAGGAAAAGTTACAGGATACCCCCCGGTGGCATATACAAGAGGATAAGCTAAGTTTGCGCTGAAATGGAGGTGGCCAATCCTTCGTGCCATGAGATGCCTCTATGGAGAAACTTCTTGGTTAATTGCGCCTCTGGTGTGCCAGGCTCGGCTTTATAATTATACTGCCAGCGTACTAGTGGTGGCAGGGACATTAAAATAGATTCTATTCTGCCGCCTGACTTTAAGCCAAATATGGTGCCTCTATCATATAAGAGATTAAACTCCACATAGCGGCCACGGCGATAGAGTTGAAAGTCGCGCTGCTGTTTTGTAAAGGGCGTGTTTTTTCTTTTATGTGCAATGGGTAAGTACGCTTTTAAAAAGGCATCGGCATTTTTTTGATGCATAGCAAATAGGCTTTCCCAGTCTTGAGGGCGTGCTTTTAGGCTTTGTGCGGGATGATTTTTTTGTTCAGAGGAGCGGGCAAAATCTGGTTTGACCAATAGGCTATCACTTCCATCTAGATAGTCATAAAAAGTGCCGCCTATGCCTCGTGTTTCACCGCGATGATGGTTATAGAAGTATTCATCTGCCCAATATTTAAAGGCGGGATAATAGTTAGGATCAAAAGCATCCATTGCATTTTTATGGATTTGATGCCAGTTTATACAATCTTCTTCAAAGGCATAATAAGGGGTTAAGTCGGCGCCGCCGC
Organism: uncultured Gammaproteobacteria bacterium; assembly: GCA_902563055.1. GTDB lineage: Bacteria > Pseudomonadota > Gammaproteobacteria > Francisellales > CACEW01 > CACEW01. Next base: position 29,442 of record CACEWE010000012.1, on the reverse strand, counting down.
CAAACCACCAGGTGTCTCCTGCTTCAAAGTATCGATAATTAAGATGTGCAGTTGGGCAATAAGGGTTTTTCGGGTGTAAGACCATAGAAACGCCTGCGCCTTGGCAGCTTTGCCCTTCAAGTTCTGGTTTGTGTCCTAAAAGTGCTTGTGGTACATGATTGAGGTGAATATGTGAATAATTGACCCCTGCTTGCTCAAAAAAACCACCATTTTCAAGCACTCTGCTGCGCCCTTGGCCTAGGGATGCCTTGGACCATTTATCTTCTTTAAATATGGCTTGTTGATCAAGATCCTCTAAAGCGGCACACAAGGTATTTTGGAAGTGCTGTAGAAAATTCGTGATCAATTCCATGGATTGGGAGGGTTTTTGAGAAGTTTGGCCCATTATCTATCCTTAAGGTACCTATTGCTAATGCTGTCTTATTATAACAATGGATGTGGCTGATGCCTAGCATATGAATGCAAGAGTCGTTAAGCACAGAATTTTTAATTAAAAGATATTGTATGTTATCGCTTCTTATAGAATATATTTTGGTCTTCTTGTTATTTTAAAATCAAAATATAAGTACACTTTTCGCAATGATCTATTATTTTCGTTAGTATCCTTTGAGCTAGAGATAAATCACGCTTATACGGACAATAATTCAAGTACAAGTATTGCATGTAAAAGAAAGGAACAAAGAATGTATCAAGATGAAAATAAAAGTGATGGAAATTCCAGTGAAGGTGACGCAGGCTCAGGGAGTCAGTATCATGATGGAGGTTCAAGACGAAGATGTCATGATGAAAGGCTGCTTGCTGAGGAAAAGTTTAAATTGGGCGGCTTGAGTGGTTTGCAAACACGATTGCTTACATACCGGTCTAATAACAATAAAATTGCATGGTACTTTCAAGCCTTGCTAACAGCACACTATGTCAAAGCCCTTGCCCTAACCCAGGGGGAGCGTAAGGTAGATGTAGCATCCTTAGATGCTTTGCAATCTGGCGCAGAAAAAGCAGCACACTATGCACCAGCGCAGTTAGCGACCATATTGACTATGAGTTCTTATTTCTTAGAAATGATTAAGAAAATAGAAACCCAAGAGCAAGTTAGCTTGGCACTTGCCTATGCCGCATTGGGTTTAAGTTTTTTTGAGTTTTCACTTGCTGTAAGATTGATTGCTAGAAAACTTGATTCAAAGTATGCATCCATTGAAGCAAAGCCCGAGCTTTCGGTGCAGATTGCACAGAAACTGGTAGAGAAAATTGAAGCCGGAATGGTTGTATATGGAAATCCATATGCTTTTATAGAACACTTTGCTGGTATTAGTGAGGACCCATTGGATGATAGGGATTTAGGGAGTAGTCGTTTTTCACAGCAAACTTTGCTTAGAATAAGATCTGTGTATGCCTATTTAAATGAACTGCTTGAAGATACTAGTATTCAGTCAAGTGTTTTTAGTGCCATTACCTCAAAAATAAGATCCATGTTTAGTAGTTTTTCTGCAGAGGGAGATGTCGATAGTATTCTTCAAGGACCATCCTTGGGTATTCGCCCGCCATCTCCTCATAGAAATCTTGAGCTTTTTTATTCTGACCCTCAGCACCCCTATCCGAATTTTTTGGATAAGGATGCTAAAAATGCCATTTTAGAAGGGCTTGATTTAGATATGCTCTGCTCCAATAGCATCACCCGAGTTGGAGCAGATGAAGCACCACCTGAAGATAGTATTGTGTTAAGCGAAGACAAGACATTAGAAGTTTTAACCTATATGTTTGCAAAAGCTTTATTATTATCCTTGCAAGAAAGTGGGACATTTAAGAGGTATTTTAAAGATAAAGACAAGTCAAAAGAATTTAAGGGTAAGCTTTCAGCTTCTGATCAAAAACAATTTATTGCATATTTTTTAGATTTAGTAATAAAAGGATATGCACGAGCGGGTAAGTTTTTTATTCAAGAGCTTATTAATATTTGCAAGGGGAATCATTTAATTACTGACCGTATAAAGCGCGGAGCTAAAGAATGTTGTAAATATATAGCACAAAGATTAAACAAAGAAGAAAAACAGGTTGTTGTCAATAGTGCTTCATACCATGGAGATAATTATTATTATTATATTGATTTAACCTCAGGGGATAAGCAAAGAAATACATGTTTTAATGCTATTTTTGATGGAGGAATGAGGATGGCTTTAGAGGCAGATCAAAAGTTGCGTGATGAGCGATCACCTTTTAAATCAAGGCGTATGGATTCTAGAAGCAATGATTTGAGTAGAGCCTCTTCTCGTAGGAGTGTCCCATCAAAAGGCAAAAAAGGTAAAAAGGCTAAGATGTCTAGTGCGCAGTCCCTTCGGACTGGTTCGCAGCAAACATCATTTTATCAAAGTAAGCGTACTACATCCTCTAGGGGAGTATCTGCTTCAAGGGGCGCTCTTTCACCTTCAAGAAAAAAAACATCTTCTTCAGCGCCGCCCTTTAAATAAAGTTTAATTTATTACCCAGCGATTATCATCTATTACTTGGATTTCTTTTAGAGAGGAGTGACCTTGGTGTCAGGGTTGCTTGGCTTTTTACCTCTTGTAAAAAAAGGGCTTGAAACACCTCTTGGCTGCCGACTTGAAGCTCCTTTTGTCTGTGGGCTTGTCATTTCTCTTGGCGGTGCACTTTTGTCTATTGGCATTTTTTATCCATAAAAAATTTTAATGATTATAGGTTTAACTGTGCTGTATTACAATTTTTTCTACACTATGATTTTAAAAGAACATTTTTTGAGGCTAATGGTGCCTCTATATTAGTTTGGGCATGAGGTATATGCGTATTTGTAATGCGGTTTATCATTAGTTTTGCAGTTGGAATGAGCATGATAAGCAAAAGGATGCATGGGATAAGCGTCCAAAAAACGTCTTTTTTAAATTTTTGCGAAGCGAGCGGGTTTGTCTTTTTTTTTGTCCTGTGAAATTTTATCAAGGAATAGAACATTGCGCAGTATATCAAAATGCCAAGCACGATACAGATATAAAATAGGATCCAGCGCAGGTCGAAGCTGGGATTGTTCGTAGATGTTATCAGAGTGCCTACATCTTGAGCTTCAGCTGCAAAAACAGTAGTAAAAACATTTATAATGCTAAGGCATATTAGGCCAAGGATGGAAGTGTGTCTCATATTTTGATACCTAGTTTTTGGATTTCCACATTAAAACACAAACAGAGCTTAAAACAAGGACTATTTGGCAATTAGTTATACTATTTTTGGGTTCTTTTTAAGTTTGTCTCATGATGGCGTACCTTTTGCCAGGAAATATTTGATGCTGCAATAAACAATCCTTGCCATAAACCTAAAATATGTAAACAAATAATTTGTGGAAAAGCATAAAATCACCGCCTGTTTATATAGTGACATTATGTTACAATCGATTTTTTAATATAATAAATTGCTGATGCTTAAAGACAATCTGCTCCTGCCCCTTCGATCCATTAAACGCTCCTATTTGCCACTTTTGGCAATTTATTTTGCATATGGTTGTTCAACTTTTAGTGGTATTGCTGAATCGTTCTTTGTCAAAGAACACTTGGATCTAAGTGCCCAGGCACTGATGATGATTGGCGTATGGCTTAGTTTGCCTTGGACCATTAAAATGGTATTTGGTCAGTTTGTCGATAGTATTCCCATTGCTGGATCTAGGCGGCGTAGTTATATTTTTATCGCTGCCTTTTTAATGGCAACTGGTTCTATCCTCATGGCCGGTCTTGCCGGATCATGGCCTATCGTGATGCAGTTGGGTTCTAAAAATGCGATTTTTATTGCCTCAAGTCTGATTACCATTATCGGCGTGGTTCTTCAGGATGTGGTTGCCGATGCTATGAGTGTTGAAGTAGTGGAGAGAGAAGGGCGAGATAAAGAAGCTATCAACCAAGATTTAGCAATGGTGCAACTTCTTGGCCGTTTAAGCTTATCAATTGGGATGTTTCTTGTTGCTGGACTTGGTGGCTGGCTGGCACAAGTGGTCTCTTATCAAAATATGTTTTTATTAACACTTATCATTCCGCTCATTAGTGTTTCAGGCTGCATACTTGCAAAAATACAGCCAGCGCCACATCAGCCCATTAATAAAAAAGTTTTTTTCGGTGGCCTCATCTATGCAGCTTTTGTAATTAGTATGGGCTTATCTCAAGTTCCCTATGGCCAGGAACTTGTCTTTGTAGTTAGTCTCTCGGTAGTATTATATTTACTTTATTGTGTGGCAGAGCAATTAGAGAAAAATCTTATTATCAAAATGGCCTGTGCTGCTGCTGTTATTTTTATTTATCGTGCTGTGCCGCCAGCTGGTCCTGGTGCCTCTTGGTTTATGATCGATATACTTGGCTTTGATAAAGCGTTTTTTGGAACTTTGGCGCAAATTGGTGCGGGTTTGGCAATTTTAGGCATGTGGTTTTTTGCAAAACTCATTACTGAGCGTTCAATTCGCTTCGTCTTGAGCTGGTTAACAGTGATTTCATTCTTTTTAGGTTTGCCACTTATCGGGATGTTTTATGGTCTGCACCTTTGGACTATGGAGCACTTTGGCTTCGGAGCGCGCACTATTGCCTTAGTTGATACGGCCTTAGCTTCTCCTTTTGCACAATTATCGATGATTCCGATGTTGGCGCTTATTGCAAGAAATGCACCCAGAGGCAATGCCGCAACCTGGTTCGCTCTTATGGCCAGCTTAATGAATTTGGCGCTTAGTGCGGCAAGTCTTTTTAGCAAATTTATCAATCAGTACTGGGAAGTAGCACGAGAGGTTAAGGACTCTGCTGGGGCCGTACTAGTGCACGCTAATTACGATCATTTAGGTAAGATACTTATATTTGTCAGTACCATTGGATTGGTCGTGCCATTGATTGCTATTTTTACGCTTTTAAAAGAGAAGGGCAATTAACAATTAGTCTTCATCGTCAATAAAATAACGACGGGTACGCAACATACCGTAGTATTCTAGTTTCTTTCTAAAAGTTCCACGGTTTAAACCAAGAATTTTAGCAGCTAGAGATTGATTGTAATTGGTATAACGCATCACGGTTTCTAAAAGCGGAACTTCAACTTCAGAAATAACCAGTTGGTAAAGATCAGATGGAGCTTCATCAAGCGTTGTCCATTCGCCAACGCTGTTAAAGTAACTTTTGAGAATTTGTTTGACGTGCTCACTTAAAGGGATTTTGTCAGTTGGCTCATTCGGTTTAGATTCTGTTTTGTTGTAGTGCATTGTTGCTGCCATAAGTTCTCCATCCTTTTATTGTTATTACAAAAAAACGTTAAGCTCTTGTGTATTCTTCAAAAACAGCTTCATTTTATGGTTACAAATTGTTAGATGCAACAAAAAATTGCATCTGTGTATGAATAGTAGCTAGGAAGATTTTTTTTTAATCTTTACTAAATGACGTAATTGTAGTTCTGGTATGGACTCAAAGTTTGGTAATTTAATAGTGGCATTGATTTCAAAATCATCAGGTATTTCAGATATTTCCTTCTGGGTTAGCTCTGACTTCATAAGGTGTATTTCTGAGTTTTTGTGACATAGATGCTTAGTAAAATGTATCATATTATTTATCGATGAAAACGCGCGAGAGATGATAATGTCATAGGCTGCGTGGCCCACAAATTCCTCTGATCGAGAAGCGTACACCAGTACATTATTAGTTCCTAATTGGTGGCTTGCATGGCGCAAAAAACGGCATTTCTTGGCGCTTTTATCAATTAAGGTCACATTGAGTTCGGGTTTTGCTATTGCTAGGATAAGCCCTGGAATACCAGCACCTGTGCCAATATCAATGAGACTATTTCCCACTAGATGCGGTAGGATTAATAGCGTATCTGCGATATGTTTATGAACAATAGTTTTTTCATCCACTATAGAGGTTAGGTTGAAGGTGCGATTCCATTTAATGAGCATTTGAATATAATCAATAATTTGCTTTTTTTGCTTTTCATCAAGTGTAACACCGATAACTTCTAGGCATTGTGGTAAGTAGTTTTGGAGGGAGAACGTTGACATATGATTTTTTAGGGTTAGTATGATAAATCTTTTGAAACTCTAGAGCGTTTGGCTCCATTAGGCAATAGGATTTAGCATGGCAATAGAAAAATTTGATATTACTTTAAAAAACCGTTACGAAATAGCACCCAATGTGATGCATTTTTCATTTGTACGTTCAGACCAACAAGTTTTTCCTTATATTCCTGGTCAATTTATTACTATTTTGCTCCACGACGAAGAACAAAACCTAAAGCGAAGAAGTTATAGTGTTGCCACGATTGGTGGTGAGGCCAAGGAAATTGAGATTGTTGCCTCCTATGTAAATGGCGGAATTGCCTCTGAGCGTCTTTTTCATCTCAAAAATGGCGATACACTGCATGCAATGGGCCCTGCTGGTCGCTTGATATTACCGGAAGAAGATAGCGTAAAGCGTTATATTCTTGTGGGTACGGGAACTGGAATTGCACCCTACAGAAGTATGTTGCCAGTTATAGAAGAAAAAGCCCATTCCGGCATAGAATTTGTTATTTTGCAAGGCGTGCAATATCGTAATCACCTTTTGTATACCCAAGACTTTCTTGGTGCCCAGGGGGGGAGCACTAACATCAAATTTTACGCGCATTTGTCACGGCAAAATAGCGACGATTTGCAATCTCATGAGCGTAACAGTTATGTGCAGCACGGTTTTAAAGACTTGGAACTAAACCCTGAAACCGATTGCATTTATTTATGTGGTAATCCTAAAATGATTGATGATAGTTTTATGATGTTAACAGAGATGGGTTTTGCTACTTCCTCTATAAAACGAGAAAAATACATTTCCTCTAACTAAGGCCTAAGCTATGGACCATCTTGCATTGTTGGGACAGGATATAAGCCAAAGTCGTTCGCAAGAAATGTATACCATATTATCAAACATGGCCGATATAGATCTTTGCTATGATTTGATCGATGGGCCACTAGATGACGGTATCTGGAAGAATATAACGGCACAAGGGTATTATGGTTTTAATGTAACCAAACCTCATAAAAGAACGCTTTTTGCGATGATGGATCACCTTAGCGATGCTGCTAAGGCTTCTGGGGCAGTAAATGTCATTAAGCGTATGAAAGATGGCTCCTTTCGTGGACACAATACTGATCAGGAGGGTCTATTATGGGATCTAAGGCGTTTAGCTTATCTTAAAAATCAGCCTAAAATACTCATTATTGGTGCCGGAGGTGCGGTTTATAATATTATGGCTGGGCTTGCTAAGAGCAGCCCTCATCCTATTGCACTTTATAACCGTACGTATGCGCATGCCTTGGAGGTGGCAGAGCATTTTAATACCCTCCCAATACAGATAATAGAAGATCCAAGTGATATACATGGGTTTGATGTGGTGATTTATGCCAGTAGTAGTGAAGGTCCTTATGAAGCTTGGCTTAAAGGTGCCTGTTTTAAACATGCTTTGGTATATGATTTACAATATCAAGTACCCACGCCCTTTATGCAATATGCTCTGCATCATGGGGCAAGTAAGGCTCATGGAGGCTTGGGTATGCTTGTGGCACAAGCATGTTATGCTATGGAGTTTTGGTATGGGCGTACTTTTGAGCCCTTGGCGCTTATGAGGGCGCTTAAAGCTTAGTTTTTAATGTGCCTTTCTAGCGTATGAGAGAGACCCATTAATTGATGTACGGCATCTAATGAGGGAATATTGAAAGGTCCAATGGCTTCTTGGGCTAATAAAAGGTGGCTTTCTAGTTGATCAATAGCCCCGTTGTATCCCAAAATAGCAGGATAAGTGGCTTTTTGGTTTTTAATATCGCTATTAGAGGGTTTGCCTAACTGGCCATCACTAAGTGAAATATCCAATAAGTCATCATTAATTTGAAAGGCTAGGCCAATATGCTTGCCGTAATTTTGTATAGATTCAAGGGTGCTTATGGAGTATTGTTCACTAGCAATAAAGGCGCACTCTATGCATGCTTGAATTAATTTGGCTGTTTTATAAAGATGAATTTTTTCAAGTTCTTGTATGCTGCAGCTATCGCTTCCTTGCATATCCAAGCTTTGTCCAGCTGCCATGCCAAATAAACCAATACTTTGCGCAAAAGTATGAATAATTTGGATTTGTTTTTCTAGATGAATTTCAGTCTGTTTTTCAGAAAGCATGCTAAAGGCCAAAGACTGTAAGCTATCACCAGCTAGAATAGCAGTTGCTTCATCAAAGGCTACATGGCAGCTAGAGCGACCGCGACGCATGTCATCATCGTCCATGGCAGGAAGATCATCATGAATAAGTGAAAAAGTATGGATGCATTCTGCTGCCACTGCCAAAGTATCTAGTGTTGCAATAGGAGCATTAAAATGCTGCCCAATGGTGTAGATCCAGCAGCTGCGAATATATTTAGCTGGCGCTAGTGCACTATGGCATAGGGCTTGATGGAGTTTTACAGCAGGATTATGTATATCGAGTCTTTGCTTAAGAAGAAGCAATACGCGTTTTTGAATATTAGGGATGCCATCGATTGCCGGAAGCAGGCTTTGAATGATATTATTGTGCTTCATCTTCTTGAGTGACTTTGGTCATTTTTTCATTGAGCTTGTCTATGGTAAGCTCTGCATTTTGTAACGTTTTTTGACATTCTTGTACTAAGGCAACCCCTTCTTCGTATAGTTTGATGGAGCTGGCAAGATCTAAATCCTTGCTTTCCATTTTGTTTGCTATCACTTCTATGTCTTTAAGTTGTGCTTCAAAGCTTTTTGTTTGGCTCATAAAACCTCTGTCTACGTAGTTAAGAGATCATACCATACCTATTTTTTTGACAAAAAGCAAGCTTTATCTGCCATTTAAAAGATAACTTTAATCTATCTAAGGTTTTGTATTTACTTTATTTTTTTTATTTTGGATGGTTTTTTTTGTGATTTTTCCAAGTCATCAAGACGTTTTTGTAAGCCATCGATTTGGATTTTACAATTTGATAGCAGCTGGCTTTGCACATCGAACTCTTCTCTGGAGACCATTTCCATTTTTTCTAAGGCGTGTTGTAGTGCACCTTTAAGGTGACTTGATAAGTCTTCTTTAATGTTTTTGACACTTGATGGTAAGTGCTCGTATACGCTTTTGGCTAGGGCATCTAGTTTACTTGGATCGATCATGATTTTCTCCTTTGCGGGTAAAACGGTGGTTCATTATCTGGTCTGGCGCGAAATCGTTTGGCGCCCCATTCATATTGAGCTGGTGCATGTTCGACTATGCTTTGAATGTCTTGATTCATGGCGGTAAGTGCAGGCCTTGGGTCTTGTTGAAAAAAGGCTTCACTTACGGGTTTGAAATATAACTGGTAGCCATTGCCATCTGCCATACGAATAGCATAAGCCCAAAATACCGGAGCACCAGAATGGATGGCAATGCGGTGTGCAAAGGTCATGGTTCTGGTTTGAATGCCAAAAAATGGTACAAAAAGACTACCTTTTTCACCAGGGTCATGGTCAGGTAAAAGACCAATAGAATTTTTATCCTCAAGGGCTTTGTATAGACTTTTTAAGCCAGAGGCTGAAATAGGAGCGAGTTGCACACCGCTTTTTTTTCGTGAAGCATAGATAAGTTGGTTGATAGTCGGCTGCTTTAAGGGTTTAAACAGGCAGGTTAAGTTAAGGTGGCTGGATAGAAAATGTGGTAAAATTTCCCAGCAGCCCATATGTGGCGTTAAGATAATAAGACCTTTTTCTTGTTTAAGTGCTGTTTTGACCTGATCAAAACCTTCAACACGGTTAATATAGCTTAGAACTTTCTCTTTTGGTTTAAGCCATATCGCTGGAAGTTCTAGAAAAGTTTGCAGATAGCTGATGATGCTATCATGGATAAGTTTTTCTTGTTCTTGCTCGCAGAGGTCCTTAAAGCAGGCTTTGATATTGCAGTGTACTTTTTGATATAAATAGGTTTTGCTTTTTACAATAAAAAAGGCGCCGACTCGTGCGATAGTATGGGAAAATATCAAAGGAAGATAAGAAAATAGTTTAAAGCCAGTACGTAATAAATATGATTTCACGGTGCTTTGATCATTGCAAACATTGCGTTAGTATAGCAAAAAATAAGCACTTGAGAAGCCTAAGAAATATTTGCGGGGTATTATTGGTCTGTTTTTTTCATTTTTAGATTGTTTTTTTCAGCAAAAGCAATCAGTTCTTCATAAAGCTCTGGATTGGTTTCTTTGAGGCTGTCATCAATAATGATGCATTTATTGCCGTTGCGCACTGCAGGGCGCAGCATAGGAGAGTAGATGATGCGTCTATTTCTAAAACTGGATAAGGAGCCACTGACGCGTTCTGCCCAATCGCTGGGCCTGAAGGTTTTGCCGCACTCGGTAACACCTTCAATAACGGTTTTGCCTTTTTTGGGTTGATCTGCCATCGCGATCTTATGAATAAAAATTTGCGCTAGTATAGTGAAGTTTTTGCTAAAAAGCTAGCATGGCTTATGGTTTTGCGCCTTGGGATAGGTCTTTTGATTGGTCGTTGCCATGTTTAAGCTGGATCAAACTTGGCAATTGCGTTATACTTGGCGCTTTACATGCTGGAGTCGATCCATGAGTGTCTATCGCAAGAAAAACCGTCCATCTAAGAAAATGGGGGTATATATACTGCCAAACCTTTTCACTACCTGTGCATTGTTTGCTGGTTTTTACGCCATCATTGCCGCGATGAACCATCAATTTTCCACAGCTGCTATCGCTATTAACATTGCAGTACTATTTGATGGCTTTGATGGCAGAATTGCCAGGCTTATTAATGCCCAAAGTGATTTTGGTGGGGAATATGATAGCCTTGCGGATATGGTTTCTTTTGGCCTTTGCCCTGCATTAGTTTTTTATAATTGGACCCTTACCCATTTACAAGGTATTGGTTTGGGTAAAGTGGCATGGATTAGTGCTTTTGTCTACACCGCAGCTACGGCGTTGCGTTTAGCGAAGTTTAATACTTTAACCATTGTCCCAGTTATCAAGGGTAAACATTATTTCTTTGGTTTACCCTGCCCCATTGCCGCAGCACTGGTTGCAAACTTAATTTGGGTGGGTAATGACCATCACTTGCCAATGTCTAAGCCATGGTTTGCTATTTCCATGACAGTTTTGCTGATCTCTATTGCGGTTTTAATGCTTTCAAATATTCCTTATCGGAGTTTTAAAGATATTGATTTGAAAAACTCCGTGCGGTTTTTGGCATTTATTGTGGTCTTGCTTGTTTTGATGGGCGTGGCGATGTGGCCGGCAGAATTACTGCTTTTGATTATAGTAAGCTATGTGCTTTACGGCCCCATTTGGGCGCTGTATCGTTGGTTTAAAAAACGTTCTCGTAAAAACAAGGCTCATAAGCAAGATGAATAATCAGGCAGAAATTCTTTCAGAGGTTTGCGGTTTAGATTATTTTATATCTAGTCACGCCCCAAGTCTTGGATCTAAAGTAGCGCAAAATGAGCTAGTGGTGTTGGCGCAGTTTGAGCCAGAATCTAAAGCACAGCAGTTATTACAAGAAATATTAGATTATTTTCAGTTAAAATCTTCTTACATGGTGCCCTTTAATGCACAGCAAAGTTTGGATGATGCACTGCCACATGCTGCGCTTGAGGCCATAGAATCTGGCGCTGGTTTGATGATTTTTGCAGACCGAGAAAAATTGCCCTTGACGAAAGCAAAAATACGTGGAAACATGATAACAACTTTGTGTATAAAAAAACTGCTTCACGATGGAAATAAAAAAAAGCAGCTCTTTAAGCTCATCCAAAAACACCTCCTTTTGGAAACTAGATAAAACACATTTCCATGATATGATGGAAATAGAGCGCAAGGCCTTTTTAGATCCTTGGTCCATTGTATTTGTAAAAGATGCCTTAAGTGGTGCAAATTTTGATAATGTTGGTTTATTTCTAAATGGCAAACTTATAGGCTATGCGGTCATGTCGGTGGTCATCGATGAGGCAGATATCACAACCTTAGCAATCGATCCTGCCTTTCATCGCCAAGGCTACGCTAGTTTATTATTAGAACATATGCTAGAGCATGCAAAAAAACATAAAATTGCAAAATTGTTTTTAGAAGTTAGGGTTAGTAATGCGGCGGGTATGGCCTTGTATAAAAAGTTTGGTTTTGAAGTTATCCATATCCGTAAAAACTACTATCCAGAACCGCACCCGGAAGATGCCTATGTGATGCAGCTTAACCTGTAAGGGCTTAAGGCATGCTTAAGCTACTGCTGTAGTAACAAAGCCCAAGGCCTAAGGATGCATCTGAGACTTTATGCACCATGGCACCGTTATTAGATGGGGTATAGATATTTTTAATATTGGTGGTGCAGCTGAGCGCTGAATAATTATAACTACCATTTTCGTACCTTGGGCTAAGCTTTACTATGCCACTTCTTAAGCCTTTGTGCATTCCAGAGCTTTTTAACTGAATAAAAATATTTCCATCACGATCGTGGCTTGCTGTTTGAATAAAACCAGAGCTTGTAAGGCCAAATTCATTGTTATAAGGTTTGTTTTGGTTCATGTTATACTGAGCATCATAACTTTCCAGCGCGTTTGCCAGCTTGGAAACGTAATGGCTAATACCTTTGAGTTGTTGTTTTGCAATGGCGGCTCTATTATCTTTTATAGCAACTGAGACAAAGCGTTCTTGGTCGGTGCTTTGGCTAAAATCTTCTGGGTTTTCAATAACGGTGCAGCTGTCACCATAATCAAAAATAGAGCGAATGATCGTACTTTTTTTCGAACCTTTATCAACAAAGTTGGTAATGCTAGTTTGGCAGCTTAGGCTGTTAAAATAAATCTGGGAGCTATCTTCTAAGGGTTTTAAAGCAATTTTTTGACTACGAATAAAGGCATGATTGTTTTCATTTAAAACCAGCGTAACAACTTTGCTGCTAGGATCATAGCTTAAGCTTTCAATGCGACTATTGGGCGGTAATTGTGCACTGGTTGATAAGCTCACGCCTTGGTCGGCTTGGTCTTGAAGAATTTGTAGGTAATTTTGAACAATAGGGCTGATGTTTTTGGTTTGGGCTTCGATAATATCTTTGCTTTTGTTTTGTACAGCTGGAAGTCCGGTGTATTTGTCAATTAATCCGCTTAATAAATCCTGGGTATTATCGCCATAAACCGGCGATAATAGCGCAAAGCACATGAATATTGCGGAAAATATTTTAACCATTATGCCCCCTTATATCCCTATATATAGTAATTATAGACCATATTTCATTATTTTGTGAAGATTTTCCCATGTGGTCTTTAGTTGCAGGCATTCTCTCCGTTTATGCTGTTATCATCGGGGTTGGTGTATTTGGCTATAAAAGAGCTTGGCATGCCAAGTGCATCTCGTAAGGCAAGTGCCGTTGCATCATTGCTGTCATTAAAATCTATATACAGGCAGGATTGTCCGGTGCCCATAAGTTCTCCAATAAGCGGGTTGTTAGAAGCTCTAGAAACCATTTGCGTGGTTGGGTGGGTGGCATCAGTAAGGCAAATGACTTCTCCTGCACCAAAGGAAATGGCAATATTACCCGCTAAATTTTCTTGTGCTGCAACTAAAGCAATATTTTTTCCAGCAATATTTCGATGTGCATCTTCTCTGATGTGAAACCATAATACCCCTGGTTCATCTGCATAGCATACGCGCTCAATTTTAGAGGTTGCTGCTCCTGCTTCACAGGCTCGGTTGTCGATAGATATGGCCTGAGAATTTTCTTCAGTTTGGATGGTGCTGGCACAAACGGTTGCAATATTTTCAAAATCCGCCAATTGTGCCGTTGCAATTTCAAGTCCAGCATCTTTGACTTCAGCAAGACCTGCTGAAAAACCTGCATCGGATATTGCATTAAAAATAGCATCAGCATTTAAGGAGGCAGAGAAATCTGGAGTATCTAATGCAGAGGCACTGGTGCATAGGCCCAATAGGGCTGCGCTAAAAAGTGCTTTTAAGCTCGTTTGTATCTGGCCTTTTATAGACATTCCCTTACGCTCCTCCCCCTGATAACTTTAATACAACTTATGAATCTATATAACCTAATTATAGTGCATATATGCCATAAATACAAAAAATAATGTAACATTTATTTGTTGTTTTGTGGTGGTATAAAGGGCAGTATATGCTTGCTAATGGCTATTTGTGGTTATAAATCAGTGAAAATTGAGATAAACGCTTAATAACACCTGGTATTTGTGCCATATTTTGCATAAGCTATAGTGAATTAGACTTACACTTTATTTCACCCTCATGAAGAGATTGCATCAGGTATTGAACAGTCTTAAGAAGCTATGGACTTTTATTATGTCCAGGGTTAACCTTGCTTGGCCGCATATTAAGTCCGCTATGCATATTTGTGGTAGTTACTTAAAAAAATGTTTTAGTCGATTTGAGAAAAGTTTATCGCGTCGTGGTTTTTTAAAAAAAGGGTTTAAGCTTCAATCGTTTGGTCGTTTTTTTTCAAATAGTGCTAAAAAGGGTCTTAAGTATGCCAAAGTCTTGTATGGAAGGTTTGCGAAAAAGCTTTCCGGTCTTCGTTTTCGTACTTTTTGGCTGGGCTTAAAGCGTATTTTCAAATTGCTATACCATTTTGTTGCAAGTATTTTTACCTTGGCCTTTATTGCGAAAGTAAAACAATTATTTGCCAAGAAGGCGCCAGGGTTTATTGCCTTTGATGGTGAGGACTTTGGTTTTTATCAAGGAGACTTTGATGATAAGAATACACCATCAAAAACCTATTTTGGTCAAAAAGAGGCGTTAAAAGATTTTAAAGCTTGGTGTAAAAAGCAGGGTATTAGGCCTCGTAAATACAGTGTTTCAAGCCCATTACCTGATGAGAGTTATCAGATCTTTACAATTCCTACTCCTGAGGTTTCTAGTTATGAGCTTAAGAAAACGGTCAAGTGGCTTTTACGAGAGCGTATTGCTTTTGATTTAAATAATCTCATTATTGATTTTTTTTATGTTTACACTAAAGACTTAAGCTTAGACACTAAAAAGCTTTATGTTGTAGTGATCGATAAATCAAAAGCCTTAAAACACTTAATGTGGATTCATCAGCGCGGTTTTGCAATTGATCGCTATGGCGTTAAAGAATTAATGCTAAAAGATCGTTTTGTAGCACCATCAATGAATAAGATGCTTATTGTTGTCTTATTAGATAAAAAAGTGCCTTTGCTACAGATTTTATATAAGGGGCGCATGATGGTTTGTAGTCATTTGCCTGAGATGTTTCAGCTTGATTTAAATGCCTTGGATATCAAAACCCTTGCGGCAAATATTATTGAGATTTATGGTCTTCAGGTGGTGGAATATTTAAAAGAATCTCTTGAGAGTCGGTGGCTTATCAATTTGCCAAAAAGCTATATTCCAAAGCTTAATAAAGCATTAAAGGATCAAAAGCATGAGCAAATCAGTTTTGAGTCTTTTGCCAGTGAAGCCCAAGGCAAAGACGCAATGCCTTTTGAAATGAGCTTTTTAAATACCATGTTAACTATGCCGGAAACCATCGTATGAAAAAAAACCACTTAGACCAACAGCTCAATTTAAAGCCCTATTTTCCAAGGGTGTTATTTTGGAAATTCCATGCGATATTTTTTGCTATTGCCTTGGTGTTTTTTGGGGTTTACTATTTTGTGAGTTACCGTCAGTTTGAGCAAAGGCTTGATCTTGCTAGAGATAAATCTTTTGAGGTGTCTACCAAGGCGCAAAAGCTTGAGAAGCAGCAACAGTCGCGTATTTTAAACAAGAAAAGGCAAAAGCCTGTTTCTGCGCTGAACCAGAAGGCAGTTGGGATGCGTGAGAATTTGCTTCCGGTCTTAGATGCTTTTTCTTCGAGTATTCACAGCGGTTTGTGGCTACAATATTTTTCGTTTCAGCGTCACCCTAATGGAAGAAATAGTATTAGTATTCAAGGGTCTGCCTTGGAGAAAATTATGGTGAGAGAATATATTTTATCTCTTAAGAGAAGTAAGTTATTTCCTTCGCGCCTTTTTACAAGCGTTGCCTACAGTACTGGATTTAGTCCACCAGAAAAAGCGGCCATGGAGCATTTGCAAGGGGATATGAAAACCAAGAAATCATTTTTTACAAACTTTTCTATGTCTTATAAGGGTGCGCAGTCAAGCGCGTCAAAAAATGGAGGTGGTAAACAAAATTCTGCTTCCCTTATTCAGCAATTACTAAAAAGGGGAAAGTAAATAATGCGGTTTTCCATAAAGGCTATTAATTGGCATAGACTGTGGTTATTGCAGCAGCGATGTTTTTTGTGGTTGTGGTCTTTTGTGCGCTACTCTCAGTTCGTTCAGCGTATCTTTTTGATGGGACTTTTACTATGGCTAGGGTATTATTATTTAGAGCCAAAGTTGCTGGGTAATATTCGAATGCGCACACAAGGTGCTGAAATGATATTAAAGCAAAGAGAAAATTACTACAGAACGTACCGAAGCTTAGAATCCTATTCTAAAAAGAATTTTTATTATCCCGAGCAAGTCTATAGCGGTGATTTTTATGTGTTATTAAATCAAATGCTTAGAAGATATAATTATACCAAATTAACCAGCGTAGATATGTTCAAAGCACCCGGTGACTTGGTTGATGCTAATGTTCAAAAGGTCCTCCTTGGTGGTGGTATGGCGAAATGGCAGGGCTATAAAGTAGGAATGGAGACGACCTATCAAGATTTATATAACTTTATATCGCAACTTTCTAGGCAGCCGTATCCTATTTTATGGTCTATGGTTTCGGTAAGAGAAAAAAAATATCCATTTTTAGATTGTACGTTAAGCGTATTTTTATTAAGGGCCTAGACTATGAAAAAAATAATAATTTGTGCCTTTTTGATGCTTCTGCTCCCAGTTATGATGTTGGCACTTAACGACCCTTTTAAGCGGCCTAAGGAGGTCAACAGTTTATTGGCGTACATAAAGGGCTTAAAGTACTATAGTGAACTTTTTGCGCATAATGAGCAAGATCTTAAAGATCGTTTACAAAATACCACAGTCGATATGATTTATTTTGGTCCAAACAAGGAGTTTGCAATTATTAATGGCAAGACCTATGAACAAGGCGATTACTACCTTGGCATAAAAGTATCAAGTATTATGAGGGATTCGGTTGTTTTTCAGTTGCCATCTGGTCCCTATGCCATTGGTGTTTCCGCGAATGATATAAAAAAACGACCAGAGCAAAATGAAGCGGTGAAAAAAGAAAAGGAAAAGAAAGAAGAGCTGCATAATCCTTATCCCCCGGGGCATCCCATGCATCGACGCTTTATGCAGCAGCAAATGCAAAAACAAAACAAATAGAAACATATTTGGTTTTGTGTGCTTGCGGGCATAAAGCCTACTTATCCCCTGTGCATTGTCTGTATCTAAGGCTTTGCAATGGCTTAAATATCCGGTACCCAATAAAGCCTCAGTGTGCTATATTAATCTTTTATTGCTTTTTTTTTGGCATAGCATTACTTTGCAGGGGTTTAGATGGTTACACTATTAAAAAAAATGAACACCAGTATAGCTTACGGCTTTATTCTCTTTATTTTGTTATTGCAAGGCGGCTGCGTGAGCCCTATTGATGAGCACTTTGATGCAACTGTTCATGCTATTCATCAGGAGGTGGCAACGGTAAAGGCCCAGCAGCAAGCCCGTATCAAGGCCGATGAAAAGGATAGGCAAAACAGCATGATTAATAATTTTTTGCGGCCTGATTATAAATCAAGGATGGACGATGGTGGCGCGGGTGATGTATTATTTGATTTGTCGGTCTCGAACATGTCAGCAAGAAGCTTTTTCCTGGGCTTAGTCAAAGGCACACCTTACAGTATGGTGATGGATCCAGCGGTGACTGGAACAATTAGTCTGCATTTGAAGCAGGTAAATATTGCCAAGGTCTTAGAGGTGGTTCACGATATTTATGGCTATGAAATTCATGTTACAGATTATGGTTATATGGTTGAGCCCCCCAAACTTCAAACTAAAATTTTCACTATTGATTATTTGGATGTTACGCGCAATGGTACCTCAAGCATGAGTGTGACAGGTAGTGGTATTGCAACTTCTGCCTCTGGTAATGCTCAGGTGAGTTCAAGATATGAAACTAATTTTTGGCCAGAATTGGAAAAAACCATTAATGCACTTATTGTTTCAGAATACAATGTAGCCGGTTCAACAGGGGGTGGGTCATCTGGTAACGTTACAGTGCGAAGTCGAGCCAGGGTGGGAGAGAGTAGAGTGGTTGGTGGCGCCTCATCTTCTTCTTCCAACCAAGCTTATTCAGCAACGGCTGGAGCAGGTAAGTTTGTTTTGGTAAACCCAGACTCTGGTATTGTAATGGTTCGGGCCTTTCCACATGAGCTTAGAATGATTAAAGAATATTTAAAGCTTACCCAGGAGATTATTCAGCGTCAGGTTGTCTTGGAGGCAAAAATTTTAGAAGTTCAGTTAAACAAAGAATACAGTCAGGGTATTAACTGGAACCTTTTCAACAAGCTCACTATAACAGGACCCAAAAGCGATAATACCTTTTCAAATGCAGCTACAACAGCATTTTCATCTGGTGGTGATTTTATGGCTGCAGTTGAGATTTTGTCTGGTCAGGGGCAGGTGACAGCACTGTCTTCACCAAGAGTGGCAACCCTTAATAACCAAAAGGCAGTTATAAAGGTTGGCTTTGACAAATACTACATCATTAATTTGAAAAACTCTGATACAACCAGTTCTTCCGCTGATACCACGACACAAGAAGCAGATTTGCAGCCGTTTTTCAATGGTGTGGCCTTGGATATTACACCACAAATTAGTGAAGATGGCGATGTTATTTTACAAATTCATCCTATTATTTCTAGAATTCAAGATGATACATTAAGTTACGAAGTGGGTAATAATGTGACGAAAATTACCACAGCAAAAAGTTCTTTGAAAGAATCGGATTCAATTATTCGTGTGCCTAAAGGTCAAATTGCTATTTTGGGAGGTTTAATCGACTCAGAAAGTTCACAATATCTCTCTGGTCTCCCTGGCAATACTGCCCCAGGCAAACTTTTTAATAAAACTTTAGGTAATAAAACAGATCAATACGCCCGTACTGAGTTGGTGATATTAATTAAACCGATTGTGGCTAATTCTGGAGAGGCGGCGCCAATTGGTGAGTTTAATACCTTCTCTCAAAAAATCCGCTCCAGTGCCTATGCGCATAAAGTTGATGAGAAAACAATGCCAAATTTAGTGCCCAAGACCAAGGATAAAAGTTAAAGGAGCTCGCGATGTATCTATCGTATTTTCAATTTAACAATGAACCTTTTGCCCTCACCCCTAACACGGCTTTTTTTTGTGATTTACCGGCGCATCGTGATGCCTTATCCTTGCTTCTGGCAACGTTAGAGACGGGCGAGGGTTTTATTAAAATTATTGGGGAAGTGGGGGTGGGTAAAACCCTGGTATGCCGCCAGCTTCTTAATCAATTACCAAAGGAGCAGTATCAGACCTGTTACTTACCCAATCCAAGTGTGAGCCCGGATGAGTTAAAGGCGATGTTTTTAGCAGAACTTAAGGGCAAAAAAGCGCTTAAGAAAACCGACCAGATGCAGCAAATCAACAGTGCACTATTAGACTATGCTAAAGCTAAGAAGACAGTGGTGTTGCTTATTGATGAGGCGCAGGCTTTAAGTGATGAGTGTTTGGAGTTATTACGACTTTTTAGTAATTTAGAGACGGAATCAAAAAAACTGTTACAAATAGTGCTTTTTGCGCAGCCGGAGTTGGATTGGCGCTTAAATCAACATCATTTTCGTCAGCTTTCGCAGCGTATTACCACTTCATACAAAATAAATCCTTTAACCAAGGAGGGGGTGGCGCGGTATCTATCCTCACGCTTGGTTTGTGCTGGACATCAGCATGGTCAAATATTTCAAAAACGTGCACTTGATATGTTGTATAAAAAAAGTCAGGGTGTGCCTAGGGTGATAAATATATTAGCGCACAAAGCACTGCTATTGGCTTATGCTGGATCTAGTGCCGAGGTGGATCGCAAAATGGTTGAGCAGGCGGTGTTGGATTCACAAGATGTGGTGCGCACGGTTTTATATTATCGCAATAAGCCCAGCAAAGTGCATTTTTTATTTTGGAGTATGCCTTTAGTATGCGCAATTGCAGTGATGATGGCATGGGAGATATACCATATTTGGTTATTAAGATAAAAGGTGGTTTAGATGAGTTTAATGAATGATGTGCTAAAAAAAATTGACCAACAAAGCAAGGCAAATATTCCGCATAAACCACCAGAGTTTGTCCAGCAGGGCTCTGGGGATGCCTGGTATAAGAAACCGCTTTTTTGGATAGGCTTATTGCTAAGTTGTTTACTGGCTATTACCCTTATATGGGCTTATGTTGCATATGCAAAACAAACACCAGAGCAAAAAAGCAATCCTTTGCCGCATTCAGATACACTTGCTAAAGATGCGCCAGCACCCATTAGCCAACTTGATGCTGAGCCTGCTCAAGCATTGGCCCAACAAGCACCACAAAGCGTGCAAGAGGGAAGCGATACTTCAGTGGTCAAACCATTAATTCAATTTACAACACAGCAGCAACAACAATTTTTATACCATAAAGCCTATCAGGCTGCTTTAGATCATCAGTGGGATCAGGTTGCAGCTTTGTTGCAAAACTCTAAGCTGCCTTTAGCGGTTCAGCAAGCACCTTATAAACAAGTAGCGACTGCTTTGTTTAAGCAAAAGAGGTATGATACCGCAATTTTAGCGGCCAAGCGTGGCCTTAGTGTTCAGCAAGATAGTGAATTATATATGCTTATTGCGCAAAGTTACTTACAACAAAATATGCTGGTGGAGGCTTATGATATTTTAGTTTCCCATCGACCTAATTTAGAGCTGCATCCGCAATATTATGGTTTGTTAGCCAATACGCAGTTACAGCTTAAGCACTATAAAGATGCCCAGCAAAGTTATCATCAGCTTGCCACAGCTTTTCCAGATGAGTCGCGTTGGTGGTTTGGTTTAGCGATGAGTGCGCAGCATAACAAAGATAAAAAATTAGCCTATCATGCATATCAACAAGCATTAGATTTAGGTCATATGAAGCAAGGAATCAGAAAGTATATTCAAGACCAGCTTAAGACATTACAAGCATAAGGGGGGCAGAAGCATGCCAACTGATATAAAGATTGCGGAACTAAATTATAATTTTGTAGAGTTTTTATGGCAGGCACAGCAATTAGAGCCTCGGGATATTAATCGTATTAAGCTTAAAAACTTTACGGCAGTGGACCAAGTTATAGATTTTATCGTCAAAGATGAACTTTTAGCCAAAGAAAAAATAGATCAGTTGTGGCATTTTTTCAAAGGTCTTCCTGAGGTGGATTTATCACAAGCTATTGTGGATCAAGGCCTAATTAACGCTTATCCAGAGTCGTATTTTTTAACCTATCAGGCTTTGCCGGTAGCCCTTTTAGATGGCGGCTGTTATTTGGGTATGGTGAATCCTTTGCAGCAAGATGTAGTAGAGGAAATTAAGCATTTAACCAACTGGCATAAAGTGGTGCCTGTTTTTGTGCGTTTAAAAGATTTGCGTCTTCGGATGCGGCGTTTTTATTCGAAAACAGAAAAAATACGTGCATTAGCAGAAAAGCTTGAGCAAGAGGCAGAAGTCTATCAAAAGAAAAAAGATGATAGCTCTTTTACTCATGTTGAGGGCAAGGGTATGCACTATGATTTGCTGCATACTATTTTACTTGATGCCTATCAGCAAAATGCATCTGATGTGCATTTAGAGCAGGATCAATTTCAGTTTCACGTGCGTTATCGGGTTGATCGTCAGTTAGAGGAGATTAGTTTTCCTTCTGCGCGTATTGCCGATAGTTTGTTCCGTTGTTTAAAAATTTTAGCAAACATTGACACTACTGTTTTAGCGGGTCCTAAAGATGGTCATATTACTTTAACGCTTGAAGGTAAAAAGGTTGATACCCGGGTATCATTTTTGCCCACTTATGGAGGGGCTTCTGCGGTTATTCGATTTTTAGGTCAGGTTGGCAAATATGAAAACTTTCAGATGGTTAATGATCCTGAGGTGGTTGATGCCTTGCGCAGTTATTTGCATCGCCGTCAGGGTATGCTTTTGGTAACAGGGCCAACAAACAGTGGTAAAACCACCACGCTTTATAGTGCTTTAATGGCGATGGGTACTAAGGAGCATAAAATACTTTCGATTGAAGATCCGGTAGAGGCGGTGATTCCTGGAGTTTGTCAGGTTTCAATTAAGCCGCAGCAAGGTTTAGATTATGCTGATGTTTTAAGGGCATCACTGCGACAAGATCCTGATTCCTTACTAGTTGGGGAGATTCGAGATCAAGAAACGGCCTCTATTGCCGTTCGAGCGGCGGTATCTGGGTATATGGTGCTTTCGAGTTTGCATACCAGTGACGTTATTTCCACGATTGCACGACTCATTAGTTTAGGTGTGGAAGGATTTTTACTTTCTAGTGCCTTGCGTTTGGTGGTATCACAGCGCTTAGTGCGTAAGTTATGCCCACACTGCATGGAAGAATGTTCGCTAGATGACCATCAGCGAATGCAACTAGAGCCGTATTTTAACAAAAAAACCTTAGATAAGCCTTTTTATGCCTCTAAGGGTTGTTATTATTGTAATTATACCGGTTATTTGGGGATTATGGCGGTGTATGAGATGTTGCTATTGAACAAGGAAAATCTCAAATCTTTGCGGGTGAATGATTATGAGACCTTTTACCATGATATTGGTAAGCAATTAAAAGGTAAAACGCTTTTAGATAGTGTGTTATCTCTAGCGCAAACCAAAAAAACCAGCATTGATGAAGTATTAGCGTTGATTGAATAAAGGGTGGTAGATGAAAACCTATCAATACAATGGTCGCGATCGGCATGGTAAATTTGTTTCAGGGACCGTAGATGCGGTTTCGATTGACAGTGCAATGGTGACCTTGCAAGAGCAAAAGATTGGGGTTATTGATATTGTTCCGGCCAAGGCCAGACGGCAATTTTGGGCGAAGCTTGTTGATAAAACCTCCTTGTTTTGGCGTCCAGCGCGGCGTCATTTTGACACGCTCAATTTATACATGGCCAGTTTGATTCGCACCGGTATGCCGGTATATGAGGCGGTTAAGCATGCTTCAGAGAATATTACCTCATGGCGTTTGCGATTGGTTTTACGTCAAGTGGCGGAAAAAATGCGCTCTGGTGAAACCTTGCAACAAGCCATGGAGCATTTTCCATGTTCATTTCCATTGTTATATCGCAATATGCTTTCTTTTGGTGAGCGTTCGGGGCAGTTAGAGCATGTAC
Organism: uncultured Gammaproteobacteria bacterium; assembly: GCA_902563055.1. Taxonomy (GTDB): domain Bacteria; phylum Pseudomonadota; class Gammaproteobacteria; order Francisellales; family CACEW01; genus CACEW01. The sequence goes on along the minus strand of CACEWE010000012.1, from coordinate 6,115 downwards.
TTTCCAATCTTAATGAAATGCAGTCTAAGCGTAGCAAGTTTTTCTTTTCGGTTTTCATGTCGCTTGGAACCTGTATTATTTTAGCTAGTATTTTAACTATATTAAACTATTGGATTGGCACGCGCTTGGACTTATTGGTTATTTATATACAACTTATTAGTGAAGAAGATCTTAATCCGTTAATCTATGGCCATTACATGTTTTGGAAACGGATGATAGAGTTTGATTGGTATTATTACTGGCAGTATTTTGCTTTGGGTGCGGTCTTTTTAGTGTCATTTCGAATTCGTTTTACACGCATTTTCTATCAGGCAATTTTAATCCGTATTCCTTATATTCGTCATTTGCTAAGAATGTCGATGGTTATGCAGTTTGCTTTTTTAATGGCAGGACTATTGCGTTGTGGGGTGCCATTTGAGAAGGCGATTAGTTTTGCATCACGCTTTGTCGATAATTATATTCTCAGACGCAGGGTACAAACTATTGCAAAAACCTTATTACAAAAAGGGGCAACGCCGTATGATGCGTTTTCTTATGTAAAACTTTTTTCTTCTGGGGAGTTATATTTGCTTCGGGTAGGTTTTGACAGCGGTGGTTTAGAGGAGATTTTTCAGCGTATATATGATTTAAATGATGAGTTATTACAAGGCTTTCGTTTTGTCATGATCACTGCGATACGCTTGTGTTGTTATGTTGGTATTATCTATTACTCTTACTATGTTTTTGAGTTGATTTTTGTCGGCTTAAAAATTGTTTATGGTTAAGTGTTGTTTTTGCAAGGTTTGTGTAGTGTTCTTGCTTTTGTTTTTCATGACATAGGCAGTAATCTGTGTTAGAGTGGGCTGTGTTTTTAAACAGGTCCTTTTTTAGTTATGCATAAACCCACTAAGTCGATGGCGTATCAATCGCCCAATAAAACGGTTAAAAAGCCGGTTTTGCTTTCAAAAATTTGGCAAAAAAAAGCGTATCCTCAGGCTTTGATAGATTTGCAACAAGCACATGAGACTTTGCAAGATCAAATTACTGCGTTAAAGCGTAAAGTTGCACAGCTTAATTCTCAGGCTTTATATCAGCATTATATCGATCTGATTCGTGAAGATTTAGATATCGTGGTGCAAATCAATCAGCACTTGAGTGTGTTATTGGATAAAAAGGTCAAATAGATGTTACAGTTAAACCCGCAACAGCTTCAAGCGGTTGAGTCTCCCCTAGGAAATACTTTAGTTTTAGCCGGTGCTGGAAGTGGCAAGACGCGTGTTTTGGTGCAGCGTTTTGTACATTTAATTCAAAATGCAGGGGCGAGCCCTTATGGTATTTTAGCGGTTACCTTTACCAATAAAGCAGCACAAGAGATGAAGCAGCGTATTGCTTCTTCTTTACAGATTACCACAGAGGGTTTATGGGTAGGGACTTTTCATGGTTTGGCGCATCGTTTATTGCGACTTCACTATACACAGGCTGGTTTGCCAGAGCATTTTCAGGTGATTGATAGTGATGATCAGTTGCGGGTAATCAAGCGTTTGCTGCGTGAAAACAATGTCGATGATAAAATATTTGCGCCCAAGAAGGTACAAAGTTTTATCAATAATCATAAAGATAAAGTCATTCGCGCAGGTTTTCTTGCGCATCAGCAAAATTATCAAGATCAAGTGTACGGTCAAATGTACCAGGTTTATGAAGCGTATGTTTTGGAGCATGGCTTGGTTGATTTTGCAGAATTATTACTGCGTGTGTATGAAATGTTTGAAAATCACCCCGATTTATTAGGCGAGTATCGAGAGCGTTTTATGCATATTTTGGTCGATGAGTTTCAAGATACCAACGTATTGCAATATAAGTGGATTAAGCAGTTATCTGGTGGTGGTGCTCATGATGTGATGGCGGTGGGTGATGATGATCAATCTATTTATGGTTGGCGTGGGGCTAAGGTTGGCAACATCAAACAGTTTCAGCGTGAGTTTGCGCCCTGTCAGGTGATTCGTTTAGAGCAAAACTACCGTTCAACTAAGAACATTCTTGCAGCGGCCAATGCGGTGATTGCGCATAATAATGCGCGTTTGGGCAAGAATTTATGGAGCGAGGGTGATGAGGGTGCCTTGATTGATCTTTACGCGGCGTATAATGAGATGGATGAGGCGCGTTTTTTAGTGTCTAAGATACAAAGTTTTGTAGAGCGTGGCCATAGTTATGATGATGTTGCGATACTGTATCGTTCTAATGCTTTATCGCGCGTTATAGAGGAAGCTTTATTGCAGGCGGATGTACCGTATCGTATTTATGGTGGTTTACGCTTTTTTGAGCGTGCTGAAATTAAAAATGCGTTAGCGTATTTGCGATTGGTGCAGATGCATTCAGATGATGATGCATTTTTGCGGGTGGTGAATTTACCCACGCGCGGCATTGGTGATAAAACCATAGAACAGTTGCGTTTTTATGCCAAAGATGAGGGTTTGTCTTTGTTTGAAGCGGCGCAGCAATTATCTGAAACGACCTTGTTGCCGGCGCGGGCGCGCGCGGCCTTAATGGGGTTTTGTAGTTTTATTCAGTCGCTTTGTCAGAGTATGGCACAGGTTTCTTTGCCGGCTTTGGTGTTGGAGGTGATAGAAAGTTCTGGTTTAATTGCCCATTATCAAAAAGAGCTTACTGAGCAGGCTAAGGCTCGGGTTGAGAATTTACGAGAGTTGGTTACGGCAGCGCAGCAGTTTGCGCCTGATACGGACCCTGAGCATACCTTGGGTTATTTGCAGCAATTTTTAGCGTATGCGGTGTTAGAGTCTGGGGATATGCAGGCAGATGCTCATCAAAGTAGTGTTCAGCTTATGACGATGCATGCGGCGAAGGGTTTGGAGTTTCCTTTGGTGATGTTGGCGGGGATGGAGCAGGAGCTTTTCCCATCAAATTGGTCGCAAAATGCCCAGGAGGATCGTTTGGAAGAAGAGCGTCGTTTGTGTTATGTAGCGATGACGCGGGCCAAAGAGAAATTGGTTTTAAGTTATTCGGAGTGTCGGCGTTTGTATGGTGATCGTAAGAGTCATCGGCCTTCGCGTTTTATAGCAGAGATACCCAATAAATTATTAGACAATCTACGCCCTGGTGGTTTTGTTTCCAAGGCGCAGTTTGTATCGCAGTCTTATCAAAAGGTGGCCCAGAAACAGGCGCCATTAGCCAGAAGTGTTACTTCGGCGATGCCGTGGCAGTTGGGGCAGCGGGTGAGCCATGAAAGTTTTGGTTGTGGCGTGATTGTCAATTGTGAAGGAATGGGCGAAAATGCGCGGATTCAGGTTCATTTTGATGCTGCGGGCATTAAGTGGCTTATGGCAGCCTATGCGCAGTTAAAGCCTGTGCAATAGATTTATTTTATTAACATTTTCATTGTAATGGAGGATAAACATGAAAAAACTTATCGTATATATAAGCTTGGTATTAGGTTTGGCATTTTCTGGGTTGGTATTGGCCCAGGGTACCTATTCGCCGCGGGGTTATTGGTTACAAATTAGTGATAAAACGAATAAGCCGCGTAGTATTATGCAGCTTGATGTAGATAAAAAGACGCAAACTTATACAGGTATGGTTATTTATGGTTTTCCGGTAAATGGCGCGTATCCTAATGGGGTGTGCACAAACTGTCCAGGTGATTTAAAGGGTAAAAAGGTTTTAAATTTACCAATTATGTGGGGTTTTAAGCGGGAGAGAAAGGGTCGTGATGTTTTTTCTGGTGGTAAGATTGTTGATCCAGACAGTGGTAAGACCTATCGCTGTAAGTTAAGCTTTGAGCAAGGTGGGGCTTTGATGAAGGTGCGTGGATATATTGGCATTCCGCTCTTAGGGCGCACCCAGGTTTGGCGGCGATTAAACACCAAGGCTAAGGATGCTTATATTGCGCAGGGGGATGCACGTTTAGCAAAAACAAACTAAAAACTTGTTGAGGAAAGGGTCATTTTAGGGGCTTTTTGCATATGAGGGTTTGTGTTTTTTTGAAAATTGTGCATAATAGATCGGCTTAACGAATAAAACTATGGTTATATCATGAAAATCATTTTATTAGGTCCTCCAGGGGCGGGTAAAGGGACGCAGGCAAACTTTTTAAAGACGGCTTTAGCCATACCACAAATTGCATCTGGGGATATGCTTCGAGCTGCGATGGAATCTGGTAGTGCTTTGGGCAAGGAGATTCGGGCAACCATGGATAGTGGTTCTTTGGTTTCAGATGCTATTATTATCGAGTTGATTAAAGCGCGCATTGCCGAACCAGACTGTAAGGATGGTTTTTTATTAGATGGTTTTCCGCGTACGGTTGAGCAGGCTAAGTCTTTGCGTGATGCGGGTGTTTTTGTTGATTATGTTGTTGAAATTCGGGTACATGAAGAAGGTATTGTTGAGCGGATGGCTGGGCGATGGATTCATCGTGCATCGGGCCGGGTGTATCACAGTGTTTTTAATCCACCCAAGGTGCCTTTTTTTGATGATGAAACTGGTGAGCCTTTGGTGCAGCGTAGTGATGATAATGCAGACACGGTGCGGCATCGTTTACATGTTTATGAGAAGCAGACTTTACCGGTTATAGAGTATTATTCTGATTTAATTCACATGGGTGAAAAGTGTGCGCCGCGTTATGTGAGCATTAATGGCATGGAATCGGTAGAGGAAGTCAGAACGCATATTTTTAAAGCCATCAAGCAAACCGCGCTTTTAGAGCAATTTGCATAGATATTACAGGGGGACTTGCGGTGTCAGATCTTAAAAACTTTTCAGTATTATCCGAGGCAGATTTTGATCATTTTATTGAGACAGATCAAGTCGTAGTGCTTTATTTTTGGGCGGATTGGTGTGAGCCATGTAAGGCCTTTAAGCCGACGTTTAAGGCGGTTGCGAAGGATTATCCAAATGTTTCTTTTGCCACAATTGATACCGAAAGCGAGGTGAAATTAGCCCAGGACTTTGATATCCGTTCTATTCCCACCATTATTATTCTGCGTGGCCATGTGGCACTATGTAAAGAAAGTGGTGTGCTCACCGGCCCTGCTTTAGAAGATTTAATCAAACAAGCCCTTGATTTGGATATGCATGCGGTGAATGCGAAGATTGCCAAGAAGATGTCGGGTTAGGTATTATTACATTGTATGGTCCGTATCTTGAGGTTTTCCTGGAGCACTTTTGCTATCTGTTTCGTGGCCACAGAATCCTCCTCTCCTACTAAGTTGATTGGCAGCACCATTTAGCTTTCTTATTTCTTGCTCGATATCTTGAAGCGATGAAGTAGGAGACGTTTGATCTCGATTAAAATTAAATTCGAATCCGGCTTCTTCTATTTCCTTCTCTTTTGTTGCTTCTTTTATAAGACTTTTGGCTTTTTTTTTCCATTCCTTCGGAAATTTTTCTCGCAAAATTCTCGCCGCGCACGCAGAGTTATTTTCTTTTATAGCTATTTTTATATCTTTCTTAGCTTTGTTTTCCGCTTTAACCTCAGCAAATAATCCTTTTATTTTTTCATTATCCTCTGTGCATTTTTTTAAAATTTCATTTATCCTGTCTTCGGTAGCATGGTTACAAATATTTTGAATAACACTTTTAAGAGGATCTGGCTTTTTTAAGCATTGAGCTGCTTCAGTCCTTAAAAGGTTAGCGGTTCTTTGCTTTATTTCTGTCATTGGCTGATTACTAAGCGCCTTTTCAACTAAAGTCTCGCGTTTTGGGCCAATATATTCATTCGGCACTTGAACCTTTTTAACCTTAAGCCATTCTGTAAGCAATACTCTCAAGCTGCTATCTATTGGAGCGATTCGCTCGATTGTAGTCCGTCTATTTTCAAACCTTTCAAACCACCTTGCCATAATTTCCCCTTACCCTTGAATTTTCATGAGTTTAAAATAAATTAAACGTTTTTTATTATTGTAATTATAGTAAAGTTAATTGTTTTTTTTTTGTTTTCTTTAGTTGTTTAAAAAAATACTATCGTGGTTATTTTTTATATTAAGTTGTTGATATATTGTAATTAATTTTTATTTTTGATGTATTTAATTGGGCGGTTTTTGTTTTTTTTGATAAATATTTCAGATATAACTTATCTGTCTTATAGTCATTTGCGCACAGTATAGTTTTGTTTTTTTGTGTTTAT
>CACEWE010000011.1 GCA_902563055.1 uncultured Gammaproteobacteria bacterium | reverse complement strand
GGCCTCTAGGTACGATTTGGATCGCTTTGGTGTCGTATTTCGCCCCTCGCCGCGGCAGTCTGATGTGATGATTGTTGCCGGTACCTTGTGTAATAAAATGGCAAAGGCTTTACGCCGGGTTTACGACCAGATGCCCGATCCAAAATGGGTTATCTCCATGGGCTCTTGTGCTAATGGGGGTGGTTATTACCATTATTCCTACTCAGTGGTAAGAGGCTGCGATCGTATTGTGCCGGTTGATATATACGTTCCTGGTTGCCCACCCACGGCGGAAGCACTTTTATATGCAATTATGCAGCTACAAAACAAAATTCAAGATTCTAAAGTGGTAAGGCGATAACAATGAGTGATATCAATGCAATGTACGAAAAAATCATTGAGAGCACAAAAGGACAGCTTGAGGGCTATGAGTACCAAAAAGAAATGCTTGCTATTCGCGTGGCTTCCGATGACCTCCTTGAGGTAGCGCAAACCTTAAAAAAAGATTTTGCTTTTGAGCAGTTAATTGATCTTACTGTGGTGGATTATCTGCAGTTTGGTAATGCGGACTGGAATGTGGAAACGGCATCGGGTTCTGGTTTTTCCAGAGGGGTGCAGGCGCATTCTGGCTCTAGTGATGAGGAAAAAAGTCAGTCTGGGCGCTTTGTGGTGGTATCCCATTTCCTAAGCCTTGAGCATAACATGCGTTTGCGATTAAAGGTTCCGGTCACAAGCGAAGATCTTATTGTCTCATCTATCAGCGCACTTTGGCCAAGTGCCAATTGGTTTGAGCGCGAGGCTTTTGATATGTTTGGTGTGGTTTTTGATCAACATCCAGATTTGCGTCGTATTCTTACGGATTATGGTTTTAACCACTTTCCACTACGAAAAGATTTTCCAGTCAGTGGCTTTAGTGAAATGCGTTATGACGAAAAAGCGCAAGATGTGGTCTATGGCGAGGTGGAAATTGAGCCAAGAATACTAGTGCCAAGGGTGATTCGCGATGATAATCGTGGCCAGATTAGCCAGCAAAAGCAGGAGGGCAAGCGATGACCAAAATTACTAAAGACTTTGATAATTACACATTAAATTTTGGCCCTCAGCATCCAGCGGCGCATGGGGTATTACGCTTGATCTTAGAATTAGAAGGGGAAACGGTTGTCGGCTCTGATCCGCATATTGGTCTTTTGCACCGTGGAACAGAAAAACTTGCTGAAACTAAGCCATATAATCAGAGCATTGGTTATATGGATCGTCTTGATTACGTTTCGATGATGGCTAATGAACATGCTTATGTGCTAGCCATTGAGGAGCTTGCTGGATTGCAGGTTCCAGAGCGCGCGCAGTATATTCGTGTCTTATTTTCAGAAATAACCCGTATTCTAAATCACTTGATGTGGATAGGGGCCAATGCACTAGATTTAGGCGCAATGAGTGTGTTCTTATATGCCTTTAGAGAGCGCGAAGATCTTTTTGATTGTTATGAGGCCGCTTCTGGTGCGCGGATGCATGCATGTTATTTTCGTCCTGGAGGTGTGTATCGTGACTTACCAGATGTGATGCCGCAATATGAAAAGGGTCTCTCTCGAAGTCAAAAAGAAGTGGACAAGCTTAATGAAAACCGCCAAGGAAGCCTACTTGATTTTATCTGGGATTTTACCGAGCGTTTTGAAGCGTGTGTTGATGAATATGAAACGCTTTTAACCGATAATAGAATATGGAAGCAGCGTACGGTTGGTATTGGTGTGGTTACGCCAGAGCGTGCCAAAGCATTAGGTTTTACAGGGCCCATGTTAAGAGGTTCTGGTGTGGCCTGGGATCTTCGTAAAATGGCGCCGTATGAAGTCTATAATAAAATGGATTTTGATATTCCTGTGGGCAAGGAAGGTGACTGCTACGATCGTTATCTTGTGCGTGTTGAGGAAATGCGTCAGTCGAATCGCATTGTGCGTCAGTGTGTGAAATGGTTACAGCAAAACAAAGGTCCAGTGATGGTTGCTGATCATAAATTTGCACCGCCATCACGCACCATGATGAAACAAGATATGGAGGCACTTATTCACCAATTCAAACTTTCCACTGAAGGCTATTGTTTGCCAAAAGGGGAAGTATATAAAGCGGTGGAGCATCCTAAAGGAGAGTTTGGTATTTATCTGGTTTCAGATGGTGCTAATAAACCCTATCGCGTGAAAATTAGACCACCAAGTTTTGTTCATTTAAGTGCTATTGATGAAATGCTTAAAGGGCATATGTTAGCAGATGCCCCAGCCATTATTGCAACGATAGATATTGTACTAGGTGATGTGGATCGGTAAGGAAAAGAAACATGACAAGTTTAAAAGTTGAAAAAACCAGCGTAGATCAGGACCTATCAAAGATTTTGACCCCTAAAGTGCGTAAAGAAATTGACCATTGGGTAAAAAAATACCCTAAAGACCAAAAACAATCTGCGGTTATGCAGGCATTAACGATTGTGCAAGATCATAGCGCAACGCATTCTTTGGATAATCAAGCTATTTTGGCGGTGGCCAATTATTTGGAAATGGATCCGATTGCGGTTGAGGAGGTTGCCACTTTTTATTCGATGTATTCCTTTGAGCCTCAGGGGAAATATCGCTTTTGTGTGTGTGATAATCTCTCGTGTAAAATGCGTGGTAGTGACGATATTATTAGCTATCTTTCTAAAAAACTAGGCATTAAAAAGGGCCAAACCACGGCTGATGGTCGGTATAGTTTAAAAACGGTTGAATGCTTGGGGGCGTGTGTTGACGCGCCGATGATGCAATTAAACAAAGATTATGTCGCAGATCTAAATGAAGAAAAAGTGGATCAAATTCTTGAGAAAATTCAGGAGGACGAATCATGGAATTAAATCAGGTTTGTTTGCGCACCCTAAAATTTAAAGATGAGCCTTGGAGTTTTGAAAACTATTGTTCCTTAGGTGGTTATAGTGCTTGGCGTAAAATTATTGAAAATAAAACCCGGCCTGGTGAAATTATTGAGGAAGTTAAGCTTTCGTGTTTGCGCGGCCGCGGTGGTGCGGGTTTCCCAACCGGCTTAAAGTGGAGTTTTATGCCGCGTAATGCTCCTGGTGCTAAATACATTGTCTGTAATTCTGATGAAGGTGAGCCAGGTACGTGTAAAGATCGCGATATTATGCGCTATAATCCGCATCAATTGGTAGAGGGCTTGTTAATTGCTTGTTATTGTGTGGGAGCTGAATCAGCTTATAACTATATTCGTGGTGAATTTATGTTGCCCTTTGAGCGAGTGGAGAAAGCGATTGAAGAAGCTAGAGCGCAAAATTTATTAGGTAAAAATATTTTAGGATCAGATATTTCCATAGAGGTTTATAATCATCTTGGCGCCGGCGCTTATATTTGCGGTGAAGAAACGGCTTTGTTAAATTCTATGGAGGGCAAAAAAGGCCAGCCACGTTTTAAGCCGCCATTTCCAGCTAATCATGGTCTTTATGGCCGTCCAACTAATGTTAATAATACCGAAACCTATGCCTCGGTTCCGCCTATTTTAGAACATGGTGGTCAATGGTTTTTAGATATGGGTATTCCTAATAATGGTGGCACGAAAATTTTCAGTGTTACAGGCGATGTGGCAAAACCAGGTAATTTTGAAGTTCCATTGGGCACGCCTTTTACCAAGCTACTTGAGCTAGCAGGTGGGGTGCAAGGAAATAAAAAAATTAAAGCGGTCATTCCAGGCGGTAGTTCTTGTAAAATTCTAACCGGTGAAGAAATGCTTGCCTGTACGATGGATTACGATTCTGTTGCTAATGCTGGCTCTATGCTGGGCTCTGGTGCGGTAATGGTGTTGGATGAAACCCGGTGTATGGTTGAAGTGCTGTATCGTTTATTGGAATTTTATGATGAAGAATCTTGTGGTCAGTGTACCCCGTGCCGTGAGGGCTCTGGCTGGGTAACAAGAATTACCAAAAGCATTCTTGATGGAACTGCCAAAATGGAAGATATAGATCTTCTGGTTGATGTGGCTAATAAAGTGGAAGGTCATACGATTTGTGTCTTTGGAGAGGCCTTTGCATGGCCGATACAAAGTTATGTTGCAAAGTTTCGTCATGAATTTGAAGCCTATATTCAGCCTGTAAAAAAACCAACTAAAAAAAGTGAGACGATCAGTGAGTGAGAACGAAAACGATATCCCGATGATTAATGTTAATATTGATGATCAAGCTTTGCAGGTTGAGCAGGGCACCATGATTATAGAAGCTGCTGACAAGCATGGCATTACCATTCCGCGCTTCTGTTACCATAAGAAGCTTTCTATTGCAGCAAACTGTCGTATGTGTTTGGTGGATGTTGAAAAATCCCGCAAGCCCCTTCCTGCCTGCGCAACACCTGTTGCAGAAGGTATGGTGGTTCATACCACATCAAAAAAAGCTTTAGAATATCAAAAAGCAGTGATGGAGTTTTTATTGATTAATCACCCGCTGGACTGTCCTATTTGTGATCAGGGCGGGGAATGTGAGCTTCAAGATGTGGCGATGGGTTATGGTAATGACTATAGCCGTTATGAGCAGCGCAAGAGAGTGGTTAGTGATCCTGATATTGGCTCATTAATCGCAACTGATTTAACGCGTTGTATCCACTGTACGCGTTGTGTACGTTTTGGTACGGAAGTGGCAGGACTTCGAGAATTTGGCATGAACTCTAGAGGTGAAACCAGCAAGATTGGAACATTTTTATCAAATAGTGCTGATTCTGAGCTTTCCGGTAACGTTATTGATTTATGTCCAGTTGGCGCGCTTACCGCAAAGCCAAGTCGTTATCGTGGTCGTTCGTGGGAATATCAAGCCCGACCAGCCATTGCGCCACATGATTGTTTAGGTTCGCACGTTGAAGTACATACTCGACGTAATGAAGTGATGCGTGTTGTACCTAGAGAATGCGAAGAGATCAACGAAGTGTGGATTTCAAATCGTGATCGGTTTAGTTATCAAGGCTTAAGTCATCAAGACCGACTTCAAACACCGATGATTAAGCGTAATGGTCAGTGGGATAAAGTAAGCTTTGAAGAAGCTTTTGAATATGTGACCAAACAGGTTAAAAAACGCCAAGAGAGTCCTGAACAGATTCATGCTTTAGCAGGATCTACAGCGACAGTTGAGGAATATTATTTATTACAAAAAATAGTTCGTGCTCTTGGTAGCAATAATCTTGACTATCGGGTAGTGCAAAGTGATTTTTCACAAGCGGATGCTGAGTCTGTGGAGCCTGGGATTAATTGCAGCCTAGAAGAAATTGCTCAAAGTGATGCTATATGTATTATTGGTGCTCATATTCGTGCTAACCAACCTTTGTTACAAACTCGGATTCGTCAAGCAAGTTTAAATGGAGCACAGGTGCTTTCTTTTAATCCAGCGGATTTTGGAGCAACTTGGGAGCAAGACACGCTTCACATGAGTCGTCCAGATGTGTGGGTAGAAGATTTAAAAGCATTTTATGGCGCATTGGAGGCTAAAAAAGCCCTGCCTAAAATGCCTAAAGCTCTAGCATCTTTTGCCAAGGTTTTGCTTAAAGCTCAGGCTCCAGTAGTGCTTTGGGGTGAGTATATTCAAGCGCATCCAGATTTTGCAAATCTTCTTTATTGGATAGAAAAAATTAAACAACTTGTTGGTGCTAAAGGTGGTCAATTAAGTCATGGTCCTAATACCAGAGGCGCCTCTATTGCAGGATTTTTACCACACCGTTTGCCAGGTGGTTTGGCAGTAGATAAAGCAGGCTCAACGTGGGTTGAGATGCTTGAAGGTGATCAAAGTGAGAGTTTGTTTTTTGTGATGGCGCTAGAGCCACACTTAGATACCTTGTTTGCAGCTAAAACTGCAGCAATGTTAAGCCAAAGTGAAATGGTTGTGGGCTTTATGCCCTATATAGATGAGGCTATGGCGCAATATTTTGATGTAGTGTTCCCTGTTTCAAGCTTTACTGAAACCTCAGGAACTTATGTGAATGTTTCAGGCTTAAGGCAAGGCTTTTGTGGTGCAATAAAACCACCAGGTATGGCAAGACCTTTATGGAAAGTGTTGCGCGTATTAGGTAATTACCTTGATCTTGAAGGCTTTGATTACCAAAGTGCCCAGGAAGTTGCAAGTGAATGTTTTGAGCTTGCTAAAAAACAATCCAGTGCCTCTGCAGTAGCCTCTTATCAAGCTACAGATAGTGATAAAAAACAAAAAGTGAAGTGTATGCAGATTCCTTACGATAGTGGTTTAAACAGTGATGCTTTAGTGCGCCGCGCAGCAGCATTGAACCAAACACAGGCTGTAAAAAAAGCATCGCATATTCAAATGAGTCCGCAATTGGCCAAAGTTTTAGATATTGTTAATGGCGATCAGGTTGCGCTCAATCAGGCAAGTTTAGAGATAGAGATGGCTGCAGATTGTTCGATTGAAATGGCGGAAGATTCAGTTTTTGTGAGCCAAAAAATGGCACAAACCAGTGCTATTGGTCAAGCTTTTGAGGATATTTCATTGAAGAAGGTGCATGCATAATGGAAGCCATAATACTTTATATTTTATTAACCCTAGGTAAAATTCTACTTATTGTTGTTCCACTTTTATTGGGCGTAGCCTACTTTACTTATTTTGAGCGTAAGGTGATTGGTTATATGCAAGATCGCATTGGTCCAAACCGCGTCGGATTTGGGGGTTTGTTGCAGCCTATTGCCGATGGGGTGAAGCTGTTGCTAAAAGAGCTTATTATGCCAGCTAAAGCTAATCCAGTTTTATTTGCATTAGCTCCAGCCATTACTTTTATTCCAGCTGTTGCTGCTTGGGCGGTGGTGCCTTTTGGCGCAAAAATGGTGTTGGCAGATGTGAATGCGGGTTTATTAGTTCTTTTTGCCCTAACCTCTCTTGGGGTTTATGGTTTAATCATTGCCGGGTGGGCTTCAAATTCAAAATATGCTATGTATGGGGCATTGCGTGCTGCTGCACAAGTGGTTTCGTATGAATTGGCGATGGGCTTTGCTTTAGTTGGCGTCATTATGGCTGCGGGTACTACCAATATTTCTGGTATTGTTATTGCGCAGCAAGGTGGTATTTGGCATTGGTATTTTATTCCGCTATTTCCTTTATTTATTGTTTATCTTATCTCAGGCATTGCAGAAACAAACCGTGCACCATTTGATACGGTAGAAGGGGAGTCTGAAATTGTTGCTGGCTGTCATGTTGAATATTCAGGGATGCGTTTTGCGCTATTTTTCTTGGCAGAATATGCAAACATGATTTTAATTACAGCTTTAGTGAGTACCTTTTTTATGGGTGGTTGGCTATCGCCTTTTGCCTCGATTCCTGTGCTTGATCATCTGACATCTTGGGTGCCAGGAATTATTTGGTTGTTTATGAAAATGGCTTTATTTATGTTTGTATACTTATGGATTAGAGCAACTTTTCCTCGCTACCGCTATGATCAAATTATGCGTTTAGGCTGGAAAGTATTTATTCCAGTAACATTAGTGTGGATTTTAGTTTTAGCCTTTTTGGTTCGTTGGCATATTGGTCCTTGGTTTTAAGAGAGAGTATGATGATAAAAAGATTTTTAAAAACGTTTACCCTATGGGAGTTACTAAAAGGTATGGCCTTAACCATGCGGCACTTTTTTATGCCCAAGGTTACGGTGCAGTTTCCTGAAGAAAAGACCCCTAAGTCTAATCGTTTTCGTGGTTTACATGCGCTGCGCCGTTATGAAAATGGCGAGGAACGTTGTATTGCTTGTAAGTTATGCGAGGCGGTATGTCCAGCTTTGGCTATTACCATTGATTCAAAACCAAGAGAAACCGATGGTCAAAGAAGAACGAGTTTGTATGAAATTGATTTATTCAAATGCATTTATTGCGGTTTATGTGAAGAGGTTTGCCCGGTTGACTCTATTGTTGAAACGCCTTTATCCAATTATCACTTTGAGCGTCGTGGTGAGAATATTATGACGAAGGAAAAACTCTTAGCAGTTGGTGATTGGCAAGAAGAAAAACTCATGCAAGATCGTTTGCAAGATCAAAATAAACGTTAGTAGAAGGTACGTTGTATGTTACAAGAGATCCTATTTTATGTCTTTGCAAGCTTAAGTATATTAAGCGGCTTGTGTGTGATTACTGCTAAGCACCCAGTGCGTTGTGTATTGTTTTTAGTTTTAACTTTTGTTGCAACATCTGTCACTTGGTTATTAATGCAGGTTGAATTTTTAGCCCTAGCACTTATTGTGGTCTACGTAGGTGCTGTTTTGGTGTTGTTCTTATTTGTGGTGATGATGATTGATGTTGATGAGACCGTCGAGCAAAAATCAAGTAAGAAAATGTGGCCTATTGTTGCTTTGTTTGGAGCAGCGATGATTGCCATGCTAGCATGGCTTTTAGGCCCAAAACATTTCGGCTTGGCTGTGGTTCCAGCGCTGGCCCCTTTGCCGGTTAGTTACTCTAGTGTGCAGGTATTGGGTGATGCCTTATATAGTAATTATCTCTATGCATTTGAAATTGCTGCCATGTTGCTTTTGGCTGCGATGATAGCGGCTATTAGTTTAACCTTTAGGGGGCGCCGTCAAGGTACAAAGTCCCAGGATATTGCCAAACAGATCAAAACCAAGTCACATGATCGCATAAAGATTGTTCAAGTTGACAGCAAGGAATCAAGCTATAAAGCGAAGGAGAATTCATGATTAGTCTATCTGCTTATTTAATTTTTGCAGCCATTATGTTTAGTATTGGCTTGATGGGGGTTATTTTAAATCGCCACAACCTTATTGTGTTGTTGATGAGTATTGAGCTAATGCTTTTGGCAGTTAATACCAACTTTATTGCATTTTCTAGTTATTTACATCGTGTGGATGGAGAGGTGTTTGTATTTTTTATTTTAACCGTTGCGGCAGCAGAAGCTGCTATTGGCTTGGCTATTTTAGTCGTGTTATTTCGCAACAAGAAAAGTATTGCCATTGACGATATCAATCAATTAAAAGGGTAGAGGGACATGACGCATCATATTTTAGACTGGGCCTTAATAGCTTTATTTGCTCCGCTTATGGCGGCAGTCATAACCGGTTTTTCAAGTTCTTGGCTCTCAAGACGTGCTACCTATTGGACATGTTGTGGCTTGGTGGGATTATCACTAGTTATTTCAATCTTGTGTTTTAAATGGATTGCTATAGATGGGACGCCTATTGTAAATGTGAATCTTTATACCTGGGCGGTTATCGATAAAACAAGGTTTTCAATTGGGTTTTTAATTGATCAAATGACCGTGCTTATGATGGTAGTGGTGACCTTTGTATCGTTTTTGGTTCATGTTTATTCTATAGGCTATATGCATGAAGATGATTCCTATGCGCGTTTTTTTAGTTATATCTCAGGCTTTACTTTTGCAATGCTATCTTTAGTAATGGCCAATAATTTTGTAATGTTATTTTTTGGTTGGGAAGGCGTGGGCCTTATGTCTTTCTTGTTGATCGGTTTTTGGTATCACAAGCCTGCAGCAACCTTTGCAAGCTTGAAAGCCTTTATTGCTAATCGTTTCGGTGATTTAGGCTTGCTTTTAGGAATGGCGGTGATTGTCAATTATACCGGTTCTATTGAGTATCATACGGTGTTTAACTTTGTACAAAATATGGCGCCTAATCTCCATTTTCCGCTGTTTGCAAACTATCATGTAAATCCCATTACCTTGATGAGCATTTTACTATTTATGGGTGCAGTGGGTAAATCTGCACAAATTCCTTTGCATGTATGGCTTGAGGGCTCAATGGAGGGCCCAACGCCTATTTCAGCACTGATCCATGCGGCAACCATGGTCACCGCTGGGGTGTTTATGTTGGCGCGTATTTCACCGATCATTGAATTATCTACTCCTGCTTTAACTTTGGTTTTATTACTTGGTGCGGCAACATGCTTTTTTATGGGCATTATCGCCATTGTTCAAAACGATATTAAGCGCGTGATTGCCTATTCAACGTTATCACAGCTTGGTTATATGATCGCTGCGCAAGGCGCTTCGGTGTATGCCTTGGGGATGTTTCATCTAATGACCCATGCGGCGTTTAAAGCACTACTGTTCCTAGCAGCGGGTTCGGTTATTGTAGCCTTACATCACGAGCAAGATATGCGTAAAATGGGTGGTCTTGCCAAGAAAATGCCCTATACCTATATTTGTATGTTGATTGGTTCCTTGGCCTTGGTGGCCATTCCGCCTTTCTCAGGATTTTTCTCCAAGGATCTCATCATTGAGGCGGTGATGATGAGTCGTTTGCCGGGCTATCATTTTGCAGCGTTTTGTGTGGTTGGAGGCACATTCTTAACTGCCTTGTATACCTTTAGAATGTTATTTATGGTTTTTCATGGTAAGCCGCGCATGAGCAATGAAGCTTATGACCATGTTAAAGAATCCCCTTGGAGCATTGTCTTACCATTAGTCATTTTAGCGGTACCGTCCATAGCTGCAGGTTGGGTATTTTTAAAACCGGCCTTACATGGCTTTTTTGGTGGTGGAATTTATTTAGCACCTGGTCATAATACTTTAGCTATTTTAGCAGAAGAAACCCACTCTCCATGGTCAATGATTAAGAAAGCATTTTTTCATTTGCCCTTTATTTTATCAATGCTCGGTACCTTGTGTGCATTTTTGGCATATATTGTCTTTCCTGGGATTCCAAAGATTTTTGTCAGTATATTTGGCTGGCTGTATAAGCTTATTGCCCAAAAGTACTTTATCGATATTCTCTATGAGCGCTTTTTTATCGGCTTAGCGCAATCTTTGGGAAGCTTTTTCTGGTTGATTTTGGATGCATGGGTTATAGACAAGGCTATTGTGGAGGGTACTGCCAAAACCACCAAGCATATTGGTGATAAAGTACGCAAAGCCCAGACTGGTTATTTGTACCATTATTTATTTTTTATGTTAATTGGTTTGATCGTACCCTTGATTTGGGTTTTTTCACAGGCAAAGTTTTAAAGGAAGCCACAGATGTTTTTACATACATTACTTAGTTTAAGTTTTTTACATATATTACTTAGTTTACTTATTTGGACGCCCATTCTTGGTGGAGTCATTACCCTCGCCTGTGATGGTGGAATAGACTCTCACAAACTGTGTCGTTTTATAGCGTTATTTTTTGCGCTTATTACCTTAGCTTTATGCTGGCCACTTGTAAGCCATTTTAACCCTGGGGATTACCAATATCAGTTTGTAGAAGATTATAACTGGGTGCCGATGTTTCATTTGCGTTATGCCTTGGGGGTTGATGGTATTTCTTTGTTATTTGTCGTGTTGACGAGTTTTACCAATGTTATTGTTATTTTAGCGGCATGGGGTTCTATTCGTTATAAAGTTCCTCAGTATTTGGCGATCTTCTTATTCGCAACTGGAATGATGAACGCGGTTTTTTGTGCGACGGATTCGATTTTATTCTATGTGTTTTGGGAAGCGGGCATGGTGCCAATTTACTTGGCTATCGGTATGTGGGGCGGTCAAAAGCGCACCTATGCAGCCATGAAGTTTTTCCTCTTCACTTTCTTAGGCTCTATTTTTATGTTGGTGGCGATTGTTTATATGAATTTCAAAACGCATAGTTTTGCAATTGCTGACTTTCAAAATGTCAATTTCTCTCATACTGAATCACAGTGGATTTTCTGGGGCTTATTGGTCGCTTTTGCGGTCAAAGTTCCGATGTGGCCGGTGCATACTTGGCTTCCAGATGCCCATACGGAGGCGCCAGCAGGGGGCTCAGTTGTGCTAGCAGCGCTTATGTTAAAGCTTGGTGGTTATGGTCTGCTGCGTTTTAGTATGCCGATTGTTCCAGGGGTGCATGCTAATTACCAATGGCTATTAATTTTCTTATCTTTAGTAGCGGTTATCTATGTTGGTTTTGCCTCTATTATGCAAAAAGACATGAAGCGATTGATTGCGTATTCTTCTATTTCGCATATGGGAATTGTGACTTTGGGTATTTTTATGATTTTTATCATTATTAATCAAACCCATTCTCAAACCGGTGCGGTATTGAGTGTCCAAGGGGCTATTTTTCAAATGATTTCACATGGTTTTTCATCTGGTGCGCTCTTTATTGGGGTCGGGTATATTTATGACCGATATGGTTCGCGTTTGATTAGTGATTATAGTGGCGTGACTAAAGTAATGCCTATTTTTGCAGCCTTTTACTTACTGTTTTGTATGGCGAATGTTGGTTTGCCCGGAACCTCTGGTTTTGTGGGTGAAGCGATGGTTGTTTGGGCGGCATTAAGAGCAAACTTTTGGATTGCATTTTTAGCAGGTTTAACCTTATTATTAGCACCAGCTTACACCTTGTGGATGTATAAGCGTGTCTTTTTTGGAACTTTAAAAGAAGATTTAAAGGGTCTAAAAGACATTAACAAAATGGAGATTTTAGTCTTTAGTTTATTGGCGCTACCGATTGTGATTTTTGGTATTTTTCCAAATCTTATTTTGCATTTATCTCATGCTACCAGTGTTCATTTTGTGCACGAAGTTATGCTCAAGGGACAATAGTTTACAAGGAATTTATCGATGATTGATTTTGCTTTTTTTCAGACCTTAGCTTTACCAGAAATAGTGCTTTCTGCCATGATACTGCTGATATTATTGGTTGATGCGTATTTTCCAAAGCGGTTTATGTTGGTTTATAGCTTGGCACAAACCAGCGTATTGGCATCCTTGTTGGTGGTTGCGCTTGGCTTTAGTGTGGTGCCGCAGTATGGCTTTCATATGCAATATGTACAAGATGGCTTGTCGAGTTTGTTAAAGCTGGTTATGTTGGTCATTATGTTTTTTGTATTTATCTACACCAGGCGTTCGGTTCGAGAAACCTTAAAGATGAAAAGCGAGTTTTTTATTTTAACACTGCTTTCTTTGTTAGGCTGTATGATTATGGTCTCTTCTTCAAGTGTACTAAGTATTTATTTAGGGGTAGAGCTTTTTGCCTTGCCTATATACGCGCTGATTGCCCTAGAGCGTGATTGTGCGTATGCCTCAGAGGCAGCCATGAAATATTTTATTATGGGTGCTGTGGCTTCAGCTTTATTGCTGTATGGTATTTCCTTGCTCTATGGATTATCCGGAAGCTTGGTGTTTAAGGATATCGCTCTTTTTGTACAAAGCGGTATGAACCAAAGTCCACTTTTATTGTTTGCTATGGTGTTTATTGTTGCGGCCTTATGTTTTAAGTTAGGGGCAGTGCCGTTTCATATGTGGTTGCCTGATGTTTATGAAGGCGGTGCTTTATCGGTTGTGAGTTATTTAGGATCGGTCCCTAAATTAGCAGCGCTTGGTTTTTTGGTGCGTATATTAATTGATACCTTACCTGGTCTAAGTGACCATTGGCAGATTTTACTACTGTGTTTTGGAATGCTCTCGATTATTGTTGGTAATGTCTGCGCGTTGGTGCAGCAAAACATTTTGCGCTTATTGGCCTATTCTACCATTTCTCATGTTGGTTTTATTTTGCTTGGTTTAGCTGAAGGCGGTTTAGACGGCTATCATGCGGCATTATTTTACACTATTATTTATGCAATGATGGCAGCAAGTACATTTGGGGTCTTGCTTATTATTCGTGCTGGTGGTGGTAAAGCGCAAGAAATTAGTGATTTGGCTGGATTAAATGAGCAACAACCATGGCTTGCATTTATGTTCTTATTGCTTATTGTATCCTTAGCAGGTATTCCGCCTTTATTAGGCTTTGATGCTAAGTTATTGGTACTTTTAGCTTTGGCTAATGCTGGGCATTATGTCATGGTGACTATTGCATTGGTGATGTCGGTGATTGGTGGTTTTTATTATTTTCGTATCTTGCGTATGATGTATTTTGAAAAGCCCAAATCCACCCTAAATGTCCAGATGCGTATGTCAACGCTTTTGGTTATCTCTAGTAATGGTATCTTACTGGTATTGCTAGGCTTGTTCCCAACCAGCTTAATTGATATCTGTCAAATTGTTATTTCTTAGGCATTTTTTTTAAATAAAGTTACTCAAATATTATGAATACAGTAGATCCAAAATCACAGCTGGTCCCGCCATTATGGTTGATGTTTTTGCTCGTTGGTTTTCCACAGTTGAGTGAAACAGTTTATTCGCCGGCACTGCCTAATATTGCCCTGAGTCTGGGTGTTGGCGATCATCTGGTGCAATGGACCTTATCTATATATTTTCTTGGTTTTGCAGTGGGGGTTTTTACGTGGGGGCGCCTATCAGATTCTTGGGGTCGGCGGCCAAGTATGTTATTGGGTTTAGTGGTATATATTATAGCTAGTATGTTGTGTTTATTTGCCAATGGCATTGTTGCCTTACTATTGGCACGATTGATACAGGGCTTGGGTGCAAGTTGTGGTTCTGTGCTAACCCAAACCATAGCTAGAGAAGCATTACCTGATCAACGACGCCATAAATTTTTTGCGGCAATCGGTTTTGTTATGGCATTTGCTATAGCGCTAGGGCCACTTTTGGGTGGTTATTTAACCTCATGCTTCCATTGGCGTGCAAATTTTGTTTTATTATGTCTCATAGGGCTTTTTCTTGTGGTATTTGTTTATTTTGTTTTACCAGAGACGCGGCCATCAAATCTTCGTGTCCAGCATAAAATTACTAAGGTGTTACGGCTATTGGTAAAAGATAAACAGGTCTTGGGTTCTATTTGGCTTGTTGCGGCTGTTAATGGTATTTTATTTAGTTATTATGCGCAGGGTCCATTTATTTTTATTCGTTTAATGCATTTTAGTGCCAGTGGCTACGGATGGCTTGGTGCTTTCATTGCATTAGCAGCTTTACTTGGCAGTTTGAGCGCGCGGTATTTTATCAAGCATTATTTGGCGGTTAACTTGATTGCAACAGGCTGTATAATCATGCTTATAAGTAGCATCATTTTGCTAATAGACATTCTATTGCTTAATATAAATGTTCAAGATACATGGCTATGTGTTTTACTTATTATATTACCCATGATGGGTATTATTTATGGTGGGTTTGGTTTTGTTATTCCTATGACCTTATCCACTGCACTTCAAAAATATCAGTCAGTATTAGGTACAGCAGGTGCGTGCTTTGGTTTGTCTTATTATATTGTAATTGCGTTTTTGACATGGATAATGGGCTTTATACATAATGGAACGCTATACCCCATGCCGATATATTTTTTAATTCTCAGTGGCTTGAGTCTTATGATTTATATTTTGCTTATTCGTGACGCTTAAGCTTAATGGAGTCCATAATAGCTGCCTGTTGCAAGTTGCAATTTATTTTGCATTGTATTATAGGCTCTTAGCATGGTTTCAAGTACAAGGTATTCCATTGTACTTAATCTGATTGAGAGGATCAGAATAACTTGACTTAAATTATATTTTTTGTTATTATTTTGTTTATTTAAATATTTTTATAAAGGATTATTGTATGAAAAAAGGAATGCATGTGGTTTTTATAATTCTGATGCTCTGTTTTTCAATAGCGTTTGTTTTCCCCTGGGTGAGGGAACATATTAGATCTAATGGCACGATTGTTTCTGGCTACATGTCTAAGGATCCTGGCAAAGGGATTTCTTGGCTTGGGGATCATAACAAATATACAAATCAACAACTGTTTGAAGCAATCAGACAAAGTAATGAGAAAGAAATTATAAATAGCATAAAAAATGGTGCGGATGTGAATGCAAAGGGTTTGAATGGTATAACTCCATTGATGGAAGCATCATACGTGGGATGCCTGCCTGTTGCTAAACTACTGATTAATCACAAAGCGGATGTAAATGGAAAGGTTTCATATGGTGAAACTGTATTGATGAAGGCATCACGTTGGGGACACTTGCCTATTGTCAAACTATTGATTGATCACAAGGCGGATGTAAATGCAGTTGCAAACGATGATAGAACAGCATTGATGGTGGCATCATCTGAAGGAAAGTTGTCTATCGTCAAACTATTGATTGATCACAAGGCGGATGTAAATGCAGCCCGGATTGATGGTGCAACTGCATTGATAAAGGCATCACGTTCGGGACACTTGCCTATCGTTGCACTACTGATTGATCATAAGGCGGATGTGAATGCGGCCCGGAAGGATGGTGCAACTGCACTGATAAAGGCATCTCGGTGGGGACACTTGTCTATCGTCAAACTACTGATTGATCACAAGGCGGATGTGAATACGGCCCGGAAGGATGGTACAACTGCATTGATGGTGGCATCAGTAAAAGGAAACTTGCCTATGGCCCAACTACTACTTGATCACAAGGCGGATGTGAATGCAGTAAGTAAGGCTGGTTATACTGCATTGATGCTGGCATTACAAAATGGAAACTTGCCTATGGCCCAACTACTACTTGATCATAAGGCAGATGTAAATGCAGTTGCAAACGATGGTAGAACAGCATTGATGGTGGCATCATCTGAAGGAAAGTTGTCTATCGTCAAACTATTGATTGATCACAAGGCGGATGTAAATGCAGCCCGGATTGATGGTGCAACTGCATTGATAAAGGCATCACGTTCGGGACACTTGCCTATCGTTGCACTACTGATTGATCATAAGGCGGATGTGAATGCGGCCCGGAAGGATGGTGCAACTGCACTGATAAAGGCATCTCGGTGGGGACACTTGTCTATCGTCAAACTACTGATTGATCACAAGGCGGATGTGAATACGGCCCGGAAGGATGGTACAACTGCATTGATGGTGGCATCAGTAAAAGGAAACTTGCCTATCGTTAAGCTATTGATTGATTCCAAGATGGATGTGAATGCTACAGATAAGAATGGCGCTACTGCTTTATATTATGCAAAAAAATATAAACATATGGAGATAGCAAGGTATCTTAAAGTGCATGGTGGAAAATAGTTGATCTTGGCGAGATTGGGGTAGCAACTACATCCGTATCAAAATTTACATCAATGAAGTGGCAATAATTATAGGGTTTATGATCGTGTAATTAGCCACATCAAGAGCGTGCTTTGGTTTATCTTATTACATCGTAATCGCCTTTTTGACATGGTTAATGGATTTTATACATAATGGAATGCTATACCCCATGCCGATATATTTTTTAATTCTTAGTGTCTTGAGCCTTATGGTTTATGTTTTATTGGTTCGGGATGCCTAAGCGAAAGCGCGTCGATAATGGGGAGTATTGTAAGCGCAACACCAGTGTAAGTGCATCGCTTTGCCTTGCTAGAGCATAGGTTTTAAGGTACTTTTTAAAATATTTATTTAGTAGCATATCGTTCTAGCAAGTGCGCTAAGATTTTGATAAGATAATGCTTTCACGTAATCAAGGGCTAAGATGAGTGAAACCTCATATAAACAAGCTGGTGTTGATATAGAAGCTGGTGATCAATTTGTTCAAGGAATTAAAAAGGACGTTCATCAAACGCACAATGCTCATGTACTGAATCAGCTTGGTGGTTTTGCCGGGGTTTTTGATATTGCGCGTTTTTGCAAAGACTATGATCATCCTGTATTAGTGCAGTCGATTGATGGGGTGGGTACTAAGGTGATGTTAGCCAATCAATGTAAGCAGTTTGATACTTTGGGGGAAGACCTTCTTAGTGCCTGTATGAATGATATTTTAGTGATGGGCGCACGGGCCATTACCATGATGGATTATGTTGCAAATGATGTGTTAAATATTGATCATATCAGTGCGTTTGTTGCGAGTTTAGCAAGAGCGTGTGCACGTTTTGATGTGGCAATTGTTGGTGGTGAAACAGCAGAGATGCCAGGCACCTATCAGTCTGGTGAAATAGACATCGTTGGGGTTATCACCGGGGTTATGGAGAAAGATAAAGCTATTAATGGCAGTGGCATTGCTCAAGGTGATGTGGTCTTGGGTTTATCTTCTTCTGGTTTGCACACCAATGGTTATTCGCTTGCGCGGCATATTATAAAAAATAAAAACCTCAATTTATCCGCGCCCATAAGTCAGGAGCAGAATTTGCAAGAGGCTTTATTAGCGCCGCATATCAACTATGCCAGTGCAGTGTATCCGCTTTTAGATGCAGGGGTTGAAATTAAAGGCATGGCACATATTACCGGTGGTGGATTATTAGAAAACATTCCGCGTATTTTGCCTACTGGCTTGGGGGTACATTTAGATCAAAAAGCCTGGCCGGTATTACCTATTTTTGATTTCTTATGTGGCCACGGTTCTTTATCTTTTCAAGAAGCTTATCGAACCTTTAACATGGGTATAGGCTGGATTATGGTTGTTGATCCTTCGCAATTAGCACAGGTAGAATCTATATTAAAAGGCCTTTGTGATACCACGGTCTATGAAATTGGCGCGGTGGTTCAAAGCAGTGAGGCGGTGATCATTGACCATCCCTATCAAGGAGCTTCTTATGCAAGATAGTACCATAGCGGTTATTGCCTTTCCGGGCAGTAATTGTGAGCGTGAAACAGCTTTAGCTATAGAGCGATCTGGAATGCGTGCCCACCATTACTATTATAATTGTGGTGAGGATTTGGCCCAGTTTGATGCGTATGTGATTGTTGGGGGGTTTTCCTATGAAGATCGGGGAAGGGCCGGTTTAATTGCAGCAAAAAATTCCATACTTGAGGCACTTGAGCGTGAAGCAGAAAAGGGCAAGCCTATATTGGGTATTTGTAATGGTGCTCAGATATTACTTGAAAGTGGTTTGTTATTGGGCGATAAAAGTCAGCGCCATCGTGTGGCTTTAGCGCAAAATAGGCGCCTTAGAGATGGAGAGGTGTTAGGCAAGGGGTATTATAACGATTGGGTTTGGGTTAAAAAACATCAAGCGGCCAATTCTGAGGGTGCCTTTGTTAATGCAGTGCTAGGACCCATTTGTGTGCCGGTGGCCCATGGTGAGGGGCGATTTTTAATTGACGAGGAATTGTATCAATCTTTACAGGCCCAAGGAGCGCCGATGTGGCAATATTGTCAGGAAGATGGCGCACTAGATGAACATTTTCCGTGTAATCCTAATGGCTCGATGTATAATTTAGCGGCGCTAAGTAATGTGAGTGGGACGATTTGTGCGATGATGCCCCATCCAGAGCGTACTGAAAATGGTGATAGTGTATTTAAATCGATGGCGCGCTATATTGCTCAAAAAAAGCAGCAAAGCCGCCCCCCAAGCATGCCTGCTCCAGCTGCCATAGCGCCTTTAAAGCAGGCCAAGCTTAAAGCAGAGCCAGGACATTTACTGGTGGCGCTTAATATTGTTGATAATCATGCGGTTTCTTTGCAAATGGCACTGGCACAAATGGGCTTGGAGGTATCGGTTGGTCATTATCGTTATTGGCAGATTAAGGCGGATGATTGGACCAAGGATTTGTGTCAAAAGCTTATTGATAGTGGCGAGATTATTCAAACCAACAAGGAGCGCTTGCTTGCAGTTGAGAATGTAGATTTTGACTTAGCGTATCGGGTAGGTGATTTAGACAATACGCTTGGTGAGTATACTTTAGCGCGGGTGCACCATCGTTTTGGTTTAAAGCAGGTTCAATCTATTGATGCGTCTGCCCTTTGGACCATCAAGGTGCACAGTGGCCAGGTGGCGAAGGTGCGTGATTTGATAGAGCAGGAGAGTTTTTTCTATCATCCAAAGGCGCATAGGGTCACGCGTATGGTGCCTTTATGATGACTAAAAATGCATGGCTTTCTCAGGCGCAGCGTAAGGTATTAGAGCAGGCGTATGATCAACTAGAGGATACGAGGCCTGAAGGTGGTGCAGCCTATTTTGGCAAGGTGCGTGATATTATCGACGAGGGTGATACTTTATTATTACATGCAAGTGATCGAATCAGTGCTTTTGATCGTCATTTAGGGTTGATTCCGTATAAGGGGGTATTGTTAACCCAGCTTAGTGCGTGGTGGTTTAAGGAGCTGGCACATATTTGTCCGCACCATATGCTTGGCTTAGAGGGTTCTCGGCGTATGCGGGTAAAAAAGTGTCGCGTATTACCGATTGAAGTCATTGTTCGAGGCTTTGTAACCGGTTCTACGGCAACTTCAATTTGGACTTTGTATCAGCAGGGGCAGCGGGAATTTTTTGGAACGGTATTGCCAGATGGATTAGAAAAAGGTGCGCCATTGCCTGAGCCAATTTTAACCCCAACAACAAAAGACAAGGATCATGATCAGCCAATAGAAAAAGAGGATCTTGAGGCTTATTTGGGTGATGACTTTAAATATTTTTCTCAGGTTGAGGATAAAGCCAAGGCTTTGTTTGTATATGGTCAAAAAAAAGCGCAGCAGGCAGGATTTACGCTTATGGATACAAAATATGAATTTGGTATTGATGCTGATGGTCATTTGTGTTTAATTGATGAAGTGCATACGCCAGATTCATCGCGTTTTGTATTCAACCAGGCACAGTCAGATGCTTTGGGTTTAAGTGATCAGGCACGTCATTTTGATAAAGAGTATATACGCTTATGGTATAAAGAGCGCTGTAATCCGTATCATGATCAAACCCTACCGGTGATATCTCGCCAATTGGCTTTAGAAATAGCCAGTCGCTATGGGTATCTGTATCAACAATTAACCGGTGATAATCCTTTTGTGGATTTGTAGGCTGGGGGGGCAATAAACCAGGTTCCTAGCGTATCCCAAAAGTATCCAGGTGTTTTCCACAATTGCGGGTTTTAATAGGTGACTGAGCTAGGCTAATAGTATTCCTAATAAGCATGGTTTTATTCAAAGGGTATTGGGCCAACATGCTAGCTCTCTCCTAAGATCATCTGGAAGGTTGGGGCATTCCTTGTTTTCTATTGCTGCTTTGCGGAATAAGCTTACAAGCGATTTATAGTCTATTTGTCCATGTCCATCTTTTCTAAAGTGCTCATGTTTTCCTAGTAAATCATAATATTCCAATAATGATTTGCCTGTCATGGGCGGTTGGTAGTCTCCATGTTTTTCTTTTAGTGCTTTTATTACAGAGCTTAAACAATGGTATATGCTTGTTAAATTGTTGGCTTTTTCCCCCATGCGTTCTGGGCTTGGAATATTTTCTAGCATTTTAGTAAAGAAATGCTGTTTTGCACAAACGTGTAATATGAAGGATTTGTACGCTGCTTTACTTAAGCTTTGATCTTTTATTTGATCCATGATTCCTAATGTGTTTTCTACGTTGAATTGTAGGTCTTCTTTTGAAACACCACAGGCTTCTTGGTATGAATTATAATCCTTTTCAATTGCTGCGAATGCAGAGAATGCAGAATTTATATTATTGTACTTGGGTTTTAGTTCTTGAAACATGATTGTTATTTGTCCTTTTTTATGAGATTGTTTCCATATTTTATCACATTTAAATGAAGAAATAAATAATTTTTTTTGTTTTTTTAAGTTGAAGGCTCGAGTAAAATTAATGAATTGGTTCTGACTTGTATTTATTTTTATTCTCAGTAGAGTCTCTATTATTTTTTGTCATTTAATGGGAAGCATAAAGCTTTTTTACTTAAGCTAAGTCCTTAAAAGACTCAAGCCATCGTTAATTCGGCTAAGGCTTTTTTAATGAGAGCTTCGCTGGTGGGTGAGTCTAATTGGCTACAATCAATGGCTAAAATTGCTTTTTGCGCCTGCGCCATGCTATAACCAAGCGACTCCAATGCAAAAATGGCATCATTTTGAATACTTTGCGAACTATCTGTTTCTGGGTTGGTAATAGATGCACTAGGCATAGGCATCAGCGCAGCGTTTTTGTCTAAACGATCACGCATCTCCATCATTAAACGCTCTGCAGTTTTTTTACCGATGCCAGGAATTTTAGTCAGTACGCTCGTATCACCACTAAAGATGGTGCGATGAAAACCCTCGCTATCGGTGGCTGATAAAATAGTAAGGGCAAGCTTGGCACCAATGCCATTGACCTTAATAAGGTTTTGAAATAATTCTCTGTCTTTTAAATCACTAAAACCATAAAGTTGCTGGCAATCTTCACGCACTAAATGATGAATAAATAAACTAATGGATTCGTTAATGGCGCCACATTGATAAATGGTGCTCATCGGCGCAAGCACTTCATAAGCCACACCCTGAACTTCGATAAAAAGAAAGGGTGGGTTTTTGTAAATTAAGGTACCAGTTAAGCGAACAATCATGTGCGAAGTCTCCCATGGACAGTTTTAGTAGTCATGCCAAGCTTATTGGCAAAGCGTCTTGAGTAATAATGACATAAAGCAATGCCCAGTGCATCAGCAGCATCACTTTGTAAATTACCCTGTAGTTTTAATAAAGATTTGATCATCTGATTCATTTGACCTTTTTCTGCTGCACCATAGCCTGCAACTGCTTGTTTTATTTGCTTGGCAGAGTAAGCGCATACCTCAACATTGTGCATGCTGGTGGCTAAAAGCGCAACGCCACGTGCTTGACCTAGTTTAAGGGCTGATTTGGGGTTTACAAAGAAAAATATTTTCTCAATGCCCGCGCTATGGGGGCGGTATTGGCTGATTACTTCTTCAAGGCCAGTATAGATTTCCTTTAAGCGATCACTGTCACTGCCTTGACCGCTATCAATAAAACCACTGCTAACATAACGAATATCATCGTTGTGACAGCGAATAATGCCAAAGCCGGTTTTTCGAAACCCAGGATCTATGCCTAAAATAATTTCTTGGCCATGATTATCCATTGAGCGTTTCTAAGACTTCAGGTGAAATATCGGCATTGTGATACACATTTTGTACATCATCACACTCTTCAAGTAGGTCAATCATCTTTAGAAGTTTCTCTGCACCTTGCGCATCAAGCATAACTTTGGTTTCTGCTTCATAGCTTAAGACGGATTCTAAAGGCGTAAACCCTTGTTGCTCAAGGCCCGTAAAAACCGCATTATATTGGCTTGATTCACAAATCACACTGTGGCTTTGATCATCATTTGTAAGGACATCTTCTGCGCCAAGCTCAATAGCTGCTTCCATTAATGCATCGATATCTGTATTTTGATCAAAACTAAACACGCCTCGGTGCTCAAATAAGTAAGATACTGAACCATCTGTTCCTAAATTGCCACCAGACTTGGTAAAGGCATGACGGACTTCTGATACGGTACGGTTGCGATTATCACTTAAACACTCTACCATCACCGCAATACCATTGACACCATAGCCTTCATAGCGTATTTCTTCCATATTATCGTTTGTGTCATCTCCAGCACCACGCTTAACCGCGCGGTCCACCGTGTCACGAGTCATATTGGCATTTAAAGCTGTTGTAATGGCAGCGCGTAATCTGGGATTGCTCTCTGGGTCACCACCGCCAAGTCGCGCAGCAACGGTTAATTCACGAATTAAACGGGTAAAAATTTTGCCCTTTTTAGCATCCTGTTTGGCTTTGCGATGCTTAATGTTCGCCCACTTACTATGACCTGCCATAGATTACTCCTTATCTTTAACCGTCTTTAAAACCGCCGTCTTTATAGCTAATTCTTTAAGTTGCTCAGGCTCCGCTTGTGATGGTGCTCCGGTTAGCAAGCAACTGGCTGTTTGCGTTTTAGGGAAAGCAATTACATCGCGGATATAAGAGGCATCGGTCATAAGCATCACTAAACGATCCAATCCTAATGCAATACCACCATGCGGCGGGGTGCCATAGGCTAGGGCATCAAGGAAAAAGCCAAACTTTTCTTCGGCTTGCGCTTGGCTTAAACCAATTCTATCAAAAATGGCACTTTGCATATTTTTTTGATGAATACGGATTGAACCACCACCAATTTCATAACCATTGAGAATAATATCATAAGAGCGCGATAATATTTTATTCAGCGGAAGCTCCTTGATTTCCTCAGGAGTTGAAACCGATGGCGCGGTAAAGGGATGATGCATCGCCTGAATGTGACCATCATGCTCTTCAAACATTGGAAATTCTGTAACCCATAATGGCGCCCATTTACAGGTGTAAAGGTCAAGGTCTTTACCTAATTTACCTCGAAGTGCGCCCAAAGCATCATTGACAATCGCGCTTTGATCCGCGCCAAAAAATAAGATATCGCCATCTTCAGCTTGTACACGCTCAATAATGGCCATGACCACGTCTTCTGGCAAGTATTTTAAGATGGGGGAATTAAGACCTTCTATACCTTTAGTCTTTTCTTGAACACGAATGTAAGCTAAACCTTTAGCGCCATAAATTTTAACAAAATTTACATAGTCATCTAATTGCTTACGCGAGAGCTTTTCACTGGCGCCAGGCACTTTCATGGCCACGACTCTACAGTTTTCATCTTGGGCAGGCTTAGCAAATACTTGAAAATCAACCTTTTGCATAAGGTCTTTAATATCGGTAAATTCCAGCGGTATGCGCATATCTGGTCTGTCGCTACCAAAACGCTGCATCGCTTCTTGATAGGTCATGCGCGGAAAGGTTTCTGGAAGATCTGTATCAAGCACATTTTTGAATAGTTTTTGAAGCATGGTTTGAATTAAGGAGATAATATCTTCCTCTTGGACAAAACTTGCTTCAATATCCAGCTGAGTGAATTCTGGCTGACGGTCAGCACGTAAATCTTCATCACGAAAGCATTTTACAATTTGGTAATAACGATCAAATCCAGATACCATCAGCAATTGCTTAAACAGCTGAGGCGATTGCGGTAGCGCAAAAAAATGACCCTGCTGGGTGCGTGAGGGAACTAAATAATCGCGCGCACCCTCAGGCGTTGCCTTGGTAAGTACTGGAGTTTCAATATCAAGAAACTGCTCAGCGTCCATAAACTGACGAATAAAACGCGTAATTTCACTACGTTTGATAATGCGTTCTTGAGTCTTGGGTGTGCGAAGATCTAAATAACGATATTTCAAACGGGTATCACTACCCACGCTTGTTTTATTTTCATCTATGGGAAAAGCTGGTGTTTTGGCGCTATTGAAGATGGTTAGACTATTGGCAACCAATTCAACCTGGCCCGTGCAAAGATTGGGGTTGCTTTGCCCTTCTGGACGATGCCGTAAATGGCCGCTAACCCCAATCACAAATTCTGAGCGCAAATGCTCAGCATTTTCAAACAAATGCACATCGCTTGGTTCAAAGACGACTTGCAGCAAAGCACTGCGATCTCGAAGGTCAATAAAAATAACCCCGCCATGATCGCGGCGGCGATGTACCCAGCCGCATACGCTTAGTTGTTGTCCTAGTAAGTCTTCGTTGATATCTTGATGATAATGCGTGCGCATAATATTTCCTTTTTTTTGTTTCTTTAGTACCGATAGTACTCTGGTTTGTATGGTCCTTGTTGTGGAACGTTAATATATTGGGCTTGTTCTGGAGTCAGCTCGGTTAATTTAGCTCCTACACGCTCAAGATGTAATCGTGCTACTTTTTCATCCAAGTGTTTTGGTAAAACATACACTTCATTTTTGTAATCTTGATGATGCTGCCAGAGCTCAATTTGAGCAAGAACTTGGTTGGTAAAAGAGTGCGACATTACAAAGCTTGGATGGCCTGTGGCACACCCTAAATTAACCAATCGACCTTCAGCTAAAACGATGATGCGGTTGCCATTTGGTAAGATAACATGGTCAACCTGTGGCTTAATGTTTTCCCACTTGTATTCGCGTAAGGAGGCAATATTAATTTCATTGTCAAAATGGCCAATATTACAAACAATCGCTTGGTGTTTCATTTTAATAAGATGCTCATGATCAATGACATGGAAGTTACCAGTGGTGGTGACAAATAAATCAGCATCGGCAACCACATCTTCTAATCTTGAGACCTCAAAGCCCTCTAAGGTCGCTTGCATGGCACAAATAGGATCAATTTCAGTAACAATAACTTTTGCGCCCATACCCGCTAAGGCCTTTGCTGAGCCCTTGCCTACGTCGCCATAACCCAGCACCACACAGGTTTTACCAGCAATCATTACATCGGTTGCGCGCTTAATGCCATCAAGCAAAGATTCACGTACACCATAGAGGTTGTCAAATTTAGATTTAGTTACTGAATCGTTGACGTTCATTGCAGGCATTTTTAAGGTGCCATTTTTTTGCATTTCATAAAGTCTAAGAACACCAGTGGTAGTCTCTTCGCTTAAACCTCTAATGTCTTCAAGAAGATCAGGGCATTGCTCATGTACATAAGCGGTTAAATCGCCGCCGTCGTCTAGTATCATGTTTGGGCGCCAGCCATCTTTACCAATAACGGTTTGCTCAATACACCACATAGCTTCTTCTTCGGTTTCACCTTTCCATGCAAAAACCGGAATATTTTGATCGGC
This sequence comes from uncultured Gammaproteobacteria bacterium, assembly GCA_902563055.1. GTDB lineage: Bacteria > Pseudomonadota > Gammaproteobacteria > Francisellales > CACEW01 > CACEW01. The sequence goes on along the minus strand of CACEWE010000011.1, from coordinate 17,812 downwards.
AATAGCTGCAGCAGCATGGTCTTGGGTTGAGAAAATATTACAAGAAGACCAACGCACCTCGGCGCCTAAGGCGCAGAGAGTTTCAATCAGTACTGCTGTTTGAATGGTCATGTGTAAACAGCCTGCAATACGCGCACCTTTTAAGGGTTGGCTGTCTTTATATTCAGCAACTAAGGCCATCATACCAGGCATTTCACTTTGGGCAATAGCAATTTCTTTATGGCCCCATGCGGCAAGGCTCATATCGGTGATCTTATAATCGTTAAAGTTAGTTTGATTTTGAGTTTGGAGTTTTTCTAGTACTTGATTCATGGTTTAGTCCTTGATTTGAGAAGTTAAAGGAGAGCATTGGGTGATATCTGCAAGCATAGAAGCTTTATCACATTGTTCCCAGCTAAGATTCAAGTCGTTTCGACCAAAGTGCCCGTAACTTGCAGTTTGACGATACACGGGCTCTAAAAGTTTAAGGTGATCAATAATGCCACTTGGAGTCATATCAAAATGTTCTTTGATGAGCGCAATAATGTCGGCCTTTGGAATACGGTGGGTATTGTAGGTGTTGATAAAGATCGAAGTAGGCTCCATTACGCCAATGGCATAAGAGAGTTGAATTTCCAAGCGATCTGCAACTCCTGCAGCAACTAGGTTTTTAGCAATATAGCGTGCCATATACGCTGCAGAGCGATCAACTTTAGAAGGATCCTTTCCAGAGAAGGCCCCACCACCATGATGGGCAGCGCCACCATAGGTATCAACAATGATTTTACGCCCGGTTAGTCCGCAGTCGCCTTGAGGTCCACCAACAACAAAACGGCCTGTTGGGTTGATAAAATATTTGGTATCAGCACTAAGCCATGCTTTAGGCATAACCGGTTTGATAACTTCTTCCATCACCGCTTGCTTGAGATCTTCTTGGCTAATGGTTTCATCATGCTGGGTGGATATAACAACCGTATCTACCGCTACAGGTTTATTGTCTTCATAGTGCAAGGTTACTTGGCTTTTAGCATCAGGCCTAAGCCATGATAAAACTTGGTCTTTACGAAGATGTGCTAAGCGCTTGGTTAAGCGATGCGCCAGGGTAATGGGGGCGGGCATAAGCGTATCAGTTTCGTTGCAGGCATAACCAAACATAATGCCTTGGTCTCCTGCGCCTATGCCGCTGCGATGGCCGTCGACACCCTGGGCAATATCAAAAGATTGCTTACCTATAGCGTTTAGAACTGAGCAAGATTTGCCGTCAAAGCCCATTTCTGAGGAAGTGTAGCCAATATCAACAATAACATCACGGACTAAGTTTTCAATATCAACCCAGGTGTTCGTCGTGATTTCACCTGCAACTAAGGCAAGACCTGTTTTTACCAAACATTCACAAGCCACCCTGGCATCAGGATCTTTTTGTAATATGGCATCTAAAACGGCATCAGAAATTTGATCTGCCATTTTGTCTGGATGCCCCTCAGAAACCGATTCAGAGGTAAATAAGTAGCTCATAAATACGTTTCCTTAAATATTTTATGTCAAATTGCGCGCCGCGATTATAGCACGGCCTATGCTTAAAATATAGAGAAATATATACTGGCAGAGTTAAAAATGTCGAAAAAAAATACTGCTTGTGAAGAAAGCAAAATTACGGGTGGTTTTTTATCTTGTACTAAAATTAAACACAGCTTTGATAAAAAGCTTGTAAATGGCAATAAAGGCAGGTATACTCTGGCCGAATTGATCATGCCTTGCATGAAAAATAACCTTCAGGAAACAACTATGTTATGGCGAAAAAGTCAAGATAAAGTGCTCAAGCAGGTTTGGGTGCAACTTTTGGTTGGCTTGGTTTTTTCTTTGCTTAGCTGGCTTATACTTGATGGTTATTTTGCTTACTCTGCTTTAGAGGGAGTGCTTGCGATGAGTGTTGCCAATTTTGCAATGGTTTTAGTCATGCTTAGGGTGGGCAAAAACCAAGCGCAAAAGGTGGCAGGGTCGATGTTTGCGGGGATGATGGTTAAATGGTTGGTGTTAGCTTTGGCTGTTTTAGTAGTTGCTAAGCTCAATCATGTAAACTGGTTGGCATTCTTGTGTGGGGTTATAGCAGTGCAGCTAGGCGTAATAGCTGCGGCTTGGATATTATACAAACGATAGAAGGATTAGAGAATTGGTCACGACGGGCGAATATATCGATCATCATTTACATCATTTAGGCTTTAGTGCAGGCGCGCATCCTTTTTGGACCTTTAATCTTGATACCATGATTATCTCTGTAATCCTTGGTTTTATAGCGCTTGGCTTTATGGCTCTTGTTGCAAGAACAGCAACAGTTGAGGCGCCAAGTAAATGGCAAAACGCCATTGAGATGATTGTTGAGTTTATTGAAAACACCGTAAAGGAAACCTATCACGGTAAAATACATTTTGTAGCGCCATTGGCAATGACCATCTTTATTTGGGTTTTCTTTATGAACTTTATGGACCTTATTCCGGTTGATTTATTACCGCAGGTGTTGAAGTTATTTGGTGTGGAGCATTTTAAAGCAGTGCCAACGGCGGATCCTTCTTTGACTTTTGCTTTGTCTTTATCGGTTTTTGTATTAATTATCTTTTTTAACTTGCGCTATAAAGGCTTGTTTGGTTTGTTGAAAGAAATGTTCTGTGCGCCGTTTGGGCCATGGTTGTTTCCAATCAACTTTATTTTTCGTTTAATTGAAGAGGTGGTAAAACCATTATCATTGTCCTTGCGACTATTTGGTAATATGTTTGCTAGTGAAATTGTATTTATCTTAATTGCCATAACGCCATGGTACGCCCACATAACCTTAGGGTTAATGTGGTCTATCCTGCATATTTTGGTCATTACGATACAAGCTTTTGTGTTTATGATGCTAACGGTTGTTTACTTGAACATGGCAAAATCGGCACATTAACCCTTACTTCAATTAAAAGTAAGTTTTATTTAACAACAAGGAGAAAATAACATGGACTTATCATTATTAGCTGGAAACATTGAAGCATCTACTGCTATTGCAGTAAGCTTGCTTATCGGCTTAGCCTCATTTGGTACTGCAATTGGTTTTGGTATCTTAGGTGGCAAATACTTAGAAGGTGTGGCGCGTCAGCCTGAGCTTTCTGGTATGTTACTTGGTCGTTTCTTTATTATGTTAGCGTTTGTTGATGCTTTCGCGGCTATTTCATTAGCTATGGGTTTATACCTTATGTTTGCCAGCAACCCATTTCTTGCAGCAGCTATGCAAGTGGCTCAAGGTACAGTAGCGTAATATTTAACAATTAAAAGAGGTTTGTTAGCATGGATATAAATGCAACTTTGTTTTTTCAAATTTTGGTATTTCTGATTTTTATCGGTTTGACCATGAAATTTGTTTGGCCGCCGATACTTAAGGCGATGGAAGAGCGTAGAGCACGTATTGCTGATGGTTTAGCAGCTGCTAAACGAGGTAAGCATGATCTTGAAGTCGCGCAGCACAAAGCGATTGAAATTGTCAATGAAGCTAAAGCTCAAGCTACTAGTATTATTGAACAGTCCAATCAGCGTGCATCTTCTATCGAAGAGCAAGCGCGTGAAGAAGCACAGCAAATTGCGCAGCGCATGAAGCTTGCGGCTGAGGATGAAATCAAGCAAAACAAACAAAAAGTAAAAGATCAACTCCGCGCTGAAGTGGTAGACTTGGTACTGAAAGGTACAGAGTGTCTACTAACTGAAAATGTAAGCGATGCGGCTAATGAAAAGTTGGTTCGTAATATGGTTGATCAACTGCAAGGTGCCTAAACAATGTCAATACATTACTCCATTGCCAAACCGTACGCTACTGCAATTTTCGAATTAGCCAAAGCGCAAGATTCCTTGTATCACTGGAATGACTTTCTGGCGACCTTGGCGGATGTAGTAGCGGAGTGTAAAGGCATCATATCTCACCCAGAACTATCTGGTGAGACTTTGGCCGACACAATTATTGCGGCTTTTAAGCAGGACATTATACCTGAGCAAGCCAATTTAGTTCGTCTTTTAGTTAGCAATAAGCGCTTAAACATATGCAAGACGATTGCAAGTTGCTTTGAGACGCTTTTTAACGAAGACAAGCAAGCGGTAAAAGTTAATATCTGCTCTGCTAAGCCTTTAGCTAAAAAGGATTTAGAAGCGATTAAGTCTGCCTTAACCAATCAAACTCATAAATTTGTAGAAGTTGAAACCAGTGAAGACCCAAGCTTAATTGGTGGAATGCTCATACGCATGGGTGATAAAGTTATCGACGGCTCCTTAAAGGGCCAATTACAACGTTTACGAGAACATTTAAAACAATAGAGGAAAAATAGCATGTCTAATTCTGCAACAGCAACAGAAATTGCTCAAATTATAAAAGACAAACTTCAATCATTTGAAACCACAACTAGTGAGCAAAATGAAGGAACTATCATTAGTTTACGAGACGGGGTTTTAAAAATTCATGGTTTAAGTGATGTATGTTACGGCGAGATGATTAAGCTTGCTGATGGCGGTTATGCCTTGGCGCTTAACTTAGAGCAAGACAGTGTTGGTGCGGTGGTTTTAGGTCACTGTGATCAAATTGCCGAAGGTCAAAAAGTTTACCGTACAGAAAAAATTCTTCAGGTTCCTGTTGGTGAAGCTTTACTTGGTCGTGTGGTTGATACCCTTGGTAATCCTATTGACGGAAAAGGGAAAGTTGGCGCGAAGAAATCCATGCCGGTTGAGGCTATTGCTCCAGGGGTTATTGCACGTCAAAGTGTATCGCAGCCGTTAGCTACTGGTATTACCTTTGTAGATTCCACTGTTCCAGTTGGTCGTGGCCAAAGGGAGCTTATTATTGGTGATAGACAAACAGGTAAGACCGCTATTGCCTTAGACGCCATCATTAATCAAAAAGACACTGGTGTTAAGTGTATTTATGTTGCTGTTGGTCAAAAGGCTTCATCGGTTGCCAATGTGGTTCGTAAATTGCAAGAACATGATGCGCTTAAGCACACTATTATTGTTGCAGCCAATGCTTCTGATGCTGCAGCTATGCAATATTTAGCGCCATACGCTGGTTGTGCGATGGGTGAATACTTCCGTGATAAGGGAGAAGATGCCCTTATCATTTATGATGATTTAACCAAGCAAGCTTGGGCCTATCGTCAGATCTCCTTATTATTACGTCGTCCACCTGGGCGTGAGGCATATCCTGGTGATGTATTTTATTTGCATTCTCGTTTATTAGAACGTGCATCACGTGTGAGTGCTGAATATGTTGAAAAATGCACTAAGGGTAAAGTAAAAGGCCAAACAGGTTCCTTAACAGCCTTACCTATCATTGAAACCCAGGCTGGTGATATCTCAGCTTTTGTACCAACCAACGTAATTTCTATTACAGATGGTCAGATCTTCTTAGAAACTGATCTTTTCAACTCTGGTATTCGTCCTGCAATGAGTGCAGGGGCGTCGGTCTCTCGAGTTGGTGGTGCAGCGCAAACGAAAATCATTAAAAAACTCGGTGGTGGTGTGAAATTAGCACTAGCGCAGTATCGTGAGCTTGAAGCTTTCTCTCAGTTTGCATCGGATCTTGATGATGTAACGCGTAAGCAACTTGAGCATGGTCAGCGCTTAACAGAGCTTATGAAGCAAAAGCAATATTCTCCGCGTACCACTTCCCAAATGGCGGTGAGTTTATTTGCTGCTGAAAAGGGTTATTTAGATGATGTTCAGCTTGAAGAAATCAATCGTTTTGAAGCGGCTTTGTTTGATTATATGCAACAAAACGAAGCTAAATTAATGGCTGAAATCGATGAAACAGGCGATTATAACGATAAAATTCAAGAACGTTTAGCAAGCGCGCTTGATTCCTTTAAACAACTACAAACTTGGTAAACATTTATGGCTACAGCAAAAGAGATCCGTACGCGCATTGCCAGCGTACAAAGTACCAAGAAGATTACCAGCGCAATGGAGATGATTGCCGCTAGTAAAATGCGTAAGGCGCGAGATCGCATGGATGCGGCCGTTCCTTACGCTCGTCATATTCAGGAAGTGATTCATCATTTAGCGCATGCTAGAAGCGAATACAAGCATCCTTTTATGCAGCAGCGTCCAATTAAGCGTGTTGGCATTATTGTCGTTTCTAGTGACCGCGGTTTATGTGGTGGTTTAAACATCAATCTTTTCAAAGAGGTGCTTAATGCATCAAGTGCTTGGGTTGAAGATGGCTATGGCATTGATTCAGCGGTTATTGGTCAAAAGGCAGAGCATTTTCTAAAACGCGTAAAAACCATCAATATGGTTTCTTATGTAAACAAACTTGGTGATGCGCCAGGTTCTGCTGATGTTATTGGTTCGGTTCAGGTTATGCTTGATGCTTATAGTGAGGGTAAAATTGATGCCCTTTATCTTTTTCATAATGAATTTGCAAGTGCTATTTCACAAAAGCCCAAAAAGGTTCAGTTATTGCCTTTAGAGTTAGATGAAGATACCGATGTAGCCAAGCACCATTGGGATTATATTTACGAGCCAGATGCTAAAAGCTTGTTAGATATGCTTTTAGTTCGTTATGTAGAATATGTGGTATACGAAGCGGTTGTTGAAAACATTGCTTGTGAGCAAGCGGCCAGAATGATGGCGATGAAAAATGCTTCGGACAATGCCCAAGAGGTTATTGGAGATTTACAATTACAGTATAACAAAGCGCGTCAGGCTGCAATTACCAGAGAGCTTTCGGAGATTGTTTCTGGTGCGGATGCATTAGACGAATAAAAAATTTTAGTTTAATAGATAAAAGGAAATAAAAATGGCAGAATCAAAAGAAACCATCAAAGATATTGCAAAAGGTATTACAGGTAAAATTGTTCAAATTATTGGTGCAGTTGTGGATGTTGAATTTCCAAGAGATGCGGTGCCTAAGGTGTATGACGCTTTGGTTGTGGAAGAAACTAAGCTTGTTTTAGAGGTACAGCAACAGTTAGGTGATGGTGTGGTTCGTGCCATCGCTATGGGTTCTACTGATGGTGTAAAACGTCATTTAACTGTGCGTAATACATGTGATCCAATAACGGTTCCTGTAGGTGAGAAAACCTTGGGTCGTATTATGGATGTACTTGGTAACCCAATTGATGAAAAGGGTAAAATTAACACTAAAGAAAAGCGTCCTATTCACGCAAAAGCGCCAAGTTTTGAAGATCAAAAAGATTCACAAGAAATTTTGGTAACCGGTATTAAGGTTGTTGATTTAATGGCACCGGTAGCTAAGGGTAGTAAAATTGCCTTATTTGGTGGTGCTGGGGTTGGTAAAACCGTAACCATGATGGAATTTATTAACAATATTGCCAAGGCCCACTCTGGGTACTCTGTATTTGCAGGGGTTGGTGAGCGTACGCGAGAAGGGAATGATTTTTATCATGAGATGACTGATGCTGGGGTATTAGATAAAGTATCCTTGGTATATGGTCAGATGAATGAGCCACCGGGTAACCGTTTGCGTGTTGCATTAACGGGTTTAACGATTGCTGAGAGTTTCCGTGATAAGGCTAAAGACGTACTATTATTTATTGATAATATTTACCGTTATACGCTAGCAGGTACAGAGGTATCGGCGCTACTTGGTCGTATGCCATCTGCGGTAGGGTATCAGCCTACATTGGCAGAGGAAATGGGTGCGTTACAAGAGCGTATTACTTCTACTAAAACAGGATCTATTACTTCTGTGCAGGCGGTATATGTACCGGCGGATGATTTAACCGATCCATCTCCTGCAACCACGTTCTCGCATTTGGATGCGACGATTGTATTATCACGTCAAATTGCTGAATTAGGTATTTATCCTGCGGTAGATCCATTAGATTCTACTTCTCGTCAGCTTGATCCATTAGTGGTTGGTCAAGAGCATTATGATGTAGCTAGACAAGTACAGTCTACTCTACAGCGTTATAAAGAATTAAAAGACATTATTGCCATTTTAGGTATGGATGAATTATCAGAAGAAGATAAATTAACCGTATCTAGAGCGCGTAAGATTCAAAGATTCTTATCTCAGCCATTTTTTGTTGCCGAAGTATTCACCGGTACTCCAGGTAAATATGTAAGCTTAAAAGAAACCATTCGCGACTTTAAAGCAATTGTCGAGGGTGAGTATGATCATCTTCCAGAGCAAGCTTTCTACATGGTTGGTTCTATGGAAGAGGCGGTTAAAAAGGCTGAAACCTTAAAAGCATAAGGAAGGGGACATGGCGCAAAAAACAATGCAGGTGTCGATCGTATCGCACGAAGGTGAAATTTACAATGGTAAGGCAACGATGTTTTATGCCAAGGGTGCTGATGGTGACATTGGTATAGCACCGGGTCATTTGCAGTTGCTTACCAGCATTGCTCCAGGTGCGGTTCGGGTTGAAAAGCCAGATGGCGAGGAAGAGCTATTGTATGTTTCAGGTGGTATCTTAGAGGTACAGCCTAGTCAGGTTACCATTCTTGCTGATCAAATTGAGCGTCCAGTGGATGTGAATGAGACTTTAGCGAAGAAAGCCAAGGAAGAGGCTGAGAAAATGCTTGCGGCGCGTAAGGCAGGCTCTGATGAGTATCGTGAAGCACAGATGGATCTGGCTGAGGCGATGGCGAAGCTTAGGGTTCTTGAAATTGTTCGCTTGCGTAAAGGCAGAACGCACTAATGTCAGACCAGCATATGGTTTGGCTTGATCTGGAAATGACCGGATTAGAGCTTGAGTCTAACAGAATCATTGAAATTGCAGTGCTTGTGACCGATGCAAACCTTGAGGTGGTGGCAGAGGGGCCTAATATTGCTATTTATCAAGATCAGGCGTTTTTAGATCAAATGGATGATTGGAATCAAACCACGCATAAAGAGACCGGTTTAATTTCTCGCGTTCAGCAATCAAGCGTAAGCAATGCACAGGCTGAGCAAAAAGTTTTAGATTTTCTTAAAAGCCTGAATATTAAGCCAAAAACTTTGCCGCTATGTGGCAATAGTATTTGGCAGGATCGACGTTTTCTTGCGGCATATATGCCCGAGCTTGCAGCATTTTTTCATTACCGCAATATTGATGTTAGTACCATAAAGGAGCTTGCTAAAAGGTGGTATCCAGCGCTTTATGCAGGTTTTAGTAAAAAAGGGTCGCATCGTGCTTTAGATGACGTCTATGAATCTATTGCGGAGTTAAAATATTATCGTCAAGCTATAGCTGGATAAAACTATTAAGATTGCTTTTTATTTATGCCTGTTATGGATGACTGGGTGCTTGGATAGCATTTTGGCTCTCACATGGCTCTAGCCAGGGCATCTCATCGCCGTATGCATATTTTTGCCATAAAGAATATAATAATATGGCTATGAAGTTCATTTTTGAAAGCATCAGCCATGCGAGTGTATTTTGGAATGAGCTATGGTCGAAGCTTGTTATGAACCAAGCGAGATACAGTATTTTAACATATTTTTTTTTCGATCCAGTTTGAGGTATCAAGTAGTTTAATTTCTCGGGGTCTTTTGTTATTTCAAAGGATAATAACAGCCCATTATAAAGGTATCTATTGTTTATGCTAGAGAGGCTTGGTAGAAATATAGTTATCATTTGTTGGTTTATAACAGTAGCTAAAGTATGGATTTCCATTATGAGTGGAAGCGATTGTCTAATTAATGCCTGATAGGCTTTGGGGTAGATAAGGTGGGGTATGGTAAGAGCAGCTATTATGCTTAAAGTATAAAATAGGATACACTTCTTTGCATTGCAGGGGTCGATAATACAAGTAAGTAGAAAAGAAAATATAAGGGTACAGATTTTTATATTTATAAGTGTTTTGGCTTTAAACTTGTTATATGGTTTTAGTTTTTCTTGCAAGGCCTTATCCATTGCTTCTGAATTCATTATTGTTCCTCGGTGTTTTATTTGAAGATTCATGTAGCTTTTCTTTATTTCCTCAGAGGATATCAAATAAGAGTTTTCAAGGAGTATTGCGGTGGTTTTGAGTAAATCCTGAGCTTTTTTGTATGATTGTAAACTTTCAGGATCACTTATGTTATATATGTTAATGTAGCATATAAAATCAAAAGCATTTTTTGCTTTTTCAATCGTTTTACTATCCATAATATCACTAGTATGTGCATATTTAATAAAGTGTTCAAAAAGGACTTCTTCAAAGGCTTCATCGGGCGTATATTCTGTTTCTTTTTTCTTTTTTTTCATGCGCTTTAGGCTGGCCCGGTTTGGGATGTTAAATAGTTCGTGCTTATCAAGCAAATTTTTTCGTGCATGATATAATCTCTGCTCTTGGGTTGCACTGCTAAATATGCTAAATAACATTGTCATTAAATCAAATTTTCATAATCCATATAATAGCATTATTTGTTACAATATTATAGTTTTTTTATCAAGGTTGCCGTGAAAATCCTGCCTTTAGGGCCTAAAGGATGTTAAATTGGTGCACGTATTGGCTTAATTACAATGGTGTGTCAATGGTTTTAGGTTGCATCTTAAAAGTATTTTTTAAAGCAAGAAAAATAAAAAGGATATGTGCGCTGAGGCTGCGCAGGAGGCACTAGGCGATCGTATGGATCAGTAGCACAAATCGATATCCAGATACAACACCGTTCGTATTAGCTTAGGGTTTGAGTCCTTTTTCTTAAATATTGTCCAAAACTCTATCTCTAGGTTTTTTATAAAGCATATTATGCTTATAATGGTTTGGGGAATTGACTTGGGGAGGAAGGGAAATGCCAGATCAATATGATATGTCGATGCAGTATGATAATACGCCCTTTACATCTGCTGATGCGCCAAGTGACCCCTTGGATTTGTTTGAGACATTTTTTAGTCTAGCCCAAGCCCATAATGCTCTTGAGCCAAATGCCATGGCAATTGCCACAGTAGAGGGGAATAAGCCCCATGTTCGTTATGTTTTGATGAAGCATTATGATGCGCGTGGTATCGTATTTTTTACCAACTATAACAGTGCAAAAGCAAGGCAGCTTGAAGAAAATAATGCCCTTGCTGCAAGTTTTTGGTGGCCAAGCATTGAGCGTCAGGTTCGTATAGAGGGCCGAGCTTATAAAATTGATGCAAAAGACTCAGATGCCTATTTTGATCAAAGAAAAGTTTTATCTAATATTGCAGCAAGTGTTTCTTTGCAGAGCCAGCCACTAGATTCAAGAGAGACGCTTAAGCATGCATTTGAGGAGAAGTTACAAGCGTATCAAGATGCAGGCACATTAGAGCGCCCTGCACATTGGGGTGGTTATGTGCTTGAGCCAAGTTATTGGGAGTTTTGGGTTGGACAGAGAAATCGTATGCATGATAGAATTGCCTATCAAAAAACAGATACAGCCTGGGAAAAAACCAGGTTATGGCCTTAAAGGGGAGGGTAAAAGTATGATAGAAGTGGTGATAGTGAGTCTTTTGTTGAGTTTGTTGGTGGTGTTTATTGCCTGGATTTGGATGTTGCTAACGGATAATGTTTCGGTGATTGATGGCTTTTGGGTTTTGGGGCATATGGTGGTGATGTTATGTGCTTATGCCTATTCGCCGCGGCGTGATCTAGAAAACACGGTGTTATTGGCCTTGGGTTTGTTTTGGGGATTGCGTCTTGGAGTGTATTTTTTTAGAGATCGCATTTTAAAAAACAAGGTAGATCCACGGTACCATATACTGTCAAAAAACTGGACCTTGTCGCAGGCGGCGGCGTTTTTATGGAATTATTTATTTCAAGGTGTATTGTTTTATGCCATTGCCATGGTCTTTATTATTTTTAACCAACAGGCCCATGATGTGGCTACGCGGGGGTATTTTTATATTGGTGCAAGCATCAGTTTGATAGCCATTATTAATCAATGGTTTTGTGATGCATCCTTAAAGCGTTTTTTGCAGCAAGAAAAACAAAAAGATGCCGTTTGTGAGCGGGGTTGGTGGCGTTATAGCCGTCATCCGAATTACTTTTTTGAGTGGTTAAATTGGTGTGGTTTTGCGCTGTGTGCTTGGCCGTATCCGTATGGTTTTATAGGACTTATTTCTCCGGCGGTATTATTGCTTGTATTTTTTAAGTGGACGATTGATCTTACTGAGCAACAATCTTTACAATCACGTGGTGCGGTATATCGAGCGTATCAACAGCGCACCTCAAAGTGGTTACCTTGGTTTCGGTCTAAGGTTTAAGCTACAGGCTTTTTAGTTCTTTAAATGTCTTCTCTTTAGAGTATATACATGGGTAGATGTGTATTGTAATTCAAAGAGTTATTGCCACTTATATGCGCAAAAAACTTTTCTTCAAAAAAACAGGAAAAAATAGTCCTATTAAGGTATAAAGGCCTTATTTTAAGTCTGGTTTGTTGGCATTTTATATTTTATGATGATTTCTTATAAGATAATGAAAAAACGTTTATTTTGTCAATTAAAGTGGTGGTTTAATCCTTTTTTATATAATTTTATATCTATATAAAAAAGCTTGACGTATTACTGGTACTGTAATATAATGTGGTATTGGCTTGAATTTGGAGAAATATAGATGCGCCCTAGATCAACAAAATACGCTTCTGATGTTCCTGGTGTGGTACGAGAGGAAATTAGAAAATCAGAATTAGGGAGAAAATCAGAACTAGCCGCACAAGCAGAACTAGCCGCACAAGCAGAACTAGCCGCACAAGCAGAACTAGCAGCACAAGCACGACGAGCATTAGCAGGAGGAGCAGGAAGAGTTATTTTGCAAGCACAACAAGCATTAGCAGCAGCAGCAGCAGCAGCAGCAGGAGCAGGAGCAGCACTAGGAGCACCACTACAATCATCACCAGTACTACCGCTACAACTACCAGAAGTAGAATGTGGTACTATACTAGCGCCACAAGCAATACAAATGGGTGGAGTTCAGGCTCAATCTGTTGGGTATGGACAACTATCAGGTTTATTTTTGTATCCGGGTTATCAAGAATTTTTGTCTCCCCTATCTTATGCTCAAGATCAAGGATCAGCATCACTAGTCCCACCAGTCCCACCAGTCCAACTAGCCCAACTAGCAGCATTAGTACTAGGAGCAGATCAACAAAATATAATTTTCTCACCCGATGAATTTAAATATAGTTTATATGGAATGCGACAGAGTATAGATCTTGGACTATCTTATGATTCACAGTTTTATAAAGCATCAGCATCAGCATCAGCAGCACCATCATAAGCAGCACCAGCATCAGCAGCACCAGCATCAGCAGCAGCAGCATCAGCATCAGCATCAGAAGAAGAATTAGGAGCAGCAGCATCAGCATCAGCAGCAGCAGCACCAGCAGCACAACAAGCACAACAAGCACTACAAGCACTACAAGCATTAGCAGGGGCAGGAGGACATATTTTGGCAGCAGCATTAGCAGCACCAGGAGCAGCACCAGCAGCACCAGGAGCACCAGCAGTAGAAGAAGCATAAGCAGCAGCATCAGCATCAGCATCAGCATCAGCATCAGCAGCATCAGCAGCATCAGCAGCAGCGGCAGCACCAGCACCAGAAGCAGCAGCACCAGAAGCAGCAGCATCAGGAGTATCAGCACCAGCAGCAGCAGCAGCACCAGCAGTAGCAGCAGCAGCAGCAGCAGCATCAGCAGCATCAGCAGTATCAGCAGCAACAGCTGCACAACAAGCACAACAAGCAGCACAACAAGTAGCAAAACAAGTAGCACAACAAGTAGTAACAGAAGGTTATACCAGCTCCTTATCAAAATTATTGGTAAAAAATATACTAAAAAATACAACAGGAAATGTAGCTAATCAGTTAGCACAAGCACAAGCCCGTGAAAAACAACTTAATGACTATTTTGTCGGTTTAGTTGGATCTGAGTCTAGTCCTATTGAGCCCCTTAAAAAGCATATTTCCACATTGCTTAAAAAAAATGCTAGTAATCTAAGCCCGGCAGAAAAAGAGCAGCTGAAGTTTTTATATGGCAGTATGATTAGTGCAGGCTCTACTACTATTGATACTATGTTAGCTCTGATAGGTGCAAAGGATCAAGAGGGCGAAGAAGCGAATATTACGGTTTATTTCCCTGGGGGGGGTGATGAAGTTGTAGAACGCAAATATCATCTCAATGGGTTTTCTGGGCCGCTTCATATTGGTTATCAAATGAATAGAGCTCATTTCAATATTTATAACAGTGCACCTACAATAGACGAATTAAGTTGTGAACCTAGTTCTGATGGCAGCCAAGGTTTGGTATCTAGTGATGGCAACCTTTGTGCCAGTCGTGTTATTCAGTATATCCGAGCACAAATCAATAATCAGGACTGTGAAGCAGCTCTTAATCGTTCTTCACAAGCAGTTCGTTTAGAAAATTTCAAATGGATGAAAGAAATTAAGCTTGATGCTATGCAGGATCAGCTCATGCTTATGAATGAAGATATAAAAGACAGTGTTGTATCGTGGTGTGGCCATCGTGATAAATATAATTCAAACATGCTTGAAAACCAGCATGAAAACTTAACCAAGCAACTGTATCCGTATTATCTTAGGCAGATAGCTGAAACCATCAAGGAAAAGCTGCTGAAATTATCACCTAAAGAAAAGAGTGAAAAATCACAATCACAATCAGATCTTATCTTATTTCTTAAAGAAGTACAAAGTTTTGTACCGGTTGAAGCTGTACTTAAAGTAGTTCAGCCACAAGAGATGGAAAACCTAATGAAGGTAATTACTACACTTCAAACTTCCGATCATGATGCTTCTAAAGACTCATGGCTAGCTAATCTAAGCGTAGAGGCGCTTATTAAATGTATTGACAATGCGCAAAAAAATAAAATGAAAGGTGATGAATATAAAGCTTTTAGAGGACTGTGTGAAAAACTTGAGCCTAAGTTAGGAGCGTGTTCAAATTTAGACGGATTAATATCTAGGATACCTTCGGAAGGCACTCTTGCAAATTTACTGCATTCTAATGTTACTGAATCTGGCAATTCATGGTTAACTAGATTTATAAATGCTGCAAGACAGGCACAAGAGGAACAGAGTAAAGAAAAACAAAAAACTACTGGTGCCGAAGCAATTAAGGATATTAATAAGGATATTAATAAGGGTATTAATCTCCAAAACATAATAGCGTTGCAAAAACAACAAAAAGAAAAAGACCCAGAGCTTGCTAAAATTGAGATAAATAAAGAAAACGATACCGTTTCATTTGGAAGTGCAAATGTAGATGCTATCAAAAAAGCACTAAAGGCTGCATGTGAAAGTGGAACCGTAAGTATTAGTTTTGACAATGCTTCCCCTACGCAAAGAAAAACATTTATCCAGGCCGTTCAAGAGCTTAGGGCAGAAGGTTCGCTCCAAGGTGTTGCATTTGAAGGAGTCGCTCCAGCTAATGAGGGTGATAAGGTTAAAGGTGCTAATGAATCCCAAGAGCAGTCGTTGGATGAAAAGGAGGAAAAAGCATTAAATCAAACGGATAAAGTGGAGTTACTTTATGGTGTTTATGGCATAGACAAAAAAAATTGCAACTTAAAAGGTCTTTTTGAAGCTGGGGATTATACAGCTTGTGAGATGAAGTACCTGGATGACTTAGGTCAATGCGTAGATAGAAAAGATAGTGATAGTGAGGTTCAAGAAATCATAACCACATGTGAATCCAAAAGACAAGAGAAACTGCGTAAGGACTATCTTAACTTTATTTGCATAGACTCTTCTTTTAACGAAAAGCGTGAAACAATAGCCAAAAAAGCTTCTAATGAGGAGCCTTTTAAAGGTTTAAACAAAGCCTGGGCTGATTTGATAGTTGCTGCTGCGAAAGATTGCAATCAAGTTGCTGGTGCTGCTGCTGATGGTGCGGAAGATTCAAAAACAGGACTAGAAGCGTTGTGTCCTGATTTTACGCATTGGGATCTTATCAAGGATGAGAGTCTTGTGAGCTTGAAGAGTGATTCTTCATTAAGTCCTGGTCAGAAAGCTTTGCTAGAAGCAAACCCAGGAGCCATAAATTTATTTATTCCGCAAATAGCAGATGCCTTAAAAGAAGCAGTGGAAGAAGCAGCGGAAGAAGCAGCGGCAGAAGAATCTAAAGAAGCTGCGGCAGAAGCATCTAAAAAAGATAAATTATGTGGGCTAGTCAATAATATAGTTTTGAATGTAACAATAGAAGAACAGCAAGTATCAGTTCTTGCTGCTAAGCTGTTTCAATCAGATCAATCTAATGAAAACCTAAAAATGCTAAAATCGCTTAAGAAACTAAAGGAATCTTTAGGTGATGGGCCTGACGCCAAAGGTTTAATAAGCAAGATTATAGGTGAATACCGATTAAAGCTTATCTATGAGATATTTCGTAATAAAACAATTTCGATTTGTAACGCTGACGGAGATGTTACGGAAAATGATTTTGAGACGCATTTTTCTGATATGTCTGAGGGGGAGAGCAGAAAATTAGTCGAAAAGCTGATGAAAAACCTTGAAGATATGAACTTTGTGGGGTGTAAAGATATGTACCAAAGAGCAAAAGATTGCTTGCAAATAAATGATAAGCTCAATAGTATACCGTCAGATTTTATTACAAAGCTCGAAGAAAAAATGCAGCAAGTAGGGTTTCGGAAAGATGCATCCACACCCGCTACTGGCATTACTGAAGATGTTATTGAAAATTTAGATGGTATTGAAAATTTAGGCGGATTAATTCCACTTATTATTTCTGTGCCAGAAAAAAATATGAAGAGTAAGAAAGATCATCTTGACGATCTGATACGCCTATCAAAATCTCAATATGAAAAGTTTTCATCCAACAAGTCGAAACTTGCAAAATTTTATGGGACGGTTTTCTTGCAAGCTATAAAGGAAAAACAAATGACAGTTTCCCGTGAAAAACACGGGGAAGGAGTTTTCAAAAGAACAAGAAGGGGGGGGGGGGCGTGGCGAGAAAGTAATAGAGCCACCACCAGAAGTGGAGCTAACCCAAGGCCCCCCCGCGCTTAGATCTTGATAAGCAAGTTAAATAAAATTATGTTGCAACATCAATTTTTTGGCAAAAAAGCAGCTTAAATATAATACGCCAATGTCGTCATGACTTTAGATTGGCATTTCATGAGAATTTTAATGCTCCAGGGCATGGCTTTAGCGCCGTTTTCTTTTGCTTGATGTGCATGATGGGCTTCATCTTGATGCATTTGTTTTAGGATGGCGCGGGATTTTTGATCTTCGTTTGGAATTTTATCTAAATGGCGTTCTAAATGGGCCATTACTTGATATTCAGTTTCTTCGACAAAGCCATAGCTGTATGTATCTCCGGCAAAGCCTGCTGCTGCGCCAATAACATAAGATGCGCCAAACCAGAAGGGGTTTAAATAGCTGCCATGGCTAGATAACTCGTTAAGGCGGGTTTGGGTCCATATTAAATGATCTTGCTCTTCTTGGGCAGCGTGCAGCAAGTGCTTACGCGTTTGTGGATCGCGCGCCATGAGGGATTGGCCCAAATACAAAGCCTGAGCGCACACTTCTCCTGTATGGTTTACCCGCATCATGCCAGAAATATCACGTTGCGTACGTTTATCTAGTGTACACGAGGGTATATCTTGACCGGGGTTTGGTCTTTGAGGCCTTGGTGCTTTATTGGCAAGAGTTTTTAGGCCTTGATCCAGGTGAGAAAGGAGTCGATCTGTAATACTGAGCTTTCGCATGGCATCCCCAGTTTATATAGGTGTTGTTATTATAATCGATTGCTTGCTTTTGTATAGTGTCAATTAGATTTTAACTACTGATTGCAATATTCCTTGTTTAATGTTCAAGCGTGGTTCCTCACCGAAGGGTCATCCTGAACTCGATTGACTCACTACAAAAAATTACTTTTTGAAATTAGGCCTTCAGGATCCAACTA
>CACEWE010000010.1 GCA_902563055.1 uncultured Gammaproteobacteria bacterium | reverse complement strand
AGAGAGGTGTTGTTCTAGTTCTTGGATGTTTGTCACTCGATGAAATACAAGTGGGCTAAGGCTGCTTTGCTTTGCTTGGATAGCATCAAGTGGGTAAAAATAGCCTCTGTTATATCGGAAATAATTCCATGGTAAGAGTGCTGCGTATAAGAAGAGCAGCGAGAGTATTAGAAATAACAAATATCTTATAGATGTTTTTTGAGTGTGCACGGAGGCCTTAAACCATCTTAGGCAAAAAGCCATTAAGATAAATGCAAAGACGGAAACAAAAATGCCTTCATGCCACACGCGGCTCATCAGCCAAGCGCATAAGAGTATAAGCATAAGGGCTAAGGCTTCTTTTAAATAGAGCATCCAAGATCCGGTTTTTGGGGTTAATTGTTTTAAGCCCATGCTTATGGCTATCAAGGGAATGCCAAGTCCCACGCCCATGAGAAACAATGCTAAAGCGCCAACAAAAAGTTGGCCTTGATGGGCCATCATGCCTAAAATTCCCAAAATGGGTGCACTGGTGCAAGGGGATACTACTAAGCTTGAAATAAAGCCAAGCTGTAAGGCATAAAAATACGAACGCTTATGTGGCGGCTTGCTTGGGTTGGCTTGTAAAAAAGCCGGAAGCTTGATCCAGTTGAGCATATAAAAGCTCAGTAGCAGTAATATAAACACATAGGAGCTAATGACCCATTTGTTTTGAATATACAGCTGAAAGCTTGCACCAATTTGTGCGGCAATTAGGCCAAGTAAACTATAGCTAAAGGCCATGCCTAAGGTATAACACAGAGCCAGAAGAAAAGATTTTGCATGCGAGTTATCGTGCTTATTAATTAAAATGCTACTTAGAATAGGTAGTAGCGGTAAAATGCACGGGGTAAGGCTTAGTAAGATGCCAATGCCAAGACTGGAAAGCAATAACCACCATATGCTTGTACTTGGCGTTTTTGATGCAGGCTTATCTAGCGTGATCGCATTTTGGATTATGCCATGGCTGATGCCTTGATCAAGGTGAAAGCGCACCAGTTTGGGCGGATAGCAAATATTGGGGCCACAGGCTTGAAAGTGAATAGTGAGCGTATCGCTGGGGTCCACCTTGCCTCGATAGGGCACCCTAATGCTTAAGTGATCTTGGTATACGGCTTCTTTACCCAGATAAGGATCTACTTTTAAATGCGCAGGAGGTAATAATATAATACCCAATTGTCCCGCTTTGCTATCAAGCGCAAAGCGCATTTTGTCTTTATAAAGATAATAGCCAGCGTGCATCTTAAATTGAATCAAAGATTGTCCTTTACTGTTTTGAGCAAGCACACTTACCGCATTTTCTATCGGAAGGGGCGCATGACTTGTGCTAAGAACATTTTGATGAAAACTAGCAAAGCAGCAACTTAGAGTAAGTAGCCAAAGGAGAAAGGTATTTTTAAGAAGCTTCATCATAGCGTCCTAAGTGGTGTTGTAAGTGGTATAAGCCAAGCGTGATAGTGCAGCCGACATAGGTTCCGGCTATTAAGTCACTAAGATAATGTACATTTAGAAATAACATTGCAGCAAGACATAATAGAACAAAGGGCGCTAGAACCCATGCTGCTTTTCTATAAAAAAGGATAATCGCTAGCGAAACGCAGCTAAGCATGGTGGCATGACCAGAGGGAAAAGATCCGTTGGCATCAAAAAAACGAAAATTAAAATGCCTGGGTGTATTGAAATAGGCTGCACTTACCTTATAGCTAAAGGGAGGCCATATTCTACCAAAGGCATATTTAAGGGTGTTTTTGGCAAAAAAGCTAAAAACGCTACTAGTGGCCATTAAAGAGGCACATTGCATCAGGCGTCCCTGGTAGGATTGCATGCGCAGTAAATAATAAAGGACAAATAATGGTAGCATCACAATGTAGCTTAGCTGGGTGCCAAGTAAAAAATAACGCACCAATGGAAAGTGATGATGTGAGGTGGGTTTGGAGAGTGCAATTGCTTTTGCTAGGGGAACATCTATATAGGAAATACAGAAAAAAACCAACACTGCAGTTAAAAGACTAATGAATAAAAAACGGTTTGGAATGGCTTTGGGACTAATGAGCATGTTCATAAATTGACAAAACATGGGTCCATTATAGGGCTAAGCATGGCAAAGAACAATACAGAATTTTTTTAGCAAAACGAAGAGAAAACAGATGCTTAAGCGAAGATGAAAGGTTGTGTAGAAAAAAAAACAACTTTTTTTCAAAAAAAAGCTTGACTCAAAAGGTCATATCGTTATAATGGCAAAACTCGTCGCTTAAGACGATTTTAAACGCTGTTTAAGAAGTAATAAGTTATTAGGTGTAGGCACCTGAAAAATTTTTAAGAGTAGCGGAAGTTTCAAAGATTTATCTTTGGAATGGAAGCAAAGTAAACAGGATATAAATTGAAGAGTTTGATCCTGGCTCAGATTGAACGCTGGTGGCATGCTTAACACATGCAAGTCGAACGGAAACGCGACGTAGTTTACTATGTTGGCGTCGAGTGGCGGACGGGTGAGTAACGCGTAGGAATCTGCCTTATAGTGGGGGACAACTTAGGGAAACTTAAGCTAATACCGCATATTGCCTTTGGGTAAAAGCTGGCGCTTGTAAGCTGGCGCTATAAGATGAGCCTGCGTTGGATTAGCTAGATGGTGGGGTAAAGGCCTACCATGGTGACGATCCATAGCTGTTCTGAGAGGAAGATCAGCCACACTGGGACTGAGACACGGCCCAGACTCCTACGGGAGGCAGCAGTGGGGAATATTGGACAATGGGCGCAAGCCTGATCCAGCAATGCCACGTGTGTGAAGAAGGCCTTAGGGTTGTAAAGCACTTTTATTGGTGAAGAAGTTCTGTAGTTTAAGAGATGATAGAATTGACATTAGCCAAAGAAAAAGCACCGGCTAACTCTGTGCCAGCAGCCGCGGTAATACAGAGGGTGCGAGCGTTAATCGGAATTACTGGGCGTAAAGAGCTCGTAGGTTGGACTACAAGTCAGATGTGAAAGCCCTGGGCTTAACCTAGGATGGTCATTTGAAACTGTAGACCTAGAGTACGGTAGAGGAAAGAGGAATTTCCGGTGTAGCGGTGAAATGCGTAGATATCGGAAGGAACATCAGTAGCGAAGGCGTCTTTCTGGACTGATACTGACACTGAGGAGCGAAAGCGTGGGTAGCGAACAGGATTAGATACCCTGGTAGTCCACGCTGTAAACGATGAATACTAGCTGTTGGTCATTTAAAGATGATAAGTAGCGCAGCAAACGCGATAAGTATTCCGCCTGGGGAGTACGGCCGCAAGGTTAAAACTCAAAGGAATTGACGGGGGCCCGCACAAGCGGTGGAGCATGTGGTTTAATTCGATGCAACGCGAAGAACCTTACCTACCCTTGACATACTTGGAATCTTGCAGAGATGCGAGAGTGCCTACGGGAATCAAGTTACAGGTGCTGCATGGCTGTCGTCAGCTCGTGTCGTGAGATGTTGGGTTAAGTCCCGTAACGAGCGCAACCCTTACCCTTAGTTACCAGCACGTTATGGTGGGGACTCTAGGGGGACTGCCGGTGATAAACCGGAGGAAGGCGGGGACGATGTCAAGTCATCATGGCCCTTACGGGTAGGGCTACACACGTGCTACAATGGACAGTACAAAGGGCTGCAAAGCTGTGAAGCTGAGCGAATCCCATAAAGCTGTTCGTAGTCCGGATTGAAGTCTGAAACTCGACTTCATGAAGTTGGAATCGCTAGTAATCGCGAATCAGAATGTCGCGGTGAATACGTTCTCGGGCCTTGTACACACCGCCCGTCATACCATGGGAGTAGGTTGCACCAGAAGTAGCTAGACTAACCTTTTAGGGGGTCGGTTACCACGGTGTGATTTATGACTGGGGTAAAGTCGTAACAAGGTAGCCGTAGGGGAACCTGCGGCTGGATCACCTCCTTATCGGTAAATTTTACCAATAAACATATCAGGTGCTTACACTTAATAACTTATAAAAATATCAATGGTTTTGGGTCTGTAGCTCAGTTTGGTTAGAGCGCACCCCTGATAAGGGTGAGGTCGGTGGTTCAAGTCCACCCAGACCCACCAACTAATAATGGGGCCTTAGCTCAGCTGGGAGAGCGCCTGATTTGCATTCAGGAGGTCAGCGGTTCGATCCCGCTAGGCTCCACCATTTACCATTGGTTGCTGTTTAACAATGAAATAGATGATCTGAGGTATTCTCGAAGCCATATTTGATATGGTAAAAGAATGAAGTGCAAATGAAGGATGCCTAGGCAATAGGAGGCGACGAAGGACGTTGTAGCATGCGAAAAGCTACGGGGAGCTTGCAAGCGAGCTTTGATCCGTAGATGTCCGAATGGGGCAACCCACTTACCATAAGGTAGGTATTGCTAACTGAATACATAGGTTAGTGAGGCGAACCTGGGGAACTGAAACATCTAAGTACCCAGAGGAAAAGAAATCAACCGAGATTCCGAAAGTAGCGGCGAGCGAAATTGGAACAGCCCGATATACAAATTATGTTTAGCATAGCGGAACGATTTGGGAAGATCGACCGTAGAAGGTGAAAGTCCTGTATGCGAAATGTTGAATATATGGTATATCAAAGAGTAGGTCGGCACACGTGATATGTTGACTGAACATGGGGGGACCATCCTCCAAGGCTAAATACTCCCTATTGACCGATAGTGAACTAGTACCGTGAGGGAAAGGCGAAAAGAACCCCTATAAGGGGAGTGAAATAGAACCTGAAATCATTTGCATACAAGCAGTAGGAGCAGGATTTAGTCCTGTGACTGCGTACCTTTTGTATAATGGGTCAGCGAGTTAATTTATGCGGCAAGGCTAACTGAATAAGGGAGCCGAAGGGAAACCGAGTTTTAATAGAGCGAAGAGTCGTATGGATTAGACCCGAAACCGAGCGATCTATCCATGTCCAGGGTGAAGGTTAGGTAACACTGACTGGAGGCCCGAACCCACTTATGTTGCAAAATGAGGGGATGAGGTGTGGATAGGGGTGAAAGGCCAATCAAGCTCGGAGATAGCTGGTTCTCCTCGAAAGCTATTTAGGTAGCGCCTCAATCGATTACTCACTGGGGTAAAGCACTGTTTCGGCTAGGGGGCTATTAGTAGCTTACCAACCCGATGCAAACTAAGAATACGGTGAAGTATAGATTGGGAGACACACTGCGGGTGCTAAGGTTCGTAGTGGAAAGGGAAACAGCCCAGACCGCCGATTAAGGTCCCAAAGTGATTACTAAGTGGGAAACGAAGTTGGAAGGCGAAGACATCCAGGAGGTTGGCTTAGAAGCAGCCACCCTTTAAAGAAAGCGTAATAGCTCACTGGTTGAGTCGGCCGGCGCGGAAGATTTACCGGGGCTAAGTAATCCACCGAAATCGCGGGGCACACACATTGGTGTGTGTTGGTAGAGGAGCGTTCTGTAGGCCGAAGAAGGTGTACTGGGAAGTATGCTGGAGGTATCAGAAGTGCGAATGCTGACATGAGTAACGTAATGCGAGTGAGAATCTCGCACGCCGAAAGTCTGAGGATTCCTGCGCACTGTTAATCAACGCAGGGTTAGTCGGGTCCTAAGGTGAGGCCGAAAGGCGTAATCGATGGGAAACAGGTTAATATTCCTGTACTTCTCATTAAAGTGATGTAGTGACAGAGAAGGCTAGGTCAGCCTGGCGGATGGTTGTCCAGGTTTAAGCCTGTAGGTGTGTAGCATAGGCAAATCCGTGCTACTGAGACACTGAGGGGTTATGACGATACACTATGGTGTAGAAGTGATTGATGCCATGCTTTCAGGAAAAGCTACTAAGCATATTTAATGAGGATCCGTACTGTAAACCGACACAGGTGGACGGGTAGAGAATACCGAGGCGAAGAGAGAATTTGGGTGAAGGAACTAGGCAAAATGGCACCGTAACTTCGGGAGAAGGTGCGCCACATTAGGTGAAAGCTACGCGCTGTAAGCTTTATGTGGTCGAAGATACTAGGTGGCTGCGACTGTTTACTAAAAACACAGCACTCTGCGAACTCGTAAGAGGAAGTATAGGGTGTGACGCCTGCCCGGTGCCGGAAGGTTAATTGATGATGTTATCGTAAGAGAAGCATTTGATCGAAGCCCCGGTAAACGGCGGCCGTAACTATAACGGTCCTAAGGTAGCGAAATTCCTTGTCGGGTAAGTTCCGACCTGCACGAATGGCGTAACGATGGCCACACTGTCTCCACCCAAAACTCAGTGAAATTGAAATTGCTGTTAAGATGCAGTGTATCTGCGGTTAGACGGAAAGACCCCGTGAACCTTTACTACAGCTTTGCAATGAACTTTGATGATGATTGTGTAGGATAGGTGGGAGAATTTGAAGATAGCTCGCTAGGGCTATTGGATTCGACCTTGAAATACCACCCTATTATGATTGGAGTTCTAACTTAGGTCCCTGAATCGGGATTGAGGACATTGTATGGTGGGTAGTTTGACTGGGGCGGTCTCCTCCCAAAGCGTAACGGAGGAGCACAAAGGTATCCTGGGCATGGTTGGAAATCATGCTGTCAGTGCAAAAGCATAAGGATGCTTGACTGCGAGAGCGACGGTTCGAGCAGGAACGAAAGTTGGTTTTAGTGATCCGGTGGTTCTGAATGGAAGGGCCATCGCTCAACGGATAAAAGGTACTCCGGGGATAACAGGCTGATACCGCCCAAGAGTTCATATCGACGGCGGTGTTTGGCACCTCGATGTCGGCTCATCACATCCTGGGGCTGAAGCAGGTCCCAAGGGTATGGCTGTTCGCCATTTAAAGTGGTACGCGAGCTGGGTTTAGAACGTCGTGAGACAGTTCGGTCCCTATCTGCCGCAGACGTTGGAAATTTGAGAGGATCTTCTTCTAGTACGAGAGGACCGAAGTGGACAAACCTCTGGTGTTCCGGTTGTGATGCCAATTGCATTGCCGGGTAGCTACGTTTGGACGGGATAACCGCTGAAAGCATCTAAGCGGGAAGCCCTCCTCAAGATGAGATTTCCCTGGACGAGAGTCCCATAAGGCCCGTTGAAGATGACGACGTTGATAGGCTAGGTGTGTAAGTGTTGTAAGGCATTGAGCTAACTAGTACTAATGAGCCGAGAGATTTTATTATATCATTTATGGTTTAATGCCGAGAATTATTTCAGATCATCTATTTGATTGTTAGATAAGCAAGCAATCGCAAGTTTGCTTGGTGAAGATAGCGAGTTGGTCCCACCTGACCCCATTCCGAACTCAGAAGTGAAACGACTTTGCGCCGATGATAGTGTGGGGCCTCCCCATGTGAAAGTAGGACATTACCAAGCATTTAATTTATAAAAGCTCTGACATTCTCAGGGCTTTTTTTTTGTCTGAAATTGTATCTTAATAATGAAGGAGCATAATTTTGACTCAAAATATAGAAATAAGATCAACAACAAAAGCAGATATTCCTTTAATTTTATCTTTTATTAAGGAGCTTGCGCTCTATGAAAAGCTGCTTGATGAAGTTGTGGCTACCAAAGAATCTTTAGAAAAATTTTTATTCAATGATAAGCCCTATGCTAAGGTGGTCATTGCTTATTTAGAGGGAAAGCCTGTGGGTTTTGCCTTGTATTTTAATAATTTCTCTACCTTTTTAGGTCGTCCTGGTATTTATTTAGAGGATTTATATGTCCGGTCTGAGGCTAGAGGCTGCGGTATAGGAAAAAAATTGCTATCTTATCTTGCCCATATTGCTTTCACTTCTGGTTTTGGTCGTTTAGAATGGTGGGTGCTAGATTGGAATCAAGATGCCCTTGATTTTTATAAAAGACTTGGTGCTGTGCCTATGGATGAATGGACAGTGCAAAGAGTTAGTGGCATGGATCTTGAAAAATTAGCTAAGACATATATCGTTTAAAGCACTTTTATTAAATCCTCTAACTTTTTTTACCTTAGCTGTAAGAGGTCTTTAAGCTATAAGGGATGATAATGTGCTTAGGGCTTTAGTCAGGCTGGTGTTTTTATGTTTTTAGTATTTAACCTTTCTATGAGTATAAAATTTTTTAATTCCGTACTCTTTTTTGGAAGCATTTAGATTTATAATAGATTTAATGTGGCCTTGTATTGCTCAGGCATTTATAAGTTCATATTCAGGATTGGTTTTTTGTGTACTGGAGTATAAGATTTTTTTACACATCCATAGTGTAAGTAAAACTGGCAAGCCAATAATAAAACAATAAAAGTAGAACATAGTCCAGCCAATATGCAAGACCCACACTGCAGCGATGGGGCCAATATATACTCTGCCAAGTGAACTTAAGGCTGTAAATATCGCAAATTGAGAGGCGGCAAATTCTTTTTGAGTTATTTTCATTAATAGGGCCATAAACGCACAGGTTCCCATTCCTGAAAAGAACGCTTCTATACTAATTACTATAACCATTACATTATAGTTGTGTCCTACATAAGCTAAGAGCATAAATCCTAAATTAGAAACCGCCTGTAAAATACCGCATAGGATGAGTGCTGGGTATAAGCGCATACGGTTGAGCAATAAGCCTCCGGCAAGCCCACCAAAAATGGTTGCAATTAAACCAAGGGTTTTGTTGGCAAGAGCAAGATCCGTCATTGAAAAATGTAAGTAGCGCAGTAAGAAGGTGGTGGAGAGGGATAAAGTGAATGCATCGCCAAGTTTATAAAGTATGATGCTTATAAGAAGCAGTAGTAGGCATGACTTAGTATAGCGTTGAGTTAGTTCTTTTATCGGTTCTATAAAGGTTTGTGCTAATGATTTACGGGTAAGATTTTTATTTTTTTGTTTTAGTTTAGGGGCAACAAGCGTTGCCAATATCGCCGGGAGCATACATAGTGCCATAATTCGGTAGGTGTATTGAAAACCAATATGGCTTGCCAAAATTAAGGCTACTGCACTGGCCAATAACAATGCTATACGATAACCAAATACATACATCGCTGAGCCCATGCCGCGCTCATCACTTTCTAATATTTCAACTTGGTAGGCATTGATCATCATATCCTGGGAGGCTGAGCAAAATGCTATAACGGTAGCAATGCCAATCATAAGATAGATATGGTGATAGGGATTAAAAAGACTTAAAGTGAAAATAAGTGCTATGAGTGCTATTTGGAAAGCAAAGATATTGCCAAGACGATGATCTAAAAATTTTAAATGATAACGGTCTAATAAAGGTGCCCAAAGAAATTTAAAGATATAAGGCTGGCCAGCAAGAGATAAAAGACCAATATCAATAAGAGAAACAGAAGATTCTGTAAAATAGGCAGCAAGGGTCGATGCGGTAAGGGCCAGTGGTAAGCCAGAAGCAAATCCCATAACGAACATAATCAGTGCTTTGGGTTGTAAATAAAGCCGGAAACTATTTTTAAACATCTTTTAAGGGCGCATCCAAAAGACCTATTATAACGATATCATGCTTATTTGCGAGAATTTCAGTATTCTTTTACGAAAATTTCCCGCTTTGAACAGGTAATTGCGCATTGTTGTGTAAGTGTCCCCTAGTGCCATTGCGTATGAGATGCTTCGGTGCTACACTTTTTCTTAATTTTATAGAAATGGAGATGCAATATGACAGTGTTAAGTTTCAAAGAGCGTGCGGCTTTAACTAAAAATAAAGCAGCCGAACGATTACTTGTTTTAATGGAGAACAAGCAGACTAATTTATGCATTAGTGTAGATGTAACAAGTTCTCAGGAGCTTATCGCTATTGCCGATGAATTGGGTCCAGAAATTTGCATGCTTAAAACCCATATAGACTTACTGGAAGATTTTGATTGGACCATTATTTTGCGTTTACAAGAGTTGGCCCAGAAGCATGCATTTTTACTACTTGAAGACCGCAAATTTGCAGATATTGGTCAAACGGTATGGCAGCAGTATAATCGTGGGATGTATAGAATGGTGGAATGGGCAGATTTTGTAACTGTGCATGCTATTTCAGGACCTGGTATCGTTCAAACCCTTGCTGAACCAGCCTTAGCGCATGATCATGGCTTATTGCTTATTGGTCAAATGTCTACTGCCAATAATCTTTATAATGAAGATCTTAGTCAGCAAGTTTTAGAGATTTCAGCTAAGCATCAAGATGCCGTTGCAGGTCTCATTGTGCAGCAAGGGCCAAAAGAGCACCCAGGAATGATATTTATGACACCAGGTGTTCACCTAGAGGCTCAGGGTGATCATCATGATCAGCAGTATAGAAATCCACGTGAGGCTATTATGATTGATAATTGTGATCTTATCATTGTGGGTCGTGGTATAAGTCAAGAGCCAAGACGCTTGATTAAGGCTCAAGCATATCGAAAAGCAGCATGGGAGGCATATATAGAAAAAGTGTCATAATATTTCTTGCTGACTTGGGTCATTAATGTGATACTAATTTTATGTCCAATGGAGGATGCGCCGTGCTTATTCTAAGTCGTAAAATAGATGAAATTTTAAGAGTGGGTAATGATGTCACTATTAAAATTCTTTCAATTAAAGGATCTCAGGTTCGTATAGGAATAGAGGCGCCCAGAAATGTATCAATCCATCGTGAAGAAGTCTACAATCGCATTGCTGATGAGAAAAAAGATCAAAAGCCCTCTCAAGCTAGTCATCATGCTGTGTACG
Organism: uncultured Gammaproteobacteria bacterium; assembly: GCA_902563055.1. Classification (GTDB taxonomy): domain Bacteria; phylum Pseudomonadota; class Gammaproteobacteria; order Francisellales; family CACEW01; genus CACEW01. The sequence continues at coordinate 34,424 of CACEWE010000010.1, read as the reverse complement.
AAATAAAGCAGAAAACATCATAGTATCTGATATCCGCTTCCTCAAAATATAAGTTCTGGCAATGCAGTATGTTCTTACTGTTTGTATAAATACTAAAGCCTAATACTCGTTTATATCTAAGATGTTTAATTAGATGGCAAAATCGTGATTGCAATTGGGCAAATGCTATGTTAGGATAGCTGACCAAATGAGCGGATACTTTTTATTCTTCATCATTCCTTTGGATTTTGAGTAGATAAAAAGCAATCATTGGAGAGATGGCCGAGTGGCTGAAGGCGCTCCCCTGCTAAGGGAGTATGGGGCTTAAACCTCATCGAGGGTTCGAATCCCTCTCTCTCCGCCATTTTTGTGCGCCCGTAGCTCAGCTGGATAGAGTACCTGGCTACGAACCAGGCGGTCGGAGGTTCGAATCCTTCCGGGCGCGCCATTTTTTCAAAAAGCCCTTAATGTCTTAAGGGTTTTTTTTTACACAATGTTTATTGAATGTATGAAGGCTAGATAATAGGTCTTATGCAGTTTCTAGTTGGTACTTTCTCTCTAAGGAGTCTGTTAAGGTTGTTTGATGGCATTGGAATAGCTTTACGAAAGAGGATTTGGAAATCACAATTTTCCAAATATCGTTTTATTTCATTTTAATGTGTATCTGATTTGTGGGCTCTTTTTTTACTACCCTTCGGGAGTTTCTAATCCTTCAGGGTAGGCCATTTTTGCAAAAAGCCCTGAATGTCTTAAGGGCTTTTTTTGCACAATGTTTTTGAATATATGAAGGTTCGATGAAGTACCTTATGCAGTTTCTAGCTGGTACTTTCGCTCTAACCAGTCTGTAAGAGTTTGCGGATGGCATTGAACTAGCTTTGCAATAGAAGCTTTGGAAATTCCAATTTTCAAATATTGTTTTATTTCGTTTTGATGTGAGTCTAATTTATGGGTTCTGTTTTTACTACCTTTTGGGCGACCTATTTTGGCACTTAAGGGCGATCGTTTTGGAAGCTTGGCATGTATTTCCTGAAAATCTTGCTGGATAGTTTGGATCATTTTAATCAGTGAGGCGAGTTCATGTTTGTTTTTCATGGAAAACCGTTGTTGATATTTTATAAAGTACAGGTCAATATTGTTTTCTGCAAAGCTATGAAGCATCTCAATAACTTGAAAGCTTGCATGTGCTAAAGCAGGGGCGTCATAGGCAATAATAGTTTTAGGTTTGTTCTTGGTATTCTTATTATCTAATAAAACTCCAAGTGCTCTCTTACTCCAGTGTGCCTCAAAAGGAGGGGGTTCGTTGATCCATTCAATATTTTTATTAGAAAGGGTGTTTTTATATTCTAATAGAATGTTTTCGATATCTTGATTGTAGTTATAGGACATTGAGTTGTTATAGATTATAGTGGACATAGCATTCCTCCTTTGGGTCATTCGCCGTTTTCTTATGGCTTGATTACTATTGTAATTACACAATTTAATAATGCAAATTTAGGTTGCTATGATATAGCTTAATATAGCTATATCATGGTTAATAATATATAGGAGGTAAAAAAAAGCCACAGGCATGTGCTGTGGCTTTATATGGTATAAGTGACTATAACGGGAGTTTAGTCTTCAAGCATCTCTTCTTTCTCTGTATGCGTACTTGTAGCTGAAGTGTAAAATCTAGTACGTGGCTTTCTTGGTTTTGCATCTGGAATGCCATGTCTGTCAATCCAATCATAGAGTGTTTGCGGATGGCAGTTAACCAGTTTTGCAATAGATGCTTTACTAATTTTAAGATCAAGATACTTAACAATGTCCTTGCGATGCTTATCTAGTTTTAAGGAACTATTTTGTCTGCCTTTAGGCCGTCCTAATGGAAGTCCAGCTTCTCTTCTTCTTTCTAATGCATCCGTGGTTCTTCGTGCGATGAAGTCGCCATCTATATCTTTCATAAGCTGTAATAAATCTTTTAAGTTATTGTTTTTCTTAGCCCAAAATCCAAGATCATATTTTGCAAAGAATAAATGTACACCTTTTTGAAATGCAGCATGAAAGATTTCTAGCATTTGTGATGTCGATCTTGAGACGCTTGCAGCTTCGTATATATATAATGTATCATCCGCTTTAAGGGTTTCTAGCGCAGTAAAAACACTGCGTTTGTGCCAGTGAACTTTTACAGACTGTTCATCAGTAAAAGCATTGTTTTCATTAAAGTTTTGGCCTTTAGCGTAAGCTTGAAAAGCCTGTTGTTGAAATTCTAATTTAAGGGGGTCGTCCCCGCGAAAATAAAAATAATTAGCCATGTATATTCACCTCCAATTTTCGTATGTAAAAATAACACCCGCATATTCAGGGATAAATGCAGTTTACACTTGATTTTTTTTTGCGCAACTAATTGGTGATATTTATAGTTTATATGGGAGATTGTAAGTTGATCATGTTGTCTGCTCTTAGGCTTTTGGGTAATAATTGTTCATATGTTGTAATATTTATAGTTTTTTTTATAGCTATGGTGATTTAAAAACTGAAGTTAATTGTCTTGAAAATCGCTAATTTATTTTTTGAAAGGGCTCTGGCATGCAAAAGTGTGGGATTTATAACGTGCTTTTGCATGATTGTTTTGAGTTTTTAATGCTAATACATCCTCTAAAGAATTGATTATAGGTTGAGAAGGTTTTATTTTGATATTGTTTTTCAAGTTCTTCTTTTATATCAAGTGAGGTATAAAGAATATCCTGACTATTCTTAATTTCTCCAAAAGGATCGTCTTCACTATGATAATATTCATAAGTAGATTGGTTTTTTAGGTAGGATTCGCTGCAGTGCTTTTCCTCAAGGATTTCATTGAGTATAGACATAAGTTTTTTTATTTCTCGAAGTTCAGTGATAATGCTAGGTGGTTTTCTTATGGTAGGGGTCCCCTCGATGAGGGTTGGGTAGCCAAGCGAATAGTAGATAGCATTGCTGTTCTGTGCTGAAATTTTCGATGGAGCCATAAGAAATGGAGCATAGTCCTTTAGTTGGTAAACTTCACTATATGCATGCTGAATACAGTGACTTGGTAAGATGTTTTCATCATTATTAATAATTTTGTAACCTGGAATATAATTTTCAGATATCATAAGAATGTGTTTAATTGTATCGGTTAGGTATGGCCCGGGTTTAAGGTTTCTACAGCGTATAGTATTTGCAAATATCTCCCAGGTTCCGCATATGCCGTTATGAAAGTTATACAGCTCAAGTTCTTTAAGGGCTTCTAGTAAAATAAAGTTTTGAAATTCAAGCCATTTTTCTTCTAATGCTTTTTGTAGCCACTCTTGAGGGAATAAAAGTAAGGTGGTATGCCATGGATCTTGACGGTGCGAGATGTGACTGGTGATTGCTTTGAAAATATGCCAATGTTCAGAAATATCTGTTGGCGGATTAAGATTAAACTGAAAATTGTTATTGAGTCTCTTGTGTGCTCTAGCATCGGTAATCTTGGGGAGCATAAAGGCACTTCTTGCCCCAGCTGAAATATTGGGCTGTGGTTTTTTAGGTGTTTGATTAAGGATTGATACACTTTGATCTAGTCCAATTAGGTTGCCAGGACTGTAAAGGTCTAAAGGGATAACACGATCACCTGCTGTAAGATATCGCTCACAGGATTTATCCATTTGCAGCATAAGGGGCGAAAGTAAGGTTCCTAACTCCTGTTCTACGATTTTATTTGCTTCATAAATATCACTACCATAGGTGTAGTGTCCTTTAATGAGCTTTAGTGATTGGCTTTGTGTCATATTTTCTATAATATCGTAGAGCGTTGGATTAACGTTTCTTACATCCTGTTTAACCTCAGCCCAGCTAGTATGTTGGTAGAAATTTTTTATGACTTCCATGGTAAATCTTATACTGTTGTCTTTTTATTGAGACTTGAAAAAATAAATTTATTCAGAATTTTTTTAAAGTCTTCGTAAATAGCAGGTTTGGTAAGGAAATCATTCATGCCTGCTTTAATACTTTTCTTTTCATAATTTTCAAAAGCATGGGCGGTAAGGGCAATAATAGGTATAGGTTTACTGGATTGTTCAATATTACGCATTTCCTTGGCAATATCAAAGCCACTCATGTCTCCAAGCCCAATATCCAAAAATGCAATATCGTAGGTATTATTTTTAAATAGCTCAATGCCATATTGCCCGGAGTCAGCAATATCCACTTGGCAGCCAAAATCTTCAAGCATGGTTTTGCATACGGACTGCGATGCTTGATCATTCTCTATTAAGAGTACTTTTATAATATGTTCTTTTCGAATTGAAGATTGGGTGCGGTGTTTAAGCCATTGATCCCAAATGGTTTTGAGCTGTACTATAAGATCATGAGAAGACAGGTTTATGTCGATATTGTCAAAAAAGTTTTGAGTAGTATCAGTAGGAAGATCTTTTGCCTGGTCTTTAGAAATCAGCATAAGGGTGTCTTCTAATTCTGGAGATTGGCAAAGCTGATTACAAACGCTATAAGCTTTTGTACTGTCAATAATGATAATATGGAAGGGGATGTTACGAGTCTGATATTCTTGGATAATTTTTTCTGCCTTTTCGCTACTGCTAACGGTTACTTCAGAAGGCAGTGCACTTTGAAGTTGAATATTTTTATTAGTCTCATCTTTTATTAATAGGACGCGGACATTAGAATAGGCAAATTGCATCGCGATATTGACCCCAGAGGTATCTTGTTGTTGCTCAAAGGGAATGTTACAACTAAAACAGCTGCCTTTGTTTTCTTCACTTTCAAGAGTGATAGTTCCACCAAGATTGTCCATGAGATTTTTTACAATAGATAAGCCCAGTCCAACTCCTTCATAACGTCCTTTATAGGATGGGGTTAATTGAGCAAAACGCTCAAATATATATTCCCTTTTATTCGCTGGGATGCCAATTCCAGAATCACTGATGCTAATTTTTATTACAGTACTTTTTTGATTAGAAGATTCATTTTCTAATTTAATAAGAATGTTCCCTTTATGGGTAAATTTAATTGCGTTATTTATAAGGTTAAGCAAAATTCTTCTAACTGCACTATGGGCGCCAATAACCATTTGTGGAATGCTTGAATCAATTTCATAGCTTAGGGTCAGCTCTTTTTGCTCTGCGTAGTATTGCATCATCTGACAGATGCCTTTAATCATTTCGTGTATGTTAAAAGAGTCAAAGGTGAGTTCGTTTTTACCGGCTTCTATTTTGGAAAAGCTTAAGATGTCTTCGACAATATTTAATAAGTTTTGTGCTGCGATAACAATAATATCGATAAATTCTTGTTGTTCAGGGTAATGGTCTTTAATATTGAGAATTTGTGATGCGCCAAGCAGTGCATTAAGGGGTGTTCTAAGGTCGTGGCTAATACTGGCAATAAAGTCGGATTTAATTTGATTGGCATCTTCTGCTTTGTCCTTAGCCTTCTTTAAATCTTGTTGTAGGTGCTTTAGTTCGGTAATATCTACCGAGTTGCCAACAATTCCTATTACATTGTCGGCATCATTTTTTAGAGGCATTTTTACTGCCATAAAAGTTTTACGTTCTCCGTTAGCACACACAACATCTTCTTCTATGGTGATTGTTTGTCTGTCGTTCATGACTACTTTATCATGGTGAAGTAGATCATTAGATTTATCAGCGCCATGAAGCTCAGGATCTTTTTTGCCAACAATTTCTTTAGAGGAATTAAGGCCGATCATTTTTGCCATATATTCGTTGCAGCCAAGGTAGGTCCCCTCTTTATCTTTCCAGTATAAGGACCCAGGAGTACAGTCGACAATATTTTGCAGGTAATCAACATGCTCTTTAATTGTGATAGGCAGGTCGCTTAAAAGGACATAAGAATTTGAGCCACTTTTGTTACTCAGTGCAGAAATACGCCAGTTGCTTGTTTGGCTTTTGTTTTTCTTGTTATCTTGGTAGGTAATAGAAAAGTTCTTGGTGGTATTGATTGGTAATTCTTTGCATAGCTGATCAAGAGGTGGCGAAATATGAAGTGCTTGTGATAAGCTGCTAAGGTTCCTATTTTTCATGGCACCAAAACATTGCTCTGCTGCCTTGTTAAAGTGCGTGATGTTGAAGGCTTCATCAGTGCATATCATGGCTTCAGACAAAAGTGCGGTAAATTTATCAAAATCTTGTATGTCCATAGGCTTGCCTTTATTTAATGTTGGATTATAAGGGATAACTTTATGGATAAACATTATAAACATTTTAGAGCTTATCGCAATGTTTTTTGGCAAATGAGGTGCGTTTTGCACTCTTTTTTGCACAAATAAAAAAAATTATTTTTTATGAAAAATATTTAATATGTGTTGTTATTTTATCGTGAATTTTTTTATTGTATCTATGGTGGTGATGTATATATCATCGGTTGTTTTTGTCTTTAAAATGTTTGATAGTTAGTGCTTGTTAATGTCATTATAAAGTAGTAGACTTGCTGTTAATTGGACACGATTGAATGTATTATGTTCACGGGGGGCAAATTGAAGACAATCTGGTTAATTGGTGAGTCAACATTGCTGACGCATGTTGCAGATCGGGTAAAAGAGAGAGGCTTAGAGGTTGCGGGTGTTATATCTTCTCATCCTCAGGTAAAAACATGGGCAGATAATAATATTGTAGCCTGTCTTGATCCTAAGGAAGTAATAAATTGGTCAGAAAAAAAACCCGGATCTCATTTTGCCTTTTCTAATAATTGTTTTTATGGTTTATTCAGTATATCCAATCCTCATCGATTAAATGAAGAGTTTCTTGAGCACTTTGAGTATGCTTGGAACTTTCATAACGGCGGGCGTAAAAGACGTGGCTTTCATTCTACTTTTTGGACGGTGCTAGAGTACGATGAGCAGCAGACATTGCTGCATGATGAAAGCATTATGATTCATCAGATGGATCAGGGGGTGGACTCTGGTCCTATTGCGGTGGAGCGTAAGGTAGAGATAAGGCCCCAGGATACAACCCTATACTATGAAATGCGCTGTTATGAGGCAGCAATCGTAGCTTTTGAGGAGCTCATTGATCAAATAAGAACGGGTAACATAGTAGCACAACATCAACATTCTCTTGGGGAAAACTATTTTAAACATTCTCGTCCCAGTGGTTTTCTAGGCTTTGAGAAATCTAAGATAGATAGGCTTGTAAAAGCCTGTGATTTTGGCGGTCGTTCTAATGGCGTTATTGCACCTAAGTTGAAAATAGGGAAACACCTTTATCTCGTGAAACATATCCAGTTTATAGAAGGTGGTGATAAAAAAATTGGCAGTTTGGTATCATGGGATGAGGATGTGATCCGGATTGCTATCGATGATGGTGCGGTAGAATATGGAAAATTTATTGATCTTGAGGCCGGTCACAAAATATCTATAAAAGACTTACGTATCAAACATCAATTACAAAAAGGCTATATATTTGCTGAGTTTAATGATACGAAGGATGAAGCGCTATCAGGCTTTATTTCACAGGTAGCAAAGCGAGAGGACTATTGGGTTGAGGCGCTGACACCTAGTATCATTAAATCATTTGACTTTTTGCCGCAACAAAGTAGCAACTCTCTTGGGGTTGATCGTCTTGGTGAGTTAGATCTTAATTATTTTGCAGATCGTTGCAGTACCCAGATGCCGAGTTTACAGTTTGATGTTATATTTATCGCCATTCTGCAGATCTTTTTTTACCGAATAAATAACTACTTTCCATCAATGATTCGTCTCTTGGTGGGTAAGAATCAAAAACTTGATCAATATCAAGATTTATTACAAGACAACAAAGGGCTAATTAGTCAGTTCCTACCATTAAGTACTGGCGATTTTAATCCTGAAATGAGCATTATGGATACTATTTTAATAGTAGCAGGCCAATTAGACGATTGTGTCGGTAGTATGTCTTTCTTAAATGAAATTTTTGAGCGCTATCCGCAGCTAGACCGCCGTGCTTTTTCTCATGCAGTATCATTACAGTATGCTCAGGACATATACCAAGTTCAGCCTGACCCACATAGCCCTTTGAGTATTGTGATTAGTCCAAGGTATAAAAGAGTTCGTTTTTACATTCAGCGTAATTTGCTTCATAGCAGTGCAGTTGCACTCGTTGAAAATTTTATAAAAAATGGTTTTTCACATATAAGTGATCTTGTTTTTGCATCTCCAGTAGCAGCGCTTAATAAGTTATGCATGCTGGACCGATCTCAGCAGGAAAGGGCTTTACAGATTCATACTAATAAATACAGTAACGTGCCGGTGCATAAGAGTTTTGAGCGGATGGCGCAATATTTTCCACGGGCTGTTGCAATAGAGTTTGCAAATACTGAATATACTTATGCTCAGCTTAATCAGGAGGTTAATTATTTAGCGCATTGGCTTTATGCACAAAAAGATAAAGTTAAACATAATATTGTGGCCATTTGTTTTGAAAGGTCGGTTGAAATGGTAGTAACTATGTTGGCAATCCTAAAGGCAGGTCTTGCCTACATGCCAATTAATATTAACTACCCTCTCAAGCACAAAGCACAGCTCTTGGAGGACTCCAATGTTAGTTTATTGATAACGTCTGATCAACAGTACTATGCTTTGACACAAAACCAGAGCCAAAATGATCTTGAGGTTCATGCCTATGGTGCTATTAATGTTGACAAAGGCCATGGCCATAACCTCAATATTACCTGTACAGAGTATGATTTGGCCTATGTACTTTATACTTCTGGATCAACTGGTACGCCAAAAGGGGTTATGATTTCTCATGGTGGTTTATCCAACCGTATCTATTGGATGCAGTATCAGTATAACCTCATGCCTTCAGATGTAGTTTTTCAAAAAACTGCTTATAGCTTTGATGTTTCTGTCTGGGAGTTTTTCTGGCCTTTGGCAATTGGCGCAAAAATGGTTTTAGCATCTGAAACAGGGGTTACTGATCCAAATTATCTTGTCCATGCCATTGATCAATTCGGTATCACTGTTATGCATATGGTACCTTCAATGATGAATGTTTTTCTGCAAAGTATTGAGCAAGGCAATGGCCATTCATTACGATTATTTATTAGCAGTGGTGAGGCATTAACCAGTAATTTAACACGGCACTTTCAGAATAAATTGCCTCATGTTCATTTATATAATCTTTATGGCCCAACAGAAGCTACTATTGATGTTACCTATTTTAACTGCCGTGATCCGCAGTTAGGTGAAGCTATTCCAATTGGAAAAATGGTTGATAATATGGCTGGCTATGTTTTAGATAAATATCGTAATCTTATGCCCCCTGGTGCCATTGGCGAATTTGCACTTTCTGGTCCTCAGGTAGCCTTGGGCTATCATCAGCGGCCAGATTTAACCCATAAGCGCTTTAAATCTAATCCTTTTGCAAGGGGGAGGCATCATTTTGAAAAATTTTATCTAACGGGTGACTTAGTGCGTTTATTGCCTGATGGTAACATCGATTTTCTAGGCAGGGGTGATCAACAATTAAAAATCCGTGGTATGCGAGTTGAAATTGGTGCTATTGAATCATGCATGGTGGAGTGTCGCTATGTTTCTGATGCTGTGGTGGTGTCGCGAAAAAATAATATTGAACAAATTGAGCTTGTTGCCTATGTGGTTACATTAGGAGCTGGTGAGGATGATATTCCGAAAATTAAGTCTTATTTAGAGGAGGCATTACCTGAGCATATGATTCCTTCTTACATTAAGGTCTTAGATCAATTACCCACCAATCAAAGTGGTAAGGTGGATATAAAAGCATTACCGGCTATAGATACTGATAGACGTCAAGTTAAAACCCACTATATTGCGGCACAAAATGCTCTGCATCAAAAGCTTATATCCATTTGGCAGCAGGTATTGCAAGTTGATCGCATTGGCATTTTAGATGATTTCTTTGCTTTGGGGGGTGATTCGCTGGCTGTATCTGAGGTTATGTTAAGGATTAAAAAAACCATGGGTATTGCTTTACCGATGTATCAATTATTTATGAGTCCAACTATTGCATATTTAACGGAGCTTATTGAAGATGCAAGCATTAAGTCCAAGGATAATCAAGCGATAGCCTCTTTTATTCAAGATAGTCATGTGCGTGCAGATTTTAAAAAAGTGAAGATACTTGAAAAAGCGAAAACGGTAAAAAATATTTTTCTCACTGGGGTTACAGGGTTTATTGGGGCGTATATTCTTCAGCAGCTTACTCAAGAAGAAGATGTTGTGGTTTACTGTTTAGTGCGTGGTGCATCGGCGAAGGAGTGTCGTACTCGGATTCTAAAAAACTTATTGCAGTATAATATCTTTGTAGACCCTCATAAGTTTGTTGCGATTCCTGGGGATTTGACCGAAACCATGTTGGGTTTGGCTCCGCAGGCTTTTGAGGAGCTCTCACGTTTAATCGATGTCATTTATCACAATGGTGCTCTGGTGCATCATCTTTATAATTATCAAGCATTAAAAAGTTCAAACGTTGATGGTACTCGAGCTGTTATAGATCTTGCGATGCTGCATAAGTTAAAGCCGGTACATTTTATCTCAACTATTTCTGCTGTGGCCAGTTATGACGCACAAGGGCGTTTGGCTGAGAGTTTCCCACAGGCTCAGCCTGAGCGTTTATTAAAAAATGGTTATGGTCAAACCAAGTGGACAGCGGAGCGTTTGTTAAGCCAAGCCAAAGAGCAAGGCCTGGAGGTATCGATTTATCGATTGGGCTGGATTACGGGCGAAAGTCAGAAAGGCTATTTCCCGCGGCGTCCAGATCATAACCTGCAGCTTATTAAAGGTTGTATTCAGCTTGGTTATGCTCCAAGTTGGTCTACAGAGGTTTACATGACACCTGTAGATGTGGCGGCAAAGATGATTGTTGAATTCTCTAAGTACACTACAAATGAGGTCTTTAACATTATAAGTGATTCAAGCATGAAGTGGCGTGATTTAATTTCCTGGGTCAATGAAAACTATTACCCAGTGAATATGATTGCCCCGTCCTTGTGGCATGATCGTTACTTGGTACAATTAAATCGTCATAATGCTATTTTTTCATTATTGCCTTTATATCTACATAACGAAGATATAAACCACATGCTAACACAAAAAGAAATAGACCATTTAGCAACAGATAAAAGCAAGGCGCTAGCTAAAAAACTCGGCATAGGCCATGTACCACTAAATGAGCGTTTACTAGATCGATATTTTAGCTATTTACAAAAGCAGGCATTCCTAAGTAGCTTATCGCGAGTGGTTTAGGGTTTTATATGCCTTATAAGAGCAATGATAACACTTAAGCTTGGCATTTTTTCTATGTAAAGCTCTCAGGTTTATGGAAAACTTCTTATTCCTGGTGCTCTTTATTTGTATTGTGTAATATACGTTCATACAGGCAGGCCTGTGCGGTATAGATCATAGGGAAAAACCAAACGATTGGCAGGCTAAATACAATGAGTATGGGTTTGTTATAAACAGCTGCGCAGTACATTGGAATGGCCGTAATAAAGATAAGAAAATAGACTGTTGCATGAATGCCTAGGGTTAAAAACGGATGTTTTTTAAAAAAATGCAAAGATCCAAAAATAGCTTGTTTGGGTGAAATTTTATTTTCTTCGACAATAAAAAACGGTGCAAAGCTTAATGCTAGGGAAAGGATAACCATAAAAAGAAGTGCTAGTATGACCAAAGGCGCGGATGCGCCTATAGGAAGTGTGCTAGAGCTTGAAACGGCTAGTGGGAGCGAAGCGCTCACATGTGCTTTATCGACAGCGGTTGCTTGAGCTTCTGCAGCGCTTGGGCTTGCAAGGCTCATAAGCAGTGTTGGTAGCATTTGAAGAAGTGATTCAATTGCAAGTACAATGGCCAAAGGAATGGTTTTATTGAAGTAGTAGAATCCGGAGAACAATTTTATGGGGTATCCTCGTGTTTGATTCAGCGCTACTTTACAAATACCTGCTAAAAATGGCGCAATTAAAATGGCAGAAACCATAATGGCGAGAAATTCCATCAGGTAGGGCCCAAGGCTTGGGCGTAGTGGTTCCATTAAATCCATTACTGAAAGTAAAACACCATAGCCAAATAATAAGGGCACAATAATAGCAAATTTACAGCCTTTAAGCTTAATAAAGCTTGTGCCAATAATATCTCTAAATGACAGAGAGTGTTCTTCTTTAACAATGCTCATACTTTTCCTTGGTATTAAAAAAGTCAAATTATAGCATAGTCTTTTGCTATTGACTAAAGTGTATCAAAGGGCATAAATCTTGGGGTAAGTGTTTATGTATTTTGGTATATCCTAAGGCCTTATAATATTGCCTATGCCCTGTTTTTTTATATCTAACTTTTGGGTTTTAAGACCGCTAGCATCTAGGTTTCCAAGGCTTTTATTGGTTGAGTTTAGATTAGCCAAACCACATGTTCCATTGATGGAAACGTTACCTACTCCATCTGAGGTGATGTTGCAGGTTTTACTATTAAGGTCTTTAATAGATATGGTTCCAGTACCTGAAGCTAATAAGTGGAAATCATCACTTTGAATTCCTTTGATTTTAACATTTCCAGCGCCTTCTATTTGAACTTTACTTAATACAAAAGGGCCATTGATATCAATATTCCCAACTCCACTGTATGTCACGGTATTTAGCTCTGGCGTTTGCAAATTAATATGTAACTCTTGAGGGTTCTTATGGCTATTTTTATTTTGAATCAAGAGGATACCATTTGTAACTTCCATTTTGATGTTTTTAATTTCACTTTCTGTTCCAGATAGGGTTGTTTTGTAATCATTGTTACTGCTTTTGTTTATAGTGACATTAGCAACAGCCTGTATATTAATGCTTTGGTAAGGTGTAAGATTTTCGGTTTTGGTTTGCGTGTTAGCATTATGGGTGTCACTCTGATTTGTATGTATGGTCTTGTCCGATATTGGAAAGGGTTTGCCACTGAAGGGGCTCCAGGCATAGGACATACTAGCACTTAACAAAAGTGGTATGAAAATGGCAAGTGAAGTGCCTTTTATATAGTGGGTTCTTGTTTTACTATTAACAGATAAGACTTGTTGTTTTGTTATAATATTCATAGCTTTCCTAAGTGGTTTGTTTGAGACAAGAAAATGTTAACATGGTTTTTGATTCTTTATTAGTATTCATTGTAGCCAGGTGGAGTTCTCTACTATTTTTTTAAGCTTAACTAGCATATACCTTAAGGCCTTATAATATTGCCCATGCCATGCTTTTGTATTTCTAGATTTTGGGATTTAAGGCCACTTGCATCAAGGTTTCCAAGGCTATGGGATGTTAAACGAGCAGAAGTACAGTTTCCACTGACTGTAACATTGCCCACGCCATGGATCGTAATATCACAGTTGTTGCTTTTGATGTCGCTAATATCCGTATTTCCAGTATTAGCGGATTTTAATTGAAAGTTAGGGCTGGTGATACCTTTTATGCGCACATTTCCGGTGCTTTTAGTGTCTACAGTGCTAAGCTCAAATGGACCTTGAATGTCAATATTGCCAACGCCTTGTTGTGTAAGGGTTTTTAGCTTTGGTGTTTGAAGCGTGATGTGAAGATTTTGGACTCGCCCTTTGGATTTATTATTTGTATCCTGGCTAATGATGAGTACATCATCGTTAACCTTCATATTAAGGTGCTTAAGATCGTATTTGGTGCCAGAGACCTTTGTCTGGTAGTTCGCTTGTTTGGCAATGCTGATATTTGCAGTTGCATTGACGTCAATATCTGCATAGGGGGGTAGTTCTATGGTTTTTGTCTGGGTCGCTTTTTGAGTGTTCTTAAGGCTAATGCGTATTTCACTAACAATGCCTTCTTTATTTTTTTGATTGGGCTTTTGGCTCTGTTTAGAAAAGCTTAAAAAGCTCAAAACAACGATAAGTGCGATGGCGCTGATAAGTAAAATTTTATTGCTGGTTTTCATGTTTGTTTCCTTTTTTGTTTATTTGATCATTATGATAGTGTTGTGTAAGGTTTTCAATTGAAATATCTAGTTGCTTCATTTGTCTAAAAACTTCAGGCAAAATATTTTGGTAAAAAAATTGGCTACGATTTTTAATAATAAGTGCGGTTGCTTCTTCGTTTACAAAATAGCCTATACCGCGTTTCATTGTGATGATACCTTGATCTTGTAGGTGGTTATAGCTTCGAACCAAGGTGTTAGGGTTTACTTCCACTTCCATGGCATATTCGCGAATAGCAGGTAGTTTTTCTCCAGTAGCAAAGCGTTTTTGCAATATTCCATCACAAATGCGTTCTGCTAGCTGGATGAAAATTGCTTTAGAGCTTTGAAATTTCATGCGCTAGCCTCATGTTCTTTTAAGCGAAAATAACAGCATACATAAGAAATGATCATCATTAGGACCATTAATACGAGCATAATGGTATCAAGATGGTGGTTGAGCATACCAAAATAGCCCTGATCAACCATAAAATTTTTTGCGCTAAAGCCTATAGCAAGTATTATCGCAGTTTTGATAAAACTAAAACGTTTAAAATAACATGAGCCAAGCATAAAGAAACTGTGGAATATTAAAAATTTTAAGATAGTAAGCCATGCTTCTTTTTGAAATAAGACCAATTTAAGCTGCATGTCTGGGTTATTTAGATGGTATATAGCGCTTGCTAAAAAATGAAAAAGACTATAAAGCGCAAGGTAGCCCAGAGCAAATCCTATAGAGCTTAGCAAGGCACGTGAGAGCATTTTTTCCATGATAGAGGCTGGAAGCATAAAAAAATCCTGGTTTTTTCTGGGGTGGTGGATAATGCTAAAGCAGCAACTAGCCATAAAAATACCAATCACATAAAGGTAAAAAGTAAAGCCAGTAGTGTTGAGAAATGAGGTGTAAGAGATGCTGCCTAGATTGCCAATACTAAGTAAGATGATAAGGGTTATGCTATAAAAGATAATAGACTTTTTTTGTTTAAATAGCTCAAGACCTGCGCATCGATTAAAGCTAGTGAGATTAAAGCATGCTGATTTCATAGTATTTCTCCTTCAAATAAGCGGTGCATTTTTTGTTTGTTTTCTAAGATAGTATTAAAAAGTAATTCAAAATCAAAGTTAGATTCTTCTTTGCTAGCGTTAAGCATAATGCCGCGCAAGCCTCCTGATCCAGGTTCGGTGAAGAGTGCCTGGGCAATTTGTTCTTTTGTTAGATCTTCAATTTGTATCAGTGTTTTAGCAATGGTGGATAAGTTTTGATACAGGGCTATTTCGCCTTGATCAATAACCATCATTTGATCAAGCATGTTTTCTACATCGCGCACTTGGTGGGTGGAGATGATAAAAGTTTTGTCTTGGTCAATGGCGCTAGAGAGTACTTTGCGAAACTGGCTTTTGCTAGGGATATCTAAACCATTGCTTGGTTCATCTAAGAGTAAAAGTTTACAGTTGCTTGCCAAGGCAAAAGCAATCATGGTTTTTTTACGTTGCCCAAAGGAGAGTTGATCCATTAGGCAGGTGCTATCAACTTCAAAGGTTTTTAGGTATTGTTTCATTTTTGCTTGGTCAAAGCGTGGGTAAAACACACCGTATGTTTTCCCATAATTCTCTGGTGAGAGGGAGGGGGTATGAAATTCTTCACCAAGATAAAATATTTCTTCAAGCATTAAGCGGTCACGTTCCGTGCTTGGATATTGGTGAACGCTTATTTTTCCATGGCTTGGAAAATTCAGTCCAGCGATAAGGCGCATAAGGGTAGATTTTCCAGCACCATTTTTACCCAGGAGGCCAATAATATGTCCCGGGCCAATTTCAAGGGTAAGTGCGTTAAAGAGTGTACTTTTGTGTGGATAGTTGAAATGTAAGTCTTCAATGTTTATCATACTTTTCCCTTTTGTTTGTGTGTACTAGTCACCTAGTGTACTAATTTAATTTGACTCCGTCAAGGTTTTTTAAATCTTTTTTGATTGTTTTAATGGGGGTGTGTAAAAAATAAAACAAAACATTCGCGTGTAACACTATTGCTTTAGTTTTTTATTAAGCATATTATACATTTCATATGAAGGTAATTTATTTTTATATTTATTGTTGTGGTGTAGATGGTAGATTCATACATGGGTAAAGGAGTTGTGTTTATGTTTAAAAAATTTGTGGCGGAGATATCAGAACAAGTAGCATCGCAAGTGCAGGATGATGGTGGTGATGATACAGGGTCTATTGAATCTGACCTTAAAGCTTATGATGCAGATTTTTCTGATGATGAATCAAGTAATGTAGATAGTAAGTCAGAAACAGAGACTAATAGTGAGGATGAAAGTAGTAATATGGAGCAAGCTGTTAAACCGCTATATTCAGATTCAGATGGAGATAGTGCGTCAGAAGATGGTGATGTATCTGTTCCAGATTGGTTTGGTGATAGCGATGACGATAAAGTAAGGAAAGGTGAAACGAAATCATTAGCTGGCCATGGTGCTTTAGGAGGGGTAGCTGATGGTAGTGAAACAACTATAGATGAAGCTGCAGATGCAGCCTCTATGGCGGCTGGGCGTTTTGAAGCTGCCTTAAGAGAATACTCTGAGGGAGATTCAACTGAAGATGAATTTTCCGGCGAAGATCTAGCTGAAGTATCAACGGCTATTGAATCTGAGACCAGAGGAAAAGATGGCGGATCAACAAGCACACCTGTACAGGAAGGCCGAGCCAAAGATGGCGTGAGTGATACCGGCGAAGGTCTATCAGTGCATAAAGCTGTAGTTGAAGCCTCTGAGGCACTTGGGCTTCTTGAAGCGGCCTTAAGAAAAAATCCAGAGGAAGATTTAGAAGATACAACCACATTTAAAACTGAAGGAACAGGTGGAGGTGGGTCCGCAACCTCAGGTCTAGCTCCAGCCGCTGCTGTAAACGAAGTACCCGAATCCATAGACCTAGAAGGCGGACCTAGAGAAGAAGGAGTCGCTCAAGCTGCTGATGGATCCAATGCACTTGAATCCAGAAGCAGGGAAGACACAGTAGGACGCCAAGATCCAGGTCAAGCAGAGGTCCAAGAGCAAGGTGGAGAGGGGGTCTTGCCTCCTGATTCGCCTAGGGAGCCTAAGAACCGAGCGTCTAAATTTAGTGAACTAGGCAAAGATGGCGATGATATTCCGGCTGACCAGCAATCGGGTACAGGAGCAGAAGATTCTGATAAACCAGCAATTTCTGCAAGGAAAAATTGCTTTGCGAGCCTTTTTTGTTGTTATCGTTTACCAAAACCTATTCAAGAAGATAGAAAAGCTGGTACGGGTCAAACTCCAAAGTCTCCTTTACTTGCAAGTGGTAAACTGTCAGTATAGCAATTCCTTATCGAATCAGAATTGCTTTTAATGGTTTTGTGCTTATTGTAGGAAAAGCGTTAGCAAAAGTTTGGATGATACAAAACACAATTCCACCACTTATGGGAGAAGCTCGCCAATACTAAGGAATGGTATGAAAGCAAATTCTAATCAAAATGATAAAGGAAAAGCAAGGATAAAGTATTGTTGTTTTCCCTGTTTCTTCGGGTTTAGCTCAGCTAGAAGAAATGATGTAACTACATTAGAACTTGCTGCATCAGTTGGCGTAGGTGGAGCTTCTGATGACATAGAATTACTATTTGGTTTGGGTGCAAATGGTCAAAGAGAAACAGCAAGAAATTTAGATAAAGACTTTTTGGCTGTTTCTGATGCTTCCTCTGGTCAGAAATCCCCAAACTGAGCTTGGAGCAAACTAACGGCGCATAGGGCGGCTGTGGGGCTTTGTAAGATACGTGGTCCAGTTTGAATTTCTTGAAGTTTTTGATCCTTTGCTTGATCTATTTCCTTCTGGTCAAACCCGCCTTCAGGGCCAATAAGCACAAAGATTTTCTCGACGTTTGAGTGAGAAAGTGCACTGACTTTTTGGCCGTGATAAGGGTTAAGAATTAAGCTTAAACCTTGTTCGCTAGATTCCGCACACCAGGATGCAAAATCCAAAGCTTGATGAATTGTGAAATTGTCACTGCGTCCAGATTGGGCTAATGCGCCTTGGGCAACACTTTGTAAATGAGGGTTTTTTTTATCAATCTGTGCAGCTTTTTGTAATTGTGAGCGCATGGCAATAACTGGTGTAAGGGAGCAAGCTCCAAGCTCTACAGCTTTTTGGGTTATGAAATCCATTTTATCGCCTTTGACCATACATTGTCCCAGGTGAATTTCAACCTGGGGAGTGGGTGTTGATAGGAAGGGCTTTATGCATTTCAACACCAATATGGTAGCGTTTGATAGTGCTAATAGTGCCTGGGTAATCGGTTTTTGTACCGTTGAAAAGCGTCAGGGTATCGCCAACTTTCATTCTTAATACATTCACCACATGATGGGCGGTTGCTTCTGGCAAGCTTATGGTGGTGTTAGGTGCTAAGGGGGCATCGATGAAAAAGCGATTTAAGCGCATGCTTATTGCCGTTTCATTTCAGCCAAAACAAGATTTTGTAAAATATGGTGACTAGGCTCAAAGCGATTGAGTGTGTAAAAATGCAGCCCTGGTGCTCCATTGTTTAACAAGGTTTCACACATTAAGGAAACCACTTGTTCGCCAAATTCGCGAATGCTCATCCTATCACCGCGCTCATCATAAGACTTTAAGCGTTCTAAAATCCATCTGGGAATATCTGCGCCACATTGAGTGGAAAACCGCAATAATTGCTTGTAGTTGGTAATAGGCATAATGCCAGGAATAATTGGGATTGATACGCCTTTTTCTAAGCAAGAATCGACAAAGAAGAAATACGCATCAGGATTGAAGAAATATTGAGTGATGGCATAATCGGCACCAGCTTTTGCTTTGGCAATAAAATGGTGCAGGTCTTGCTCGGGGCTTTGCGCTTCTGGGTGGTATTCTGGATAGGCTGCTACGCCAATGTTAAAATCATCGCCAGTTTTCTCACGAATATATTGTACAAGCTCATTAGCGTATTGGAAATGGCCTTTTTTTACAGGCATTTTGGGTTTGTCGCCACGCAGTACTACAAGATTTTGAATATTTTTTTGCTTATAGCTATCTAAGAGTTGGTCAATATCAGATTTTGCAGTGTTGATGCAGGTAATGTGCGGTGCTGTTGGGATTGTGGTTTGCGCATTCATGTCAAAGACTAAATCTTTGGTTTTATCTTGATTACTACCGCAGGCTCCAAAGGTTACAGAAAAAAAACTTGGTTGGTATTGGGCGCATAATTTTGCAGCGTCAATGATTTTGCCATTATTGCTTTTTTCCATAGTAGGGAAGAATTCAAAACTTAAGCGTGCGGTTTGTTCACTCATAGCTAACCTTATATTTTTATAAGCGATTAGTATAGTCAAGTTAAACATCGGATGCAAGGAGCATTCTTTGGTTTAAAACAGCATTTTGTGTACTATGTTTTGCTCAGGCATCATTGACACAGGGGCTTAAGTTTTTTACGATAGTTCGGTGCGCAACTTTAAGGTTAAAGTATGAAAATTTTATTAATCGGTTCTGGTGCTAGAGAGCATGCGCTTGCACGCAAGATTATGGAGTCATCATCAACAGTTTCTCTTTTGTGCTATGGCTCAAGCATTAACCCTGGAATTGCGCCTCTAGTAAGTCATTATATCCCTGGAGAAATGTCCGACATTATGGGCATGGTGCAATGTGCGCAAAACCACGAAGTAGATATGGTGGTAGTAGGTCCTGAAGCACCACTGGCTTCTGGCATTGCCGATGAACTTCATAAGCATGGGATTGCCTGCATTGGTCCAAGTTCAGATTTAGCGCAAATTGAAACCTCCAAAGCTTTTGGCCGTGATTTTGTCCAAGCCATTGCAGCACAATATGTACCGCGCTATCGTCATTTTCAAGCACAAGACCCTGAGGCTTTGGCATTTTTAGAGAGCTTGGGTCAAGATTTTGTCCTTAAAGCCGATGGGCTTTGTGGCGGTAAAGGCGTGAAAATTTCTGGTGAGCAATTGCATTCTCATCAACAAGCCTTAGATGATCCTATTTGCCAAGAACCATTTGTAATTGAAGAAAAATGTACAGGTGTTGAGTTTTCTTTAATCAGTTTTTGTGATGGTGCACATGCTAAGCATATGCCTATTATCCATGATCATAAACGCTTATTAGAGGATGATCAGGGACCTAATACTGGAGGCATGGGTACTATAAGCGACCATGATCATCATTTGCCTTTTATTGATCCTGATATGCTTCAACAAGCACAGGCGCTTAATGAGCTGGTCATGAAAAGTCTTAGTGAAAAATGTGCCAAGCCTTATTGTGGTTTTTTATATGGGGGCTTTATGCAAAGTACAAAGGGCTTAAAGCTTATTGAGTACAATGCTAGGCTTGGTGATCCTGAAGGTATCAACCTATTGGCTTTATTAGAAACAGATATCGTTGCAATTTTTGAAGCGATGATTGCCGGGCGCTTAGATCAACAAGAAGTTGTATTTAAAAAACAAGCAAGTGTGTGCAAATATATCGTACCGAGCTCTTATCCTGGAGTGCTAGATTGTGATCCGTTGATTGATATTAGCGCAATTGAGCGCCCAGAACGTTTGTACTTTGGTAGTGTCGATATGCAAGGGGATCAGCTGCGCATGAAAGGGTCTAGAGCCATTGCGGTTTTAGCTACCGGGGACACCTTGTGCGAGGCGGCGCTTCGGGCTGAGGAAACCTGTGAATTGGTGCAAGGTTCGGTGTGTTATCGTAAAGATATAGGTTCAGAGTCCTTGTTGCAAAAGCGTGCTGAAACCTTAATTACTAAAGTGACCACTTAAAATATGAAGATTGCAGTTTTGGGCTCTACCCGAGGCAGTGTTCTTGGTCCATACCATGATGCTTTGTGTGCATCAGGCTTGTCGGCTGTTATCAAAGTAGTGATTAGTGATCGCCCTAATGCTGGTATTTTACAAAAAGCTCAAGCGCTGGGTATTAAAACTATTGCCCATCCAAAACCAAAAGATCAAACCAGTCATGCATATGATCATAGTCTTAATCAATTGCTCCAGCAGGAAGGGGTTGATGTGGTGGTCATGATAGGGTATATGCGGATTGTCCATGCACCCTTATTAGAAGCATGGGCTAATCGTATGATCAATACCCATCCTTCTTTATTGCCTCGCCATGGGGGGCTTATGGATTTGGCAGTACACCAAAGTGTATTAGATGCTAAAGAAGACGTTTCTGGCTGTAGTGTCCATATGGTCACACAAGTGCTTGATGGTGGTGAGGTTTTGGTCCAATTGCCGTGTATGGTTTATGAGGCTGATACGAAAGAAATCCTAAAAAAACGCGTGCAATCTTTGGAGCCTTTAGCTTTACTTGCTGCAACAAAGCTGCTGGTGTAATTGGTCAATCTGGCGATATAAATCTTCTTGGCTTTGGCCATTATTCAAAGTAAAATCCGCTAGTTTAGATTTGGGTCTTTGTTGTGCTTGATCGGCAATCATTTTTTCCGCAAGGCTTACATCTATGCCATCTCTTTCTAATAATCGTGCTAGTTGCTGTTGCGGCGCGGTTTCTACCGATACAATGTGATCAAGCCAAGGGTAATCATGTTTATGATATAAAAGTGGGATGACAATAAGTTGATCTTGATCGGGGTGGGCCTTAGAGAGTATCATAAGCCTTTGACGAATTTTAGGATGTAAAATAGCTTCAAGTTGTTTTTTTGCGCCTCGGTCGTTGAAGATTAGTTGTTTAAGCGCGTGGCGGTTTATGTTGCCATCTTTAAGGCAGATATCTGAGCCAAAGGCATGTAGCACTTCTTGGTAAGCGGGGCTGGTGTTTTTTAGGAGTTCTTTTGCTATAAGGTCTGTGTCGATGACCATAATGCCAAGAGTATGCCAATAATCGCTTACAGTGGTTTTGCCTGAAGCTATAGGGCCAGTGAGTCCAATACGCAGTGCCATATGCATGCTTACTTGATAGAGCATACGCTAGGATAAAGCAAAAATATGCGCTTTGCGAGCCTTTATTTATCGATCGATAAATAAATCTCATGCTACTGCTTGCTTGTAGCTGTAAATTTCATTAAAATAGCGTTTTTTCAGGAGGATGCTGGTGCAAGATACCGCCTTTTTAGAAACCAAAAGTTTTGAGAAAACCATTGCTGACTGGATCTATTCCAAAGATGCCTTGTTTGAAGAAGGCCATCGTTTTGATCATATCGATAGGGTAGTGCAATTGGCTAGAAAAATTGCGATAGCCGAACAGGCAGATTTAAAAATTGTTATTCCAGCAGCCTATTTACATGACTGTTTTCCGGTTTCTAAAAAAGATCCTCGACGCAAACAAGCCTCTACGCTCAGTGCCCAGTGCGCAAAGGAATTTTTAGAGGACATTGCTTACCCTAAGGAATATATTGATCCTATTATGCACGCTATTGCGGCTCATAGTTATTCCAGCGGCATTAAGGCTCAAACCTTAGAGGCCAAAGTAGTTCAAGATGCCGATCGTCTTGATGCACTTGGAGCTATTGGCATTGCGCGGGTGTTTGCCCTTGGTGGTCAGTTTAACAGTAGCTTGTATCACCCTAAGGATCCTTTTTGTCGTGAAGGAAAGTACCAAGATGATTGCTATATTCTTGATCACTTCTACACCAAACTCTTAAAAATTAAAGATATGCTCCACACCAAAGAAGCACAAAAAATTGGAGCAGTGCGGCATCAGCAGATGCTTACTTTTATTAAAGAGCTTGGTGAGAATATCATTGGCCAATAGCCTTATATGAGGCTATGTCTTTGATTATGTTTTCTATATTTGCATCGTTCCCTTTCAAAGCCTCTTCTGTTGCTCTTTTAAAAATCGTTGCTAATTTTTGCTCTTTTTTAATAGTATCAGATATCATGTTGAAGTAATCAAGCGTTGTTGTGAGAAGTTCCAATATTGAGCTGCATAGTAATGCGGTTCCAGGGTAGTTTACCCATAGTACATTAAATGCTGTTAACCAAGTACCATATTTGCTATTAGTAAATTCAGCTATGGGGTTGTTTAACAATGTAGATCCTTCTGACATTTGAAACAAGCTAGGGAATACAGAATATAATGAAATTCCTATGCTCGCGCATACCTTAAAGGTTTCAATTATAAAGCTTTTTAGGCATTGTTTATAGATCTTCCTTAATTTTTGAACATTATCATAAAATGTACATATTCCATCTTTGCCTGCATTAGCATAAAAGAAAAACATGGTGATATTAGCAATGTAGGACAAGCCACCCCAACCTGATTTGTATGACGTGCCAAGCCAGTTAAGTGGGGATAGAGCTGTACAAATCCAGCTTGGTGTGGTTTTTTGGAAGCATGTTATAGCGCTTAAAGGGGCAGTATTAAAGTAGTAAGGAAAAGCGCTATAGTCTAAAAGCCATGATGAACTTCTCCATAAAGATCCTTCTTGATCTAGATATTTTTGTGTATCTAAATAATTCTGAAGATGTTTTTGTTGCATTTCTAAACTATTGTCTTCTAAATTAGGCTCAATTGCTTCCTTTAAACCATTAAGCCATTTATTCATTGATGTTATATCACTTTGCTCATCCCATGTGTTAAAAAGTCCTTGTAATTTTTCTTGGTTTTTTTGTTGTGGTGTGGAAAAAAAATAGTTAGAGATGATCTTGTATAAGTCTATAGCAAAAAAAAGCATCATGACTAGTAAAAAATAGATATTGGCATAACTTTCAAAACTTTGTTCTTTATAATCTAGCCCTAAGGTATCATAGGCTTTTATTTCCCCGACATAACCAATTGCATTAGCAGATAGTCCCGTGATGCAACAAAGTACAAAGAGTAAGATCTTTTGTGCTCTATTTTCTGGGTTATACCTGATATCACAGTATATGTTTTTGATATCAGGAAAATATTTTAATGAAAAATGAACCGTCAAGGGGATATTAACAATTAGTGAAATCCAAGTGGCAGTATCCCGTGTTTGTTTTGATTCCTCTATAGCACCTGCTTGAGCTTGAGAGTAATAAAAAATATAAGTTGAAGGAATCAGCGATAATGCAATTAAATATAAAGGGAGTTGAGTTGGATCAAAGAATTCTTGTTTTTCGCTAGTTTGAGTATTTATAAGTGGAGCGCTTTGTGAGTTCATTGTTATATTCCCGTATATATTTTTTATTTTTAGTTTTTTAAGCGCCTAGCAACATTTGTAAAAGATTAAATTGCATAGGCACAAGGCTCGGCATGCTTTTTATGTGGATGTTCAAAAATGGATTTCAGGCAAAAAAGAAATGTTGCCTTAGTGTAAAGTGGACATTTACAAGCTACTTTTGAGCATCCACTTGTTCTTTCGATGCACGCTCATGCGCTGGATCATGGCATCGACAACGATATCATCATCATTTGCTTGTGCCGCATCATGGGCACGTTTTAGTGTTGCTTGGAGTTTGTCTTGATCAGCAGCTAGGTCTTGGACCATTTGGCTGTCTGCGGCATTACCGTCGGCAGATTCAAGGGTAGTGAGATTTGAAAAATCCGCAAAGGTTCCTGGTGCTTTTTCACCTAGGGCACGAATCATCTCCGCAATATCATCCACAGCAGTAGCAAGTTCGGTATACTGATCTTCAAACAAAGCATGTAGGGATTTAAAATGGACCCCCTCCACATTCCAATGGTAATTTTGGGTTTTAAGATAAAGGCTATAGGTATCTGCTAAAACAACTTTGAGTGATGCGATAACGTTATTTTCTTCCATAATATACTCCTTAGATTTCTCAAATAACCTTTATTAGGGCGAACTTTCATTATGCACAAACCTTTTGGCTTGTGCAAGGCCTAAAGTGGCCTTTTTTTAAGGTTTTTAAAAGCTTGAAAAATATACTCAGATATTTTATTGGCAGGGGTTACATCCACTCTGCATTATGCTAGTATATTGCCTATCTGTAAATGAATGTGTCACGGACGATGCCTGGTTCAATTCCACGTCAAAAAGCAAGTAATGTAGTATGGTTTCTTATAGCAATTTTAGCTTTTAGTATTGTTAAGCATATTCCGCCTGCAAAAGATCTCTCACCTGAGGCCATTAGCGCTCTGGCGGTATTTGCCGTGGCCTCTATTTTATGGATTTCTAATGCTTTTCCAATTGCAGTTACTGGTTTGGTGGTATTATTACTTTTGCCTTTAAGCGGTGCAGTTCCTGCGCAGGAAGCTTATAGCCATTTTGGTAACAGTGCGATCTTTTTTGTGCTTGGTGCCTTTATCCTAGCCAGCCCCGTAATGCGCTCTGGCTTAAGCACCCGAATGGCACTTGCACTTATTACTCGTTTTGGTAACACGCCAGTAAGCTTAGTTTTTGCACTTTTTATACTCTCGTCCATGTTGTCCTTTGTTCTAAGTGAACATGCGGTGGCTGCGATGTTATTTCCTATAACCATGGCTATTATCAAAGCAGCTAAAGAGCAATATGGCAGTGATTTTGCTTTTGGTGCGTTTTTGGCAACAGGTTGGGGTGCCATTATTGGCGGAACTGCAACGCTTTTAGGCGGTGCGCGGGCGCCTTTGGCTCTTGGTTTATTAGAAAGCACGACCAATTATTCCATTAGTTTTGTTCAGTGGACTGAAATGGTCTTTCCGATTGTGTTTTTAATGCTTATCTTAGCCTTTATTTCAGTTTATTTAATCATTCGTAAGACAAAGCCTAATATTATGCTTGCCCAGCAAGTACTTGAGTCACAAAAAGCCAAACTTGGTGCTTTTAGTTATCGTGAGGCTTTAACTTTGGGCGTATTGTGTTTTACTATTTTTCTTTGGATTTTTTATGGCAAACGCTTTGGGTTAGACATTGTTGCGCTTTTGGGTGTGGCGATTGCATTTGCACTGCGAATTACCCGTTGGAAAGAGGTAGAGCAAGATGTACAATGGAGTATTTTTGTGATGTACGGCAGTGCGATTGCCCTTAGCGCGGTGCTAAGCTCCACCGGTGCAGCCAAGGCCATCGTATTATTTATTATGTCCACAGGGATTCAAGATCCTTTTATTATTTTGGCAATACTTACGGTGCTTGCCACCATTCTTACCGAGCTGATGAGTAATGCTGCAGCGGTTGCAGTATTAATGCCCATCGCCCTTATTTTGGCACAGCAGTATCATATTGATCCTAGGGCTATTTCCGTATTAGTGGCCACTGCAGCTGGTTTAACCTTTCTATTACCGGTAAGTACACCTGCAATGGCTATTATCACCAGTACGCCTTTTGTGCCACCATTTCGCGCCATGCGCTGGGGTATTGCCCTTAAGCTTGCAACCGTTATTATTATTCTTTGGATCGCCAAAGTATATTGGCCGATGATTGGTCTTTCAATCTAAAAAAAACCTTGACTATATTTTGATCAAAATGTTAGGATGAATTTTGATCAACTTGTGGGAGGGTTTATGAAACAATCAGGATTTACCTTAATAGAAACCTTAGTGGTGTTGGCTATGATTGGCCTGTTAAGTGCCATTGGAATTCCGGCTTTGCAGACGTATTTAAATAAGACCAAGGTTACCGAAGGGGTAGTGATGATCAGCCCGGTAAAACTTGCGGTACAAGAATATGTGATGGTCCATGGCCCGGCACTCTCAACGCTTAATAATAGTAGTTTGCATGTACAATCAGAGGCTTTGCTTAAGCACGCTAAAAATGTTGAAAGTATTGATGTTTTGGGGCTAGATCAAGATAAAGTAGCCATTACGGTGGTGTTTAAGCATCAATTAGGGCGGCTTATTTGGCAGGGGAGCTATGATAGCGCTATCTCGGCTATGCATTGGTCATGTTTATATGACCCTGACAGTAAAATGGCGCAATTTGCTCCGCGCAATTGTAGTGCTTTATCCTAATGGAGCAGCCACTACATTATCCTAAAGAGCGTTTTGCATCCAGGGCACAAATGGCGCATCAGCTAGAGCAATTTGTTGCAGAAGTTTTTGCTTATGCCATTGATAAAGGTGCCAGTGATATCCACTTTGAGCCTTATGAAAACAAGTGCCTTATCCGTTTGCGTATTGATGGTTTTTTAATGCAGGGGGCGATTTTAAGTAAGCAAGAATTTGATGCAGTAATCGGTAGAATTAAAATTCTAGCACAATTAGACATCACTGAAAAAAGATTGCCTCAAGATGGTCGTTTATCTTGGCCATATCAAAGCGATACGATAGATGTGCGCGTTAGTACCTGTCCGGTTTTGTATGGTGA
The DNA here is from genome assembly GCA_902563055.1 of uncultured Gammaproteobacteria bacterium. Classification (GTDB taxonomy): domain Bacteria; phylum Pseudomonadota; class Gammaproteobacteria; order Francisellales; family CACEW01; genus CACEW01. The sequence goes on along the minus strand of CACEWE010000010.1, from coordinate 7,347 downwards.
GAAATGTGTGTGTCGTTTGCTCTATCAAAAACAGCATTTATGTGCTTTAGATAAAATTGGATTAACCCTCCCTCAGCAAAAACTAATGCAAGAGATGGTACAAAAGCCCCAAGGTTTAATTATTATTTGTGGGCCCACAGGCAGTGGTAAAACCATGACCTTATACGCTTTGCTTTTGGCCTTAGAAACCCAAAAATATAATATTCTCAGTATTGAAGATCCGGTTGAAATGGCCATTGATGGCATTAATCAAGTTCCGGTGCACAAAGCCATAGGATTTGATTTTCAGCAAGCCCTTAAAGCCTTTTTGCGTCAGGATCCTGATATTATGATGATTGGTGAATTGCGAGATAGACATACCGCCCAAGTTGCCATAGAGGCATCTTTGACGGGGCATTTGGTCTTATGTACTTTGCACACCAACTCTGCAGTACAAACCATAGATCGCTTAAGTCAAATGGGGGTGGAGTCCTACCATTTGGCCCATGCGCTAAAGCTTGTTGTGGCGCAGCGTTTGGTAAGAAGACTGTGTCCGGCATGTAAAAGCAAACAGTTAGAAATAGAGTATTGCAAAAGCTGGCATAAACAAGGGATGCCAGAGGCGATCAACACCGTGGTGCAAAACTTTCACTCTCGCTACAGCTTTGATACTCAAGATTCTCCATACAGTGGTGTTTTTCAAGCAAAGTCTTGCCCACAATGCCATTTAGGTTATCGAGGTCAGCGTGGTATTTTTGAGTGTCTTAAGATAGATCAGTCAATCGCTGCAGCGATAGAGCAGGGTTGTTTATCTTCTGAAATCTATCAGCAAGCTCGTGCTCGTGGTTTATTTGGTTTAGAGGATGCGGCGGTGGATGCCCTTTTACGTGGTGAGACTTCTCTTGCCGAAATTACCCGGGTTATAGGCTGTTAATATGTTTAGGCGCCGCGACTTTGTTTCCCGTTTTACCATGCATTTATATGCGCTCTACAAGGCGCATATACCGCTGCTTGAGTGTATTATGTTGTTGTATGATATGCATCAATCAAAAAAAGAAAAACAGTATTTAGCCAGCTTAGCTTTGCAGCTTCAGGCAGGGGTGGCCTTAAGTGCTGCTTGTGCGCAGTTGGAGGGGGTTTTTAGTCAAAGTTATTGTCAGATGATTAAGATGGCTGAGCAAACTGGTGATTTATTACAAGTACTTAAAGCATTGGATCAACAGCAACAACAACAGCAATTTTTAGAAAAAAAAATTCAAAGCGCATTGCGATATCCTCTGTTTATGTTGGCTTTAAGCATGATAATGCTTGCGGTGATGGTGCGTATAATGGTGCCCGTTTTTTCACAGTTGTTATTGACCAACCAGCTGGACTTACCAGCAATAACACAGTTTTTAATAGTGGTGTATCATCAGGGGCTTTATTGGTTATTAGGTTTTGCAGGTTTGCTTGGTATTTTGTGCTTTAGTATGAAGCGGTATGCTTGGCATCAACCTTATTGGGATCAATTGATTTTTCATTTGCCAGGTATTGCATCGCTATTGCGTTTATATTACCAGGTGGAGACGGCCAAATGTATTGCGCTTTCGCAGCAGGCCAAGTTACCCTTTTTGCAAGGCTTAGAACATGCCAGGGCACAGTTTGGCCATCGTCAGATTGTGAGCGCTTTAGAGGAGATTATAGCGCAATTGTCTTATGGTGCAGGTTTGCTTGCAAGTTTTAGTGGTCAAGAGCATATCTTTGAAGCACCTTTTATGAAGATGCTACTGTTAAGTGAGGCCACGGGGCGATTGGCGGAGCATATGGATTATTATGCTAAAACCTATCAAGCCTATTTTTATGAACGCTTAAGTAAACTTCAGGCTTTGATGCATCCATTTTTTCTTATGGTGATGGGTGGGGTGGTGAGTGTGATGATATTGGCGCTGTATGCTCCCATTATGCAAATGGGCATGGCAATATGAAAAGTCTTTATGCTTTTCTCTACTGTGCATATCTGGCACACATGAGCTGTTTAGGGGCTTATGGGCTGCCTGAGCATATACTAAAAAGGCATTTAGCCGCGTGGCGACAGCTTTATTTTTTAATGGTTTTATCTTTTAGTAGGGCCGCTTTTTTCAAAATGATGTCTCAAAAGCGCTGGGCTTTATCTTGGTTTATGACGATGGCGTTGGTGTGGATATTTATTTTTAGTAAGCTTTTACCCCTAGCGCTTGTGGCGCTTGGTATAGTATCTGTAGCCTTGGCCTATTGTGACGGGCGCTATTTATTATTACCCGATAGCTTGGTTTTTTTATTGGGGTGCAATGGTTTATGGTTCTCTCGTGTATCACAAGGCTATGAGGCATTGATCAGTGCATTATGGCAGCTTGGGGTTTTAGCTATAGTGTTATGTGGATTATGGCGCTTAATAGACTGTTTGTCACAAAAACAGATGATAGCATGTGGCGATTTAAAGCTGATGCTGGCAATAGGGGCGGCTCTGCCGGCAATGTTCTGGCCTGCAGTATTATTTTTTGCATCCTTACAGGGGCTGCTTTATGGCTATGGTATGAAATTGTGGGTACAAGTGGATCTTGAAACTTTTAAAATTCCATTTGGGATTATGCTTTTGAGCAGTATGATGGGGCTTGTTTGTGTAAGGATGGGTTTTAATATTCCGGTGTGGATGTATTAAAGGAAGGAAAAAATGGAAGTTGGTGGGCCCACTAGGACTTGAACCTAGGACCAACGGATTATGAGTCCGCTGCTCTAACCAACTGAGCTATGGGCCCGAAAGAGAAGTCATTATATAAAATAGTTTGCCGGCTGTAAATAAAAAAGCGTCTTTAAAGCTTGATATGTTTTTGGTGGTGTAAAAATTCTATCATTCTAAGTGCATCACTTTGGGCTTGTTGATAGTTTTGTGCAATATGCATAAGGGTTTCAGGGATGAGGGTACATAATTGCGAGCAGGTGGTAATATGGTGTCCGGGGTATTGGTCCCAGGCCATTAAGTAGCAAGGCACTTTAATGGTTTCTAGGGCACGCATCGGGGGCAGATCACTACAGGCAGCCCCTTCAAACATGGCTGCAAGTACTTGTGGGTCTTTTTCCAATTGTTGGTGATTGATGGCTTCAAATATGCGCGATACGGGTTCTAAAATGCTTGGGGTTTTGCTAATAGGCTTAGAATCTAGCCATTTTTCAATTCCTTTTTTGCGGATGATTTGGGCTTGTTTTTGAAAAAACGCTTGGAGCGGTTTGCGGTTGGCAAAAGCACTCGGCGGTGCTTGAAGCACTAATGCATCAATACGCTTAGGAAAGAGGTGGTAGGCCCAAATAGCACTGGCAGCACCCATAGAATTGCCGCCAAGTATCATTTTTTCTATGCTGAGGCTATCGGCAATATCAATGATGGTTTGAGCGATATTCGGCCAGGTATAATCTTCGACAAAGCTTGATGGGCTTGATTTTCCGTGTCCTACTGCATCAAAGCGCGTTACTTGAAAGGATCGACTTAATGACTCAAAGGGGGTGATGCCCAGTTCATCTTCTGTTTGCATCGATTGCAGCAGACCGTGGCACCATATAAGGGCAGGTCCTTGCCCTTGTTGTGTAAGGTTGATAGTGTGAGGGCCAATGGATAGGTGCTGATTCATAGATTGTTACCAAATGTGATTTGCTTGTTATTTTTATCTTTTTTGACTTTTTTGTAAAGGCGGCGCAGTGATTTTGGCATTAAAAAATGGTATGCTTGAGCCATTGATTTTTATGGTAGAGGCACAGAAGCGGTGCAGCATAATGGTGAAGCGTATGCTTTAAAAATTTTCAAGTATCAGGATTATCTTGATGGATATGAAGATTATTTTGCAAGTCTAAGTGGCATGGAGCAAGAACGCGCCTTGAAGTATCGTTTTGATTTTCATAAACAGCGTTATGTCATTGCCCATGGTTATGTTCGATCCTGGCTTCAAGATCAAAATATTGATTCTTCACTGCTTGGCTATCGGCAAAGTGGTAAATTTGATTTTACTACCGGAGCGCATCATTTAAGTCTTTCCTATTCCAAGGACTATATTGCTTTAGCGTGTGCGCTGCAGCCCTTGGGTGTGGATATTGAGATTGCCAGCAGTCATAGTGATCAAGAGGGCCTTGTGCGAATGATAATGTCTGAATTTGAGTGGCGGCAATACCAGCAGCAAAAGGATGCTAAGGAGAAACAGCAATGGTTTTATCGTTGTTGGACGCATAAGGAAGCGTATCTAAAAAAAACGCAGGAAGGTTTATCGCGTGATTTAAAAACCATTGACACCTACAGTCAAAAACTGGCTTTTAGCGTACAAAAGCCGTATGATCTGGATGAAAATATTTTTATTGCGCTTGCAGGAGATAATTTAGATGGCCAAAGATGAAAATGTTCAAAAAAAACAAAAAATGATCGTAGGCATATCCGGGGCTTCAGGTATTTGGTATGCGGCGCGTTTATTAACGCTACTTCGTGCGCTTAACATTGAAACACATTTAGTGGTTTCTAAAGCAGCGCAAATGACGCGTGCTTTGGAAACGGATTTATCGCAGGCAGATTTAGTCGCTTTGGCGGACTATCATTACCCGATTGATGATTTTTCTGCGGTTATCTCCAGTGGTTCTTTTACCGCTATGGGTATGATTGTGGTGCCTTGTTCGGTGCGTACGGTTGCGGAAATTGCTACGGGCGTTTGTCAAAATCTCTTAACCCGTTCAGCTGATGTTACTTTAAAGGAGCGGGGTAGAGAGTTGGTGTTAATGGTGCGTGAAACGCCTTTGCACGCCGGGCATCTAGAGCATTTATTAAAGCTTGCCCAGTTGGGTGCGTGTATTTTTCCGCCGATGCCATCTTTGTATACGCAGCCAAAATCCATACACGAGATGATAGACTATACCTTGCTTCGGGTTTTGGATCAATTTGGCTTACACTTAGATACCTTACCGCGTTGGCAACAGCTTCGTTTAAAGGAAAAGAGCTCATAGTAAGCTTACGTTGCTCCCTGGTGAGAAATGCATTTTTGATCCAAAGGTTACGTGCAATATTTGCAGTTTAATAGGCTACGCATTGGCTTATCTAATAAGCTTATCCAAGTACTTGATTGGTGTTGTTTTATAGAATAAAGTATTTTATGTTAATATATTATTAATATTAGCTTGACAATACAGTGCGGATTTTATAGAATGGGGCCACTTTATTAGATAGGAGCAATAGGCCAATGCGCATATTTCGTTTTTCCCAGATTTAAATTCTTTTTTTAAACCGCTCTTGGAGAAGCCTTATGCCGTTAATTATTCCCCCTATTGAACTACAAAACCTTTCCTATCACATTCCAAACACGCACCTGAAGTTGCAAAACATCCGTTATAGTTTTAGCCAAGGATGCTATGGTATTATTGGTGATAATGGTTTAGGTAAAACAACCCTGCTTAAAATTATATCCGGTATGCTTGCACCGCAATCTGGCATGGTAATAAGCAGTGCCAATCGATATTATATGGCCCAGCAAGCTCGTGCGTCAAAGGGGCAAAGTGTTGCTCGGGTTTTGGGTATTTTTGAGCAATTATCAGCATTAGCGCGCATTGAGCAAGGTAATGCTATGCCTGAAGATTTTAGTCTTCTTGATCAAAACTGGAATTTTAAGCAAGACGCTTTAGGCTATTTTGCTAAACTGGGTTTTGATAGAGTTGATTTTAATCAAGACTTCAATGATTTAAGCGGTGGCGAGCAAACCAAGGTCTTGTTGGTAAAAGCGTTTCTTTCACAGGCTCATTGGTTGTTATTAGATGAGCCGACCAATCACCTTGATGCGAAGGGGCGGGCGTGTTTTATAGAACTATTGAAAAAGGCGCATCAGGGGGTGATTCTTGTTTCTCATGATAGAGCTTTGCTCGAACAAGTAGATGCATTAATCGAACTAAGCCCTATTGGCGTGCATTATTATGGCGGCAACTATAGTCTTTATAAAGCTCAGAAACAAGCGCATCAGCAAGGGGTGGAACTTGCCCATGAGCACGCACAAAAACAATTGAAAAAAGCACAGCTGAGCAAACAACGCAATCGTGAAAAACTTGAACAACGTTCTAGTAAGGGTAAGAAGCAAAGAAAATCAGGCAGTATCGATAAACTCTGGGCTAATTCAATGAAAGGCAAAAGTGAACAGACCCAAGCAAGAAATAAAGGCCAGGCCGATAAAATGCTCGATCAAGCACAAACAGCGCTAGCGGAGATTGCTCAACAAAGAATACATCAAGAAACTATTAAGGTTTCTTTGCCTCAAACCAGGGTTCCGGCTTCTAAAATAGTATTAGATATACAGGATCTATGTTTTTCTTATCCTGGGGGATCATTATTATTAGATCATTTTTCTCTGCGAATAGCCGGCCCTGAGCGCGTTGCAATACAGGGGCCTAATGGATGTGGTAAGAGTACTCTGGCGCAATTAATTATGGGTCAGCTACATGCTTTAAGTGGATCACTTAAACTTGGTGTGTCGCATTATACCTACCTAGATCAAAATGCCTCTTTATTGGACCCAGAAAAAACACTATTAGAGGCGGTGTTGGAAAAAAACCAAGATTTTACGACACAGGATGCCCATAGTGCCTTAGCACAGTTTTTATTTCCAAATAAAAAGGCCCATAAAAAGATTGCCGATTTAAGTGGCGGTGAAAAAATTCGTGCTGCTTTGGTATTGTGCTTACTTGCTAAACAAGCACCTCAATTGATTATTTTAGACGAGCCAAGTAATCATTTAGACCTCTCTAGTATAGAGGCCCTAGAGGCGATTTTACAGTCATATCAAGGGGCGATGATGATTATCTCTCATGATCAACATTTTATTGATCAACTTAAGGTGGATAGGTGTATTTGTCTGCCAAGTGGCTATTGTTGTCCTTAATAAGGTATTGGTTTATCTAATAAGCTTATCGAAGCACTTGATTGATGCGGTTCTAAAAAAAATAGATTATTTACCTATGTTTATAGGGTTGTTATATTATTCACAGCTTTCAAGTGTTCCTTTATAACTATTTTTTTAACATTCTGTTAATCATTCTATTTGCCGCATCTAGTGTTGTAATATTCTCAGTTTTACTTAAGCTAAGCACTTTCTTTGTCGAGTGATAAATATTTCTTACTTCAGTTTCAATATCTTTTATATCTGCGCGTTCATATAGTTTGGTAGCGCAGATTAACCCACCTGCGTTCACTAAAAAATCAGGACAAAATAAAATATTGTTTTGCAGTAAATTTTCAGCAAGATCAACGGATTCAAGTTGATTATTTGTCGCGCCAACTATAATTTGTGTTCTGATCTTATTAACGTTTTGGTAGGTTACCAAGAAATCTGTATCACATGG
>CACEWE010000009.1 GCA_902563055.1 uncultured Gammaproteobacteria bacterium | reverse complement strand
GCTGCACACCCTTAGGCGCACCTTCACTGCCTGAACTAAATAAAATCGTTGCAATTTGATTTTGATCGATAGTTTTAAGATAACAACGTTTTAAAAGCGCGGTTGGCGCAATGGCCGTAAAAGCTAAAGTGAGGATTTTTTTAAGCGGCGAGATGCCGCGCTTAATGTCTTCTAGAAAAATGAGTTCATAGTCTTTAAAAACTTCAGCAACATCAAAGCCTTTTTGCTTTAGTTTTTCCATAAAACGATAAGAAGTGATAATTTTTTTAATACCAGCTTGCTCCAAGGCATTAATCAATGCTTCATGAGATGAAGTGTAATTAAGTTGAACCGCCGTTTTAGCCAAAGACCATAAACTAAGCAAACTTAAAGACCCAGCCACACTGGTGGGTAAACACAAAGCCACATGGCTTTGATCTTTTAAAAGTTTTTTTAAAGCGCCACGAAACAAAAAGACCCCAACCATGGTTCTTAATGCACTTAAGGCTGCCCCAGTAGAATCGGCAACACATAAACGGTTTTTTGAAAGCTTAGATTGCATTAACCAGCGCTGCATCATATCGGGCAAATGGTCCATATATTCATGCCACGCACCCACCCCCATTTTACTTAGTTGTTGTATCAAAGGAAGGTTTGATTCACAGGCTTCAAAAGACAAATGAACCACGCGACGATCAAAATGAATGAAATGTTTTTGCGGCAAGTGATTGACCCCACAGGCATACATAAGCGCACAAGGATAATGATGCTCAGGCAAACGCGATTGATGATGGGCCTGCATGACTAATAAGCCCTTGCCATCAAAATGGGCAATATGATCTGGATCTATGATATTGATCCCACAACGCCAAAACAGGCGCTTAATCCAATTTAAGGCAATTGGCTCATCAACAACTGCGGTAATGGGCGCTTTGGTATGTATGTGTAACAGCAGGACCTGAAGGGGAGAAACCGAAGAAGCAAAGACAATGCCATCTTTGAAATCCAGTGCATCGAGATTTTTAACGATACAACGATACAGTGTAGATTTTTGCCATTGGTACAAGGCCCAAAGCATTCTAGAGGGCGCAAGGACCCAAAAGAGTATACCGGCCAAACATAGTGCTACCAAGGACCAAAATAGCAAATCAAACATCTGATACCTTAAAATAAAAAAAGCCATTATACGCAAAAAACCGCACTATGACAAAACAATCAGCATAAAAAATCTTCTCTTTCTGATCAATTCATATTTCCTTCATCTTGGCAGGATATATTCTACTTGGATCATAAAAATCAACAGGAGACGCCATGAAAAGCACCAAAACCAATACCCTAAAGCCACTTAAACATGTTACGCAACACCGCGATAACACAAGCATTATTGAAATGCTACTTTCAGGTAAGGAGCTGGCACACTGGCTAAACTATTCTTTAAACAGTCATTTTTCTAAACTCCCCTATTTATTACAACACAGCATAAACAACAAAACTCAGCTAAGCCCGAGACGCTTTGCCAATATTGCTATAGAAAACTGGGATCTTTTAGAAGCAGAATCCCAATATCATCTAGCTACAATATGTGATGAAGGCTATGAAAAACTATTAAGCCAAGAGTGTCTTATACCTACACAGTGGCAAGGCATCCTCAACGGCAATACAACACAACAAAGCTTACAAAACTTGCTCCACTATACAAAGGCACAACAATTTGAAGCAATACTTGATGATTGTTGCGCATATTTTATAACACTAGAACATGCTAATGAATATAGCCTTTGTGCGTTAAAAGCACTGCAAACGAAAACCACCACACAATTATCTCTATTTTGTATTTCAAATGAAAACTTTTATAGCCTCCGCCAATATATTATGCAAATAGCACCTCAAAGTGAAAAATATCTGCAATTATTTTTTCTTGGCTATGAACTCTTTAGCAATCAAGGAACTATCAACCAAGATTTGTGCAAGAAAGTATGCCACTACATCCAAAACAGACCCCAAAAAGAACATATTACTTTTTTAAATCTTTTCTATGCCCTCTCACACACTTCCTTTAGAATCATAACGCGCAGTCCCGCATTTAAACCACAGCGTCTCAAGCTATGGCAATCGCGAAACCTCAATGCAGCCTTACAGTTAGAAGATTTAGACCAATTACTCCATGAAAATATATCCATTTCAGACCTCAATGCGGTACTATCACTGCACAGTCATAGCGTAAAAGAAGTTTTATATTAGCAAAAAAAACTAGCACTTTAGACAAAAGAGTGCTAAAATAGCGCAGTTTTTACAGGAAAAGGTGAAAAAATCATGGCGAAAGATCTTATTTTACATCGTGGCAATGCCCTTTCTGCGCCGAATTTTGCCGCGCCGATTGAAAATATTGAAGCCTATATCAAATATGCATTCTCTATTCCTGTTCTAAGTTTAGAAGAAGAGCAACACTTAGCGAGCCAATTAAAAGAGCATAACGATATTCAAGCGGCAAGTAAGTTAATTCTTGCCCACTTGCGTTTTGTGGTTAAAATTGCCAAAGGCTTTAATGGTTATGGTTTACAACTAGCTGATTTAATTCAAGAAGGCAATATTGGCCTGATGAAAGCAGTCAAACGTTTTGACCCTAGTCAAGGCGTACGTTTGGTTTCCTTTGCGGTACATTGGATTAAAGCGGAGATGCAAGAGTTTATCATTAAGAACTGGCGCATTGTTAAAGTAGCCACCACCAAAGCACAACGCAAACTATTTTTTAATCTGCGTCAAAGCAAAAAACGTTTTGGCTGGATGAACCAACAAGAAGTCAAAGATATTGCCGATACGCTAAAGGTTTCTACAAAAGACGTAATGGAAATGGAAACCCGTTTAAATGCCGCATATGATGTTCAATTTGATGGCACTGTAGAAAGCGACAATGAAGACGCTGTGAATTTTTCTCCATCACAATATCTTAGCGCACCAGAGGCATACAATCCGGATATGGCGGTTGAAAGTGCCAATACGAGTGACCGACAACAAGATCTCTTAGCCGAAGGTTTAAAACAACTTGAGCCGCGCGCTTTGGCCATTATCAAAGCTCGTTACCTTAACAATGGTGAGAAAAAAGTTACTTTAAGCGCCCTAGCTAAAGAACACAAGGTTTCTATTGAACGCGTGCGTCAAATTGAAGCCCAAGCACTTTTAACATTAAAAAAAGTTGTTCACTGTTAATTTATTAAGACATACTCGCATAGTACGTTCCACAGGGATCTTTATCCATTAGAATTGCTCCCTTCCTCATACCTTTCATGACGGCCTCTCTAATCTCAGTTCTTCTTGTATCCTCAGTAATATTAGAATCGCTATTATTTTCAAATAAAGAATTTTTGATTTTACAAAAAACAGCACAAAAAAAGCTAATCCCCATAAGATAGAATAGATGATTATAATCTAGATATTGATCTTTCATGATAAAACCCAACGAGAAAGCACGTCTTTGATATGCTGCTGCACTGTATCTAAGGGCAAGCTTGCATCGATAATTTCAAATCTTTTTTGACCTTTAGCACGCTGCAAATATGCATCTCTAACCCGTTGAAAAAAATCTAACTCTTGTTGTTCAATACGATCAAGCTCAGCGCGCTGATCAATACGTTGCTTGCCGACTTCTACCGGCAAATCAAATAATAAGGTAAGATCTGGCTGCAGATCTTCATGACACCATTTTTCAAGCACCGCAATACGTTCGTGCGCAATACCACGCCCACCACCCTGGTAAGCATAGGTAGAATCGGTAAAACGAGAGCAAATAACCACTTTACCCTCTGCCAAAGCTGGCCTAATAACCTGATCGATATGCTGTGCCCTGGAGGCAAACATCAATAAAAGCTCGGTATCTTGCGCCACCTTTTCCTGATGATGGGCTAATAGGACGCCGCGAATCGATTCGGCAAGATCGGTACCACCGGGTTCTCTGGTAACCACCACCTCTTTATCATGCGCTTTTAAATAACGCTCTACAAACGCAAGATTGGTGGTTTTGCCAACCCCTTCTGAACCTTCTAATGTAAGAAAAAAACCCTGCTGTGCCAAATGTCTATACCCTTTTGTAAACCTTCGCCGATTATACGTTAACCCCTTCATAAAATAAATCACAACAGGGCAAAAAAAAACTTGCGCTGATCAATTATTGAGCATATGCTGTTTTTATTATCACGCTTTTATTCATTTATGCGACCCTTATTTTCCTTAGGTTTATTACACCATTTTAGTGCCAGCCATTATACGCTTATTAAAACCAGCCCCAGTAAACAATCAAAAGTGCTTTTATGTGACCATGACAGCTCAAACAATCTAGAAAAACTATATCAAGCTTTAAGCCCTTTACAATTACACAAGCGACAATGTAGTGTTTTTGCAGCCTTGGATGCGAGCATGTTTGAAACAAAATCCATCATACGCCCAGCAAACCAAGGTCGGCGCTTTTTTAAACAGCTATTACAAAACGCAGCGCTTAAGGACTATTACCACCAGCTAACACGCAGCTTTGATATGAATCCAAACGGCATCGTCTATCAACATTATCAAGTTGCAAAGTCTGTGATGGATCCCTTACACCTTGTTTTTAAAAAACTAAAAATTCCACTACGCGTCGTATATTGCTGGGAAGAGCTTAGGCCTGTGGTGCATTATTATGGCCGGTTTCAACAGCTCTCTTTAGAAGATCGCAAACCCAGCACTATGCTTGCCTATTGCAGCTCACTAAAGGAGGTATTATAGATGCTTATTATTCACGGCAAGCTCTATCCTTATACCTATTATAAGGCGCGTAAAAAACTGATGATTATACTTATCACAGCCATTGTTACGTGCATAATGGCCTTATGCTTACTAGGCTTTGGCTATAAACGGTTTTATCAATCAAAGTTTACAATATATCAGCATCTAGTGGATCAACAAAAAGCTCAAAGTGATACTCTAAAAAAACATACCACCCCCTCCCCCGCTATACAAAACCAAGCTCATGATGCGTGGTATCACAGGCTTTGTATTTCAATCTTAGCTTTTGCACTTAAAAATCATTTAATCCTCAGCGCTCTTGATACCAAGCTCGGCTGTATCCATATCGAATTTACTCGTTTAAAGCCACATACACGCCTGGCTTTTGAGAAAATGCTCCAAGCCTCAAGACATACGCGCATCGTGAAAGAAAATAATCAGCAACACCAACTGGAATTGTGTTATGCCTAGATACTTTTATAATCTTTACTTTGGCCCCAGTACTATTTTTTATAGTCTTATTATAGGACTTGTTGCACTTGTACTCTTTTCAATTGCAGCAAGCACACTCACGCTTAAGACCCAGTCTCTCAATCATAAAATCTTGCATCTAAATAGCGTTTTAAATCGTGCTAAAGCTTCAAAGCAGCAAGCTATGAAAAAAACACCCCCAGCTCAAGCCCAAAGTATAAAGCCACGGCCTGTATTTGCTCTTAATGATTCTGTACGGGATTTATTTCAACAACAACATATTCATGTTGAACATAACAAAGCCTTGACCGGCTCGACATTAGATTTCTACTTAAGCGCTCGGTCCATTTTTATAGAAGATGTGATGCTTTATTTACTTCAACATGCACAGTTTAGGATCAAACATTGGCTCTTATCCTATGAAACCAGCAAACCGCAAATACTTGATCCTGTGCACGTCAGTTTAAATCTTATAGCCCCTCAAACACACAACGCACAGTATCATGCACCTCATACTGCCGAGCCTGATCATCTCTATTTTAAGGATCAAGCTTTAGCCTCCGCAATCCCTATCTTAGGCTCCTTACAAACTAAGCGACACAGAAGCTTATTAAGCCTTAATCAAGCAAAACTTATCATAATTAAACCACTAGAGGCTGTGGGCAAATTGCACTGGAAACTTAAAACTATTGGCCCTTATGTTGCACGCTTTTGTTTACCGCTTTTATCAAGCGTGTACTGTATCAACAAAGACTATTTATACCATGTGGCCATAGGGGGACAAATATGAAACAAATGAAAAAAAACATCCTTTACATCATCCTACTATGGCCAACTTTATGTTGCGCGCTTGTCTTAAATGTCCAGCAAGCACCCATCGTGCCACTCTTGGCCTTTTTGGGCGCAAAAGCAGATTTAAACATGATTATTGACCCAAACATCAATCAAAAAACCACCTTACACCTTAGCAGCACAAGCTATGGCCAAATGCTTAAAACCCTTTTAGAAAATTCCCGGCTTTATTATCGCCAATCAGATCATACTTATGCTATCAGTGACCACCCTATAACAAGGAGCGATCAAAGTAAAAAAATCACCCTACACTATGCACTAAGAAATCAAAATGGCCAATACCTTATGCGTCTCCTTCAAAAAGACCCGCAGCTTAGCAAAGAAACCCGCGATAGTCTTTTATTTGATAAAGCACAAAATCAAATCATCTTGGTGGTACATCAAGATCAAAAATCCTCTATTTTACAAGTCCTAGCCCAGTTAGATCAAACGCCAACTGCTATAAAAATTAAAGCGCGCATTGAAGCATTTGATAAGCGCGGTCTTGAAGCACTTGGAGTGAGTCTTGGCCAGCATCAATCTCAAAGTGGAAGCCATAGTGGTATGCAATCGGCTAAAATCAATCTTCCCATTGCCCATGCTGCTGGCTCACTTAGATTTAATCTTGGCGTTTTAAGCAGTGGTGAGTTATTGAATTTAAACATACAAGCGCTAGAGCAAAAAGGCGCGGCCCATTTAATTTCAGATCCAAGTGTGGTGGTGGATAATGGTGAAACAGCAAGCATTGAACAGGGCAATGAGGTGCCTTTTCAAACCACCAATGAAAGTGGCAATAGCAGTGTTCAGTTTAAAAAAGCGGTCTTAGGCTTAAAAGTAACGCCAAGCGTAAGCCATGATGGAAAGCTACTTATGCATGTTAAGGTTAATAAGGACTACCTTACCGAACAAGCCTCCCCTGCTGGGGCGATTCCTATTATTGGCACCGCACATCTTGAAAGTGCCGTGCATATGAAAAGTAATCAAACCTTGGTGCTTGGGGGCATTAATAACGAACAAAACAAACAAAGCAGCAAGCGGATTCCGTTTTTGCATCATCTACCACTTATTGGTTGGTTATTTGAAAATCATCTTGAAAAAGAAAACAAACAAGAATTATTAATCTTTTTAACAGCACAAGTGGTAAAACCTTCAAAAGAAAACAAAAAACCACAGTCACAAGCAACATAAAATGCTATGATACGGCCATCTTCAAGCATCCATGGTTTAAGCCTCAGTCATATGGTCATCAAAATGTCATATATGCTTAATATAGTAAAGCACGTTTAACAATATTGGAATTACATAATGTTTAGTAAACTTGCAAGTACCAAAAAACCTTTGTTTCATGCTATCAATTTTAGCATTTCTATTGTTTCACTATATTTTCTATCCGCAAACACTTTCGCAAAACACCTAGGATCCAGTAATCAAACCTTACTGGAAGGATTTGATCCTAATCAACCCCAGTTTAGTGATACACCATTAATTCTGACTTTTTTGTGCAGTGGTATGTACTTTTTCGTTAATACCCGCTCCTTCTACTATAAACTAAATCTAAGCAGCAGCCCTCAAAAAGATAACAGAATCTGGGACTTCCTTGAAATTGGGACGGCTCTTTATAAAACAATCGTGGGATCTTCTTCACAATTTGCGTTGATCCACGATGGATTAGATCAAGTTTCTGATGATGCAGATAAAAATTTGCCACTGGCTATTAATCTTTTGGTGACTTTTGTATCCTGTATTTCAAATTTTATGGTTCAATGGCAACTGCTTGGCGTGCAGCAAACAAAAGAAAAAGTAAAGTCACGGCCACCTGGCACAATTTACCTCATGACTACCGCCTACTCTATAACCAATACTATTATTTATTTTAATCAATTTAATAATTCACTTGCAACTATACTTGAAGCCTTGGATCTTTACTCAACTAAAGGCCAAAGATTTACCGATTTAAGAAATCCAATAGATGTAAGCATTACCTCTATTAATACCCTGTTGAGTATGGCTTTGCTTATGTGTAATCATACTTTTGCTTATGTAAGTATATGCCAAAAGATGCAATATGATATACCCTCTAGCCAATTGAGCCCCAGAGGTAGAAGCTTCAAAACTATACTCTTATACATGAGCGTGATGGATAAAGCCCTTATTGGCGCCTTAAGCTTCATCGCCACACCAGAACCAAAAAGTAAACAAGATCTTATGATTAAAGCAGCTATAGCAGCATCTGGACTCTACTCCAGTGCTTTATGTATCTATAGGCAATATAAACCTGCTGTTCTTGGCGATGATCTTTCTAAAAGCACAGCTGAAAAACAGCCATTACTTATTAATGAAGAAAAAACTACAGCCCAAAATGTCTAATCTCTAAAATTATTGAACTGCAAAGGCATATCTAATTTAGCTTGTTTGACGAAACTAATGGTTTCTTGCAAGTCATCGCGTTTTTTGCCAGTCACGCGAATTTTTTGATCCATAATCTGGCCTTTTACTTTTAGCTTACTGTCTTTTAAAAGCTTGGTTATTTTTTTAGCAGCATCCGTTTCTAGGCCCGCTTTAACGGTTATTTTTAAACGCGCACGCATATTGGCTGTTTCAATGGCCCCTTCTTCTAAACAACGGCTATCGACTTCGCGCTTGGCCAATTTTGCATGCAAGATGTCTTGCATTTGCTTAATTTGGAAGTCATTTTGAGCTTGCAGTTCAATTTGTTGGTTCTCTAATCCAAAATGCGCATCAGAGCCTTTAAAATCAAAACGGGTTTGCACCTCACGATTGGCTTGATCTACTGCGTTGGAAAGTTCGTGCAAGTCTACTTCAGAAACAATATCAAATGATGGCATACTAAGGGCTCCTTTTTTTAAAAAACTTATTATACGCTCCAGCACAGCGCTTTAGCAAGCCCATTTATATCTTTTAGAAAAACCTAAACACAGGCACCAATATGTTCCTGTAAAAATTGCTCAAGTAAAGCGGCACTATCTTCTTGATGCCAAAAACCCTCTCCCAAAGATTTTAACAATACCAAGTGAATCTTTTTGCCACTATTTTTTTTATCACGGCCCATCGCATCGATTAATTGCGGCACAGAGATATCTTTGGGAAGCGCAGATAATAATTGAAAAAAATCAAAAAATTCACGCAGCTCATCTTGCCATAAATCTGATGCTAAAAATCCAGCATACACACTAAACTCCACAGCTAACATAATACCAATCGCAACCGCTTGGCCATGGTTAATACGATATCCACTTAAGGATTCTATGGCATGGGCAAAAGTATGGCCAAAATTCAATAATACTCTAGAGCCTTTTTGATCTTTTTCATCACCGTAAACCAATGCGCTTTTATGCTCAATGCAATGGTATATCATATGCTCTAAAGCCTGTTGGTCTTGGGCTAAAATGGCCTCCTTTGCCGCAAGAAGCCAATTAAAAAAAGACACGTCTTTTACCAAGGCATATTTAATAACCTCAGAAAGTGCACTTAGAAATTCTTTTTGCGCCAGCGATTGCAAATATTCCACATCCACAAATACTGCACAAGGCTGATGAAACGCACCTATAAGATTTTTGCCTAAAGGGTGATTCACCGCAGTTTTCCCCCCGACAGCCGCATCTACCTGAGCCATTAAAGAAGTAGGTATATTTAACCAATTCACACCGCGCATGTAACTAGAGGCAACATAGCCGCCAATATCGCCAACTACCCCTCCACCAAGGGTAATAATCAAGGTGTCTCTGGTATGGCCTTTTTGAATGAGAAAATCAATAATCAATTGAAACTGCTCAAGGGTCTTGTGCATTTCACCATGGGGCATCACAAAGGTATCGACTTGATGGGCTACAATATGTACTTTGCGTTTTAACGATTCTAAGTATAAAGGCGCAACATGATCGTCACTTAAGATTAAGACCTGACCTTCTGGTATAAAAGTGCTCATCGTTGGCCACGCTTGTTGTAGTAAATTGGCGCCTATATGAACTTGATAGCTGGCATCACCATCAAAGACTGCAACGCGCTTCATTATTCAACCAAGGCATCAAGCTGCTTCATAATATCGTTGATAACCGAACGAATGCCACGATCAACCGTATCAACCATCACATCTGCAACGGACTCGTACAATTCTTCGCGTTCTTTTTTAATTCCTTCTAAGGTTTCACGCTTATTGCCCGTTTGGAGCATAGGGCGTTTTTTATCATACAAAGTACGCTCAAGCTGTTGATCAATAGAAGTTTTTAAGTAAACTACCGAGCCACGTGCAGAGAGTCTCGCGCGATTTTTTTCAGACAACACCGTGCCACCACCAGTTGCAAGAATAATGCCTTGGCTTTCTGTAAGTTCTTGAATAAGTGCCTCTTCACGTTCGTAAAAGCCTTCTTCTCCTTCAATATCAAAAATCCATGCAATATCGGCACCACAACGTTTTTCTATTTCATCATCTGTATCATAAAAATCCATTTTCAAGGTACGTGCTAATTGTCTTCCAACGGTACTTTTACCCGCGCCTGGAAGGCCCACCAAAAAAATATTACGCGTTCTGTGAAACATATTTCTCATTCCTTTGATTTTTGTAAAAACTCTAGCCAGAAATTGGCAACTTGGCATTATAATAGAAATTACTGCTAAATGCGATAGAAAACAGCATTTTTTTGCACAAAGATCTTAAAAATGCGCACCTCAACATAAACTGCCTTAAGCGGTATAAATCCAAGCTTCTTTACCCGAGCACAGTCTAGCCTTTTTGCGCTTATAATCTTCTACCTCGTAGCTATCGGCTTGAGCCAATTGCTGATCATTTATTTCAAGCACCATACCAGAAACACGATCTTGCTCCTGACCGGTATATTTTAGTATTGGATGGATATCCTCACCACTTGCCGCAATCACCTTGGCGTCCAAAATACGCATATCCTCCACGATATAAGCACAAAGCGTATCTTTTTCTCCGGCAAGCTTTACGCCAAAGATCTCTAGTTGAACCGATTCTAATTGCAAGGTGCCATAGGAAAAAAGATAGTGCATGAAGAGCTCCTTAATTTAATAATTGAATAATGATCCTATACTATTTCATGCCATATTCAAATTTGAAAAGTAGTTGAAATTATAAAAACCCCAAGTTAAAAGAAACTTTTCGACCCGAATACAGCTAATAATAAACTTGACTTTTTTGTATTAAAAAAGTACAATATGCCGTTTAATAATCTTAATTGTGGGGTGTTACTATGGGTTTGGAATTGATTTTAATCGTCGTTGTGCTTGTATTATTTGTATTATTCATATCAATGTACAATCGCTTAATAGGCGAAATTGAAGCGGTAAATAACAATCAGAAGCAAATTGATATTCAATTAGATCGTCGTTACAAAGTTTTTGAATCGCTTATCAACACTGTCAAACAGTACATGGATTATGAAAAATCAACCCTAAAAGAAGTGGTTGCGCTTAGAAATCAAGCGCAACAAGCACGCACTAGTGGCGATGACAAGCAACGCGTTGCATCTGAAAATAAAATATCCTCTATACTGTCTGGCCTTAATGTTGTTTTTGAGCAATACCCAGATCTCAAGGCCAATCAAAATGCTCTACAGCTACAAGAAGAAATTGTAAATACTGAGAACAAACTCTCCTATGCCAAACAAGCATTCAATGATAGTATTGAACGCTACAATGCCGATAAAAAGTCCTTCATTCAATCTATGGTTGTTGGTATTTTCTCATCCAAACTCGATAAAGATTTTATCTACTGGCAGCTCTCGCAAGAAGAGGTAGCACAACAAGAAGAATATACCGTAAAATTTCCTGAAAGTCAGAGCGACACGCCAAGCACTAAGACCACAAAACCAAAAGACCAGTAGCGACTATTTATGACTAATCCACAGCTTGGAAACTTCCAACAAACAAGCGCAAACTGGCGAGCGGTATTAAAAAAAAACCAGCGTAATACCATCCTGGTGATGCTTGGTTTTGTATGCATCTATCTTAGCTTAGGACTATTGATTGATGTTGCCCTCTATAGTGACCAATACCCTAATCAGGATCTATGGTCTATCTTTCTTGAGCTTTTAAGTGGCAGATTATGGCCTATAGCAACAATAGTGGCTGGAGGCATTGCTATTTTTAGTATTGCTATTACTTTTTTATTTCATAGAAAATTAGTACTACTGGGCACTAAATATCAACAAGTCAATGCCCAAAGCACAGATCCCCAACTTCAAAAATTATACAATCTTGTTGAAGAGATGAAAATTGCTGCCGGCATGCCTTTTATGCCTAAAATTTACCTCATAGATGCTCCATACATGAACGCCTTTGCTAGTGGCTATAATGAAAAATCTGCTCTGATTGCAGTAACTAAAGGACTATTTGAAAAGCTCAATCGTGCTGAATTACAAGCGGTGATTGCTCACGAATTAAGTCATATCCGTCATTTAGACATTCGTTTAACCTTAATGGCTTCTGTTTTATCTAATTTAATCTTAATACTTTGTGATATAATTTTTTGGTCGGCCTATATTGGCGGTAAAGATTCATCTAATTCAAAGTCTGGCAATAATATATTCTTAATTATCCTCATATTTCGCTATTTACTGCCATTAATAACCCTTATCCTGATGTTATTTTTAAGTAGAACCCGCGAGTATATGGCCGATGCTGGCTGTGTTGAATTAATGCGCGATAATCAGCCTTTAGCCTCTGCATTACTGAAAATCAATCAAGATCATATTGATTCTAAGGAAAGCCATCAAGAAGCGTATGAAAAAACCGCACATGAGGCCATAAGACGTGAAGCGTATATTTATGATCCGAAAAAAGCTAATATTAGTATGAAGCACTCCATAACTGATTTTTTCTCAACCCACCCTGGAATCATGAAACGCTTATCTGCAATTGGCTACAAAAAAAAACCAAAAACATAAAAAGCACCTCAAGTCAAAATAACTACTTCTGATCATTCCAAACAAATAAATTGTTTTCAAATAGCACCCCCTTGCAATACCATCATACAAATACCAAAGCATAGTCCTGTGCGCAAAGGGTTTTCAAAACTTGCTATTTGGCACAATAAAAAGTATGATGGTGGGCTATTTTGTAAGGGATTTCACTATGAATCAAAGCCTACTTCTCAAAGCATTACGCAATGAACCCTGCCCTAGACCACCTATTTGGTTTATGCGCCAAGCAGGTCGTTACTTGCCAGAATACCTAGCTACGCGTGCCGAAGCTGGCAGCTTTATGCACTTATGTCAAAACCCAGAATTAGCCTGTGAAGTGACCCTACAACCACTAAGACGTTTCAAGCTTGATGCGGCTATTTTATTTTCTGATATTTTAGTTATTCCAGATGCTATGGGCATGGGTCTGTACTTTGATGGCGGACCACAATTTCGCACCCCCTTAAGCAGCCTTTCAAACAGTGCTCGTTATAAAAGCATAGATGCCCATAAAGATCTCGGCTATCAAGGCCAAGCGATTAAAAATATTAAAGCACAATTAGATAGCCAAACGCCGCTTATTGGTTTTGCCGGCAGCCCATGGACCATTGCCTGTTATATGCTTGCCCCTGGCAAGGCTAATGGTTTTCAAAGCATCGTTGATGCCTGCACAAACCAAAGTCAAGGTCTAAAAAAACTACTTGATCATCTTGCCTCTTGTATCGTTGAAACCCTACAAGCACAAATTGATGCTGGCTGTGATGTGGTGATGCTGTTTGATTCTTGGGGTGGCTTATTATCACAAGATCACTACCAAAGTTTCTCTCTGGATTTTATAGAGCGTATTTTAGAGCAATTACCCAGTGATATTCCAAGCATTATCTTTAGTAAAGGCGCCAGTGCCTATCTTCCTTTAATGGCGCAAACGCGCGCACACGCTCTTGGTATAGATGATACCATCACGCTTAAACAAGCGCGTGAAGTTGTGCCTTTTGACAAAGCCTTACAAGGGAATTTATCGGTTGATCTTTTACAAAGTGATGCCCAAACCATTAGCCAAAAAGTTAAAGAAGTATTAGAAAGCCACCCTTGGCCAGGTCATATTTTTAATTTATCACATGGCATTTCCAAAGAAACCAAACCAGAAACCATTGCCCATATTATCGATAGTGTCCACCAACATTGTCTTAACCCATCTACCCATAAGGCCTAAGCATGACGACTTTTAAAATTGTAAATAACCCAAAAACCAAAGAAGCCTACTTAAGCACCTCACAAAGAGGCAAGTCGATGATGACGATTCCTCAGCTTAATAAAGATACCGCCTTTAGCGAAGAAGAGCGCTGGAATTTTGGTTTGAAGGGAAAATTGCCCTTTGCGATTGAAACTATAGAGATGCAAGCAGAACGGGTGTATCAACAATACCTACGTTTTGAAGGAGAGTTAGAAAAAAATATCTTTTTAAAAGGCTTATTGTGTAATAATGAAACGCTCTTTTTCTATGTAGTTAGTCAGCACATGGATGAAATGCTGCCTGTTTTATACACGCCGACCGTAGCGCAATCGGTGATGACCTACAGCACCGAATACCGCCGCGCCAGGGGCCTATATATCGCCTACCCTGACCGTCATCGCATTAAAGAATTACTCCAACATCGCACCAACCCCGAAATTGATCTTATTGTTGCCAGTGATGCTGAAGGGGTACTAGGTATTGGTGACCAAGGCATTGGTGGTATCGACATACCGGTTGCAAAACTCATGGTTTACACCCTATGTGCCGGCATTAACCCTAGACGTTATCTTCCGGTGTTTTTAGATGCCGGCACCAACAATCAAGCGTTATTAGATGATCCCTTGTATTTGGGCTGGCGTCATAAGCGTGTTAGTGGTGAGCAATATGATGAAATGATTGAATTATTTGTTGATGCGGTTAAAGAAGCCTTTCCAAAAGTATTTTTACACTGGGAAGATTTTGGGCGCGCTAATGCCAGTCGTATTTTAAATCGCTACCACGATACACTTTGTAGTTTTAATGATGACATGCAAGGCACTGGAGCGGTTACGGTTTCTGCGCTTTTAGCGGCCTGTAATGCGCAAAACCTAGCCTTTGAAGATCAAAAAGTTATTATTTATGGTGCAGGCACCGCGGGCATGGGTATTTGTGAGCAAATTTCCCAAACCATGGCTTACCATAATATCGACCAAGAGCAAGCGCGAGAACGCTTTTATCTCATAGACAGAAATGGTTTAATCACCGATGATATGGAAGACTTAACCCCGCAGCAAAAGCGTTTTGCACGCAGCAAGGCCGAAGTAAAGAATTGGTTCCATTTACAAGATGGCAGCATAGACCTTTTAGAAGTCATTAAACAAGTTAAACCCACAACTTTAATTGGCTGTTCAACCCAGCAAGGTGCTTTTAATAGCTATGTACTGAGCGCGATGGCAGCAAGTAGCAAAAGACCAATCATTTTCCCACTCTCCAACCCCACACATTTAGCAGAAGCCACGCCACAGGATATTTTAGAACATACTGATGGTACTGCTATGATTGCAACAGGCAGTCCTTTTAAACCGTGTGATTATCAAGGTACAACGCGTGTTATTGCCCAGTGCAACAATGCATTAGTATTTCCAGGCATAGGTCTTGGGGTTATTGCCATTGCAGCTCGAAAACTCTCTGACAATATGATTTGGGCCGCATGCAAGGCGCTCAGCTCCTGTGCTCCTGCTATTAAAGACCCCCAAAAACCCTTGTTGCCCTCCCTGCAACAATCCTTGGATGTATCTCGCAAAGTTGCCAAAGCCGTGGCACAAGAAGCTATTAAAGAAGGCTTATGTGACTATGATGCAAGCTGTAATCTTGAAGAGATAATTGAATCGCACATTTGGCAGCCGCATTATTATGCCTACCAGCAGGAATAACATTTTAACAATCTTTAATATGCACCTGTTATACAAAAGCCCTTTGGTCTAGGCCCCAAACTGTTGCTCATTACTCCATAAAACCCACCTTGATTGTGCTTACCTGGTATTTTGACACTTCATTTGGCATAATAGCCATGCATGTATCGCTTCAGGAGCATGAGCCATGGGAAAGATAGTAGAGTTTTTACGGATTTTTTTATCCGCTCTTGGTTATTTTTTAGCATACCAAGGTGCACCACAAATGAGCTTATTTTGGATAACGGCTTTAGTGGTTATTCCGCTTAATTTACTAAGTGGTATTGAGGGCCTTTTTTTTAGAAAATCCTCTTTAGTGCGCAAAGACTGGGGCACCAAGCTTGATCGTTTTCAAATTCAAGGTCGGCTCCACTTTTTGGCTATCGCCGCAAGCGCTGCGGTGGTTTTAATGTGTAAAATGAACCTGCAAGCACAGCTAACGATTTGCTTAGTCTCGATGACTTTTTTCCTGCTATCTAGCGTTAATCACTTATGGTCCTATCTTAAAGAAAACGTGTCTAAAATACACTTAGAACGATTTGTTTTGAGTATCATCATGGTGGGGTTTTTTGTTCCTTGTGTTATAAGAAGTTACCCGTATCTTTAAAAGGGAAATACACGTTTCCAGGGTAATAGGCACAGGAAGCAAGTTGAATCTATTTTTTGGCCCATCATGATCACAGTACCGATTCGGCAATATCAGCAAATACTCCTTCATTAAAATACTCTCCCAGATAATGGAAGAGGATTCTAGCAAAAATAATATCGGAATTTGCTCTAGTAATCTTAGCAATATAGAAAATTACAATTGTAGTTCTTCCATCACGGGACTAGCGCTCCAGTCATCAAATTTTATTTAGTGGGGTACAGCGTCCCTATCTTCATTATCTCCACCGATTGCGCTTCCTCGAAACAATACTCCCGATTTGGCAGCACTATCGCTTTTAGCTGCTCCGGCACCCCTAACATCACCATCTTTTTTTGTTTTAGCCCCTCTGTACGTCTTCTGAATCTTGGTGGCTGCATCTTTTTTTTCTTCAAAATCTTTTCTTGTTTTAGCTCCTCTGTACGTCTTCTGAATCTTGGTGGCAGCACTATCTATACCCTCACAGTATTCATTCTGGTATTTTTCGAACATATCGCGCTTACCATTGATAAAATCCTCGCCAAATTTCTTCTCTTCATTCACCGTAAGGTCCGTCCCCCTATAGCCTACCTCGGCCAACATACGCAGTACTCTCTCATCTCCTCCAATTATGGCCATCTCAACAATGCCTGGCATCCATATTGGTTCATCATCATCTTTAGCATTTCTAAGGAATGAGTCCTCTTCAATCTCCAACATCGCACACATTTCGCTCAGTTTACCGATCATCGCATAGTCTTTCTTATACACGGCCAGAGCTAAAAACCCGTCGACAATCTCATCATAATTCACAATACGTTCAGCTGTAGAATCATCTAGTCCATATCTTTCTTGCCATTTGCTTTTAAAGAACTCAAAGAAATCATCTCTATCACTCCCACCCTTCAAAACTTCATAAAAGTCTAGGTCTTCTTGCAGCACCCCCTTAAACAAATCCTCCACACTAACCTCGCGCCCACCTGTATTATTACCACTTACCATAACATTCTCCTTATTTTTTCGTTACTTTATCTTGCAGTTACCGTAAGTGTAGACCACATTCTTTTGTATTTCAAAACAATTTATATGAAAATAAGAAAACATAAAATAATTTAAATAACCTATAATTTCAAATGTAAAAATATGCACTACGGTCACTGTCACGCCTCACTTTCCTTGCAGGAAATGATGTCCTTCGATTATTTGATCTTGGTCAATGCAAAGAGCAGATAAGCCTCTCTAGCTGCATAAATTGCAAAGGAAAGACCCATGCTGCTGCCAAAGCCATTTCATAATCATCAGCATCGTGATTGCTTAACAAAGTATTTCTAATTCACACTAAACAAGCCAATGATGACGCGTTGGAACAGGTATATTATTTACAAAAAAAAAAAAAACAAAATACCATATTTTTATTGTGTTACTTTTTTGTATTATTAAAACATAACCAAACCCACTTAAACTAAAGCTCAAAATCGCTTGCAGACCATTAAAGACACCCTAAGAAAGATCAAGATATGACACAATTATGGTCAGAATCCTCATCACCTGTATTTTGACCATCTAAAAAATGAGTTTCTCTAGCACTCCTATCTCCTCTATCCGTGTTTAAATCAGAAATAACAGATCGTAATTCCCCTCATGATAAGCCCGATGAGGCCTTAAAAAATGATAAGCCCATAAAAGAGTTATTTTTTTTTGTTCAATATCTCAACAACGCGTTGGCTCTTAGTAAAGAGAGTATGTTGCCCTATAGAATTCAATCCTGATAAATCATCATACCTAAGCCCTGCTTCGATCAGCTCAGCAACTTGGCCGGACCATTTTAAGATATTAATACGCACAGGTTCATCTAGTGCTAATAAATCAGCAAACCCAACTCCTGCATTGACTAACTCAACAACTGAGCTCGAATAAATACAGATATTTTCAAGCACAGCTTCATCCAGTGCTGATAAATCAGCAAACCCAACCCCTGCATTGACTAAGGTAACAAATGCGAGGCGATTATTAAGGATATTATTACGCACAGCTTGATCACAGTACCGCCTTTGCAACATCAGTAAATACTGCTTTATTAAAATACTCTCCCAGATAATGGAAGAGGATTCTAGCAAAAATCATATCGGCATTTGCTCAAGTAATATTAGCAATATAGAAAATTACAATTGTAGTTCTTCCATCACGGGACTATCGTTCCAGTCATTAAATTTTATCCAGATGAAGGAGATGAAGGAGATGAAGGAATGGAGCTCGCGCCTGAAACCTTTCCACCGTCCTGGCTATCTCGAAACGGCATCCCTTCAAATGGTCCACCTGGGTTCTCGAAGAGTGACTTCACGCCTTTGTAAGCTTCTTTTTTCTCAACTACACTTAACCCATCCCACCATGACTTCACTTTTTTTATTGAATCATGATCGCATGCCCCACTATCCACGATAGCTTCCACGGTCGCAGCATACTTATCATCTGCGACCTTCGAAAAGGCCTCCACGGCCAATTCCAGAGCAGTAATCCCTTCCACGTCTCTTAAATTAACATCAGCTCCTTTATCTATTAAGGCTTGCACGATGGCTGCATCCCCAGACCGTGCCGCTAAAAACAGAGGTGTTTCACCGTCCGAGTTTTGTGCATTAACATCAGCTCCCCCTTCTATCAGCGCATGGATTACCGCAATAACCTTTCTAGGTTTTCTAAGACGTAATCCATCCAAGGCAAAGTGTAGCGCTGTTCTATTCTTCCTCCCCTCTTCGCGTTTATCCACCTGCGCACCATCGCCTTTAATGAGCTCAGTAACACAAAGGACATCACAACGGCTTGCCAACACATGTAGTAGTGTTCTACCTTTCTTCTCACCTTTAGAACTAAATTGATTCAGATAACCACCATCCTGATCAAGACCTTGTTCTCTTAGCATTCTAGCTTGTTCTCGCAGCTCTTCTATGCCATCGACACCCACCTCTATTAGCTTTTTTTCCCATAAACTAGCGTCACCAGTGTAATAGATCTCTACAAACCCCCTCTCCGATATCCATTCACGAGTAATCACATTTCCTCTCCTTGGTCTCCATCGGCATCTATGGTAAACGCATTCTATCTAGCACCACATAACCGCATGGATACGCCCCAACGCTGATTCATCCGGCACCGTGGCCATGCCCCTTATCTGCACTCTGTTTTTTATCCTTGCCCCACCTCAAACCTTCGGTAACAGCTGCGAAGAGTGTCCGTCCTTCTTCGGCTCAGCCCCTGTCCGTAATAAACTTGCATATCTCATCTCACTATTCCCCTGTTCCTCCTCCAGCTTACCCTCAAGGTACTTTATCTCCACCAGTCTCTTCTCTTCTATTAAACCCATCACCTCGTTAGCCACCACACGTTTCAAATCTTCCACCTCTAGTATAGGATACCCGCCTTGATACTCACCCACCTTGGCAGCTACGTATCGGTCTTGCATAGATAGCTGCCTGTTTCCATCTCCTTTCGTATACTCCTTTTCCCACTCTCCGTTGAATTCTTGCACAGCAGCCCCGACGCCCTCCATATCCACCTTCATCGCCTCAAGAGCCTCGTTACACAATTTATCCCTAGCTTCACCACTCCTCGCCGCATTGGGCTCCGCTCCATAAGCCTCACTATAAGCCTTACCCATCGCTACCCATAACACACTTTTTATACTGCTTAGTGAAGCTGTATATTCTCCCAGATCCCGTACTTCGTTATCACTCATGTCACTCCTCCTCCCACCGACCTCTTATACCCATTCATTAATGCAAAACGATGATTTCTAGTCGTCGTATTTATAGCGACCGCACGCTTTTGCTATAATGCCTATTTATAAAATGAAGTATGGTATTTATTTTTTGTTCAAGCTGCAGTTTCTCAACCGCAGCACCTGTTTTAGCCCAGCAAAACCAATGCCTTATATATTGCTTCAGAGGTAATAAACTACCCCTTTGCTCATAAAGCCGAAGCAATCGTGCACGAAACCTTTTCCCTGCGCCCATAGATACCGCAATGCCAAATTCAGCAATACGATACCCTAAAAAATTATATTCTTTTGTTACTTTAGCAATCCTTGTTCTAGCCCCTGCAAGAAGCAATGCTTCCTCAAGCGTAATGGACTCTGTATCCCAGCACTTGGCTAAATTCCAAAAGCGATAATGATAATGCTGCTTTAAACTTTCTTTACATACCATGTCATATGCCGCACCTGCATTTGCACGCTTCGCAAGTTGATTCTTCAATGTACGGACTTTATTATGACAACTCTTCACAACATTTTCCTTATTTTTTCGTTACTTTATCTTGTAGTTACCGTAAGTGTAGACCACATTCTTTTATATTTCAAAAAAAACTTTTTATGAACAATAAGAAAGCATAAAATAATTAATATAAACTATAAATTCAAATGTAAAAATATGCACTACGGGTACTGTTCTGGCATCACTTTGCTTGCAGGAAATGATGTGCTTGGATTGTTTGATCTTGTGGTCAATGCAAAGAGCAGATAAGCCTCTCTAGCTACATAAACTGCAAAGGAAAGACCCTAGCTGCTGCCAAAGCCACTTCATAATCATCAGCATCGTGATTGCTTAACAAAGTATTTCTAATTCACACTAAACAAGCCAATGATAACGCTTTGGAACAGGTATATTATTTACGAAAAAAACAAAATACCATATTGTTTATTGTGTTACTTTTTTGTATTATTGAAATATAAGAAAACAAAAAAAATCAACTTGGATACACAGGATTTTAACCCTAGAGCAACGCCTGTCTCTGCTACACCTATACCATCTAGAGGTCAAACTACTGGCAATACTCACACCCCGCTTTTACCAAGCACTCAAGATATCTATACCCCAGCACCTCATGCTTATAGCTCTGAAAAGACCCCAGCACAACCCAAGAATTTAAAGCAATTATTTCAATTCTCTCAATTCCCCTATCTTTGGCAAAGCTTATTTCCCTTTTTATCTCATCAAAAGGAAATGGAAAGGCTATGTCAAGAATGCTGTAAAAATAACCTAGAGGCAGCCACTTTAGAGTCACAAATTGAAATATCAAAAGACCAATTATTAAAGCTTGATCAAGCAAAGGAAAATAATGAAAATCTAAAATATTTTTTAAAACGTTACCATCATCGAAAAAACCAAGCAGATGCTAAGGCCAAATCAACTACAAATGGTCTATTTAATCCTGAAAGTATCAACACATTAATGGAAAGTAAACTTACCAAGCTCTGTAAAAGAGAAAACAATGCCTTAAGCACCTTTATTATTACAAAAGCATTGCTATTTTTTATTCCAGTAAGAATCTTTTGCACCATCCTAGCCTCACTCTGTTCATGCGTCATCAGAAACCCAAAAATGCTAAGGGCAATCGAGCAACGTTTATCTTTTGTTGTAAGCGCAGGGCTCATTCTACTAGCGGCAAGGGAATGGCATTTAGGTGAGCAATCCATTTCTAACACCTTTTCTAGCGCGCTAAAATATATAGGATGTGCCTCACTTGGCATACTTCTTCTTGCTACAGTTATAGATTTGAGCTTAAAGAAAATGTACTTTGGGGATATGGATACGCAGTGTCGTAAACTAGAATCAAATATGGATACATCAAGCACGATCCTTTTTAACCTTACCGTAGACCCCAAAGTAACGATAGAGTATATTTCGACATTAAACGAAATCGATACTGGTAATGAGAAAGATATTGCGCATCATTTCAAAAAAAAGAGCAAAAAAGAAAAAGGACATGAGAGAAAAATAAGATTTAGCTCCTTTGACATTACACATACCAGAGATCCTGTTTGAATGGTAAGAAAAAATTGATAGATGCATCAAAATGAATACAATATACTTACTTCAAAGAAATGGTATCTCCCATGATCAAGCTTTTCACCTTTCCTCCCTGTTTAAATAGTGTAAGCGCTAGCCCTTTTTGCATTAAACTAGAAACGTTCTTAAAAATGTCTAAGGTTCCTTACCAATGTATCTATATTACCAATCCTTCTAAAGCACCCAAAGGAAAACTACCTTATATTTGTGATGGGGAGCGCACTATTGCCGATAGCAGCTTGATTATAGATTATATAAAACAACAATATCAAAATATCGATAGCCATTTATCGCCGCAACAATATGGCACCTCTATTGCGGTGCAGCGTTTATTTGAAGATCATCTTTATTGGGCTATAGTCTATTCGCGCTGGATAGATCAAGAAAACTGGCCCATTATTAAGGAAACTTTTTTTTCCGACTTACCACGCATGTTACGCCCTATTATCCCTGCACTCTTAAAAAAGAAAATGCATCAAGCACTAAAGCATCAGGGATTAGGAAGACATTCTGCTGATGAAATTTATCATTTAGCCATACAGTCACTCGAAGCGGTTGCTGCTATCCTTGAAGATCAACGCTACTTTTTTAATCAAAAGCCAAGCTCCATAGATGCCATTGCCTATGGCTTTCTCTCTAGCATTTTATACCCATCACTTCGCTCACCTTTAAAAACCACCCTTTTACAACAAACAACCCTGCTACAATACTGCAAGCATATACATCAAGATTTTTTCCCAGATGTAGAAATAGATCAAAGTTTCCTTCAATTAGAACAAGTAAGCAGCACCTAGTATACAATGCTCTGTTAAAGCCCACTTAAATATTTAAAGAAGAGTATTACAACTTTTGACAAAGCATACGATAGCTAAGAAGTCCCATAAGCAATAAAGCTAAAATAAAAAATCCCAGACCATATAAAGCAAAGTGGTGCACGAGCATTAGAGCCAATAGCGGCGCAATGCCACTGATGCCATTACCAAGATTATAGGCAATGCTCAACAAGGTGGTACTTGGCCCTTGTTCAAA
This sequence comes from uncultured Gammaproteobacteria bacterium, assembly GCA_902563055.1. Taxonomy (GTDB): domain Bacteria; phylum Pseudomonadota; class Gammaproteobacteria; order Francisellales; family CACEW01; genus CACEW01. The sequence continues at coordinate 29,751 of CACEWE010000009.1, read as the reverse complement.
AGGCTCTACCAATCTTGGAGAAACTGGCCCTTGTATCATACACAGCAAAAACAATAGAAACATCATCACCCCACTCACCATTATAAATGTCTTACTATGAAGCAAATACAGACATGGAAAAATACCAAGCGCTAAAAAAGCCAGCGCAAGGTAAAAAATCTTATGAGTACTATATCGATCACTCATATAGCCGCCAAGCGGATAAATAAGGCTTGCAAACAATAAGGCTAAGGCATTGATTAAAAATGCTTTGGCTGGATCAAAGCCAAGCTGATCCATCATATAATGCACCATGTAGGCTGCAAAAATATAATACATCGAAGCCATCACCGTACACAGCACCATACATGCAAAGATGGGCTTAGCTTGAGCATAAAGCATCTTGCTCAAGGCTAGGTTTTTTGGGGTTGAGGGCTCTTTTTCAACAGGATGAGCATGCGAGCTTGGTAAAAAAATGAGATAAAAAACAAAGAAAACACCACTAAGCCCATAAGCACAACGCCAGATTAAGTCTCCATGTAAAAATGAAGATAAACCTAATCCTACAAGCGTTGCCAAAAGACAGCCTAAGGTTGAAACACTATAGAGCAAAGATAAAGCAAAAGCACGATTTGCTTCAAAACGCTCATAACTATAACGCATCAGACCTGGAAATTGCCCACCAATTGCAAAACCTTGTACAATTCGTAAAACAAGCAACAGTATGGGAGCTGCTATGCCTATGTGATGATAATCAGGAAGCACCGCCACCAAGGTTGTCGCTGTGGCCATGATCCATACACTGTAATGAATCATTTTCTCAACCTCACGCTTATCAGCCCATAAGCCCAGCAGCAGACCACCTAGCATTCTTGATGCAAACCCAAGAAAAAATATAAGCAAGGTTGCACGCATCCCTTGATAACTACTTAAATGCGGAAAAAAAGCAGTTGCTAAGGCATGGGCAAAATAGATGTATAATGAAAAATCATACCATTGAATAATATTGCCTAAGGACAAACGAATAAAATGTGAAACAGAGCTTTGCATATGGAGATAGGAAGGAATTTTTTCTCATTATAAGCCGATCTAGCACCATCACAATAAAAAACAAGCAAAAAGCTTGTCTTTATATATAAATTTGTTATAATACTCGCTTGTGTATGTTTTTTACACAAACCCGTGAAGAGGTGCATCTGGCCCGTTAAGCTTTACAAGATACGGATAATATCAATGCGTAAAGTCAATCTGCCAGTTGCCGAAATAGCGACTATCTTATCCAAATAGCGCTATTGGTCGACAAAGTGAAAACTTCTAGACTGTCACGTTTTTTTAAACGTGGAGCGCTTCAGGACAGAAAATATTTCTTTTTCTTTTCCCTGTATTCGCTCCTTTTGAGCTTTTAGTCTTAGGCTAAAAGTACATATAAAGGAGATTATAATGACACAACTACAACGCAATCTTTCATCACGCCATATATCGATGATAGCCCTAGGGGGCTCACTAGGCACTGGTATATTCTTAACCAGTGGCGCAGCCTTATACCAAGCGGGTCCTGCTGGGGCCTTATTGGCTTATGGCATTATGGGTATTATGGTTTATTTTTTACTTACCAGTCTTGGCGAAATGGCAGCTTACCGCCCTATTTCAGGGAGTTTTTGTCAATATGCCAATGACTATGTTGGCCCCTCTTTTGGTTTTGCTATGGGCTACAACTATTGGTTTAATTGGGCTATCACCATTGCAGTAGAGCTTATTGCTGCAAGCATCGTGATGCAATATTGGTTTCCCCATGCCAACCCTATTTACTTTAGTGCTTTATTTTTTATCGTTATCTTAGCTATTAACCTTTTGCCCGTTAAAGGATATGGCGAATCGGAATTTTGGTTAAGCTGCATTAAAGTTGGCGCTATTGTATTTTTTATAGTCCTTGGTATCTTTTTAATTGCCCACCACCCAGCTGCCAGCACCCATTATTGGCATCTTAGCGATGGCCCGTTTCATGGCGGTCTGGCCACGATGTTTAGTGTATTTATACTTTCAGGTTTTTCGTTTCAAGGTACCGAACTTGTTGGTATTGCCGCTGGTGAGGCCAAAGATCCGCAACAATCACTACCACGTGCCATTAAAAATGTCTTTTGGCGTATTTTATTGTTCTATGTTGGCACTTTGTTGATTATTAGCTTACTGATTCCTTTTACCGATCCAAGACTCCTTAACAGCCAAGAGAGTGTTGCCTTAAGCCCCTTTACCTTGATTATGCATCAGGCGCAATTTTTTCATGGTGCAAGTGTCCTTAATGCCATTATCCTATTGGCATTATTATCCGCTTGTAATTCAGATTTATACAGTGCAACGCGAATCTTGTTTCATTTATCCCAAGCTAAACAAGCGCCAAGCATTTTTTCGCGTCTTAATCGCTTTCATATTCCGATTTGGGCTCTCTTGGCCACGGCTAGTTTTGGTATATTAGCGGTACTATTACAGCAATTTGGTTCTAATGGCGTATTTTTATGGCTGGTGAATATTTCCAGTCTTGCCGGGTTTATTGCCTGGTTCGGCATTGCCCTATCGCATTATCGCTTTAGAGCGCATTATCTACAAAGTGGCAATGCGCTAGAAAACCTGCCCTTTAAAGCACCCTGGTATCCCATTGCGCCGTTAATAGCCTTATCCTTAACCAGCATTGTTATTTTAGGGCAAGCCTATGTGCTTTATATGCAGCATCAGCTTAATGCAATGATGCTCCTGAGCAATTATATTGGTCTTATTATCGTCCTTATGCTGTATGTGGGCCATCGTTATCGAATCAGAAAAACCACCCAGGTTTTAGCTTAATCATAAAAAAATACGGCAGTGGCCAATAGCGTGTCACTGCCTGTATTTTTGATTCCCCTAGTACCTTGAAATCTAAGTATTTACAAAAATTGGGATATCCTTGTTTTTGCACCGAGGTTTATATTTGCAATTTTTCTTAAAAGTCGTTATAATAGGCCACTTTTTTTAGCCAAGTGACAATTACATGAGTCAAAATGCCGCCAAAACCTTAAGCCATCAAATTTATGAAGTGCTTGATGAGAGCAAAGGCGAGGATATCAATATTCTCTATGTTGCCGATCAAACCATTATTACCGACTACATGATTGTGGTAACGGGCACCTCTTCGCGCCATTTAAAAGCACTAACGGATAAAATTCGTTTTTACTGCAAGGATCATAACATTGAGGTACGCTCTATCGAGGGAGAATCCAATGCACAGTGGGTTTTAGTGGATCTGAACGAAATCATGGTCCATATTATGCTTGCTAGCACAAGAGAATACTATGAAATAGAAAAACTCTGGTCTATGGATGTTGAGCTTGGAGATATATGCGAGTCAAAATCTTAGCCATTGGTAAAAAAATACCAAACTGGGCCAACGATACCATTGAAACCTTTCTCAAGCGTATACCCAAGCCTTATACGCCACAAATTATGACTTTCTCCACCCCCAAACGCCAAGCCAATGCTCCTGCCTCTGGCTATAAAGCACAAGAGGCGAAAATGCTGCTTGAGTGTATCAAACCCGATGATTTTGTAATTGCGCTTGATGAGACAGGTGCATCCTATGACAGTCAAACATTTGCAAAAAAGCTTGAAACCATCATTAATCAACACCCAAAGCTTTATTTTATTCTCGGTGGTCCTGATGGTTTAGATGGACAAGTTATAAAGCGGAGTAATTTGGTGTTATCTTTATCACAATTTACCTTTCCACATGCACTTGCACGTGTTATCTTAGTAGAGCAAATTTACCGTGCCTGGAGCATTACATGTCAGCATCCTTATCATCGCGAATAATCAAGCTTATACCTTTAGCTTTGTGTCTTATGCTCTGTAGCTGCGCCAGCCAACATTATCATGGCGTTGCGGCCATCAGCAAAAAAAAATTAGCCCAGATTAAAAATGCACGTCCGCACTTTGAGCCTCAAAGCAAATATGGCAATCCCGATACCTACGTAACGCGAGGTAAGCGATACTATACCTTGCAAAGCGCCAAAGGCTTTACCCAAGAAGGCATTGCTTCATGGTATGGCCCAGGTTTTCATGAAGAAACCACGGCTAATGGTGAAAAATTTGATATGTATAGCATGAGCGCAGCGCATAAGACCTTGCCCCTTCCAAGTTATGTAGAGGTGAAAAATTTAAACAATCAAAAAACCATTATTGTCCGGGTCAATGATAGAGGCCCTTTTTATGATGGCCGCATTATAGACCTCTCGTATGTTGCCGCAGCGAAGCTTGGCATGCTAAATCCAGGTACGGCACCGGTGCAAATTAAAGCGCTTGGACCTTTTAACACCAGAAATGCACACCACAGCCCCAAGCAATATAAAATTCAGTTTGCTGCCTTTAAAAGCAAACAAAAAGCACAGGCTCTAATGGAAAAAATCAGTGAAGATAGCGGCTTTAGTGCCTTAAGGCTTGATAAAAACCCGCATGGATATTATGTCATCCAAGCAGGCCCCTATAGCGATATAGACAAAGTCAGAAAAATCCATCAGCAAGGACTGTATCTAGGCTATAAAAATTCTTATATCTTACAGAAATAAAATCCAAGACGCCCTCTGCCCTTAAGCGAAAAAATCTGCTAAAATAGCGCAAAAATAAAAGCCACACTGCACATGCAACTTCAAGAAACAGTTCATTTAAATGGCACCTTGTGTCACTACCAAAACGCGCATATTAGCGTGATGGATCGTGGCTTTTTATTTGGTGATGGCGTCTATGAAACCATCGGCATCTTTAATCATCAATTAGCCCATGTTCAAGCGCACCTTGAGCGTTTGCAAAGCAGCCTTGATCATGCCAGCATCACCAACCCCTATGATCACAAACAGTGGCATGAACATATGCATGCGCTTATCGCGCAAAATCCTGCGGTTGCTCAGGGTTATTTGTATATTCAAATCACGCGTGGCACAAGCTTTGAGCGTCACCATGGCGCGACACCAGCCACGCCAACGGTACTGATGTTTCTCCAGGCAAAGCAAGAGGTGCCGCTTGCAACCCAAGGGCTGCGCATCATGACCCAAGAAGATTTACGCTGGGGGCGCTGTGATATAAAAAGCACCTCATTAATGGCCAATGTTCTCCATTACCAAGCAGCTAAAAATGCCCAAAAAGATGAAACGCTCTTATTGCGCAATGGTATCCTTACTGAAGGCTCCACCTGTAATGTATTTCTAGTGCAAGACCATTGTTTGCGCACTCCTAAAAATGACCAACATATTTTAAATGGCATTTTACGCAACAAAGTGCTAGAACTAGCCTCAGAGCTTGATATCCCTGTAAATATGGAACCCATCTCTTATCAAGATTTGCTCGCCTGTGAGGAATGTTTTATTACTAGTTCCTCTAGAAACCTCGCCTGGGTTTGTGACATTGATGATCATCTTATTCATCAAGGTACCATGGGGCCCCTCTTTCAAAAACTTCACCATGCATTTCACTCTAAACACCAAGGAGCTTAACATGAGACGAACTAAAAAATCCTTAGTACAATTTCCCTGTGACTTTCCTATTAAAATTATGGGTAAAACCGATGCTGATCTTCTAACGATTACCAAGGGGATTTTTAAAAAAGTTGGCATTAAGGAAAACAAAATTTTGGATATACAAACGCGTTTGTCCTCAGATGAAAACTATCAATCACTCACGGTGGTTTTTAAGGCTAAAAACCAAACGATTTTAGATAAGCTCTATCAACAACTGTCCGCACATGAGGACATTAAAATGGTCTTGTAATGGCAGTTATTATTGAGCAACTGGGTTTATCTCCCTACCAAGAAACCTATCAAAAGATGCAAAGCTATAGCGAAAACCGGCATGCTGAGAGTCCTGACAAGCTTCTTGTACTTGAGCACCCTCGTGTTTTTACGCTGGGCAAACATGCAAAAAAGGAGCATGTACTTGCCCCTGGTGACATAGACGTTATAGCGTGTGATCGTGGTGGTCAGGTTAGTTATCATGGTCCTGGGCAGTTAGTGATCTACACCCTTATTGATTTAAAAAGAAACAAGCTTGGAGCAAAACAATGGGTAGAAATGTTAGAGTCTGCCATTATCTTACTTTTAAGCCGCTATGGTATTACAGGGCAAACCATCTGCAAGCGACCGGGCGTATATGTAGGAGAGCAAAAAATTGCCGCTATTGGGCTTCGCATTAAGCACGGATGCTGTTATCATGGCCTCAGTTTGAACGTGGCGATGGATTTAGCGCCCTTTGAACAAATTAACCCTTGTGGTTATGCTGATCTTTCCTGTATAGATATGCGTACTTTGTGTAAGGAAGTTGCTATGGAAAAGGTCAAGGTAGAACTTGCTGAAATAATTCAAGATACATTAAAGGAGCGCACATGAGCAGTGTTAAAAGAGAACAAGCCAAGGAAAAATTAGCACGTATTCCCGTAAAAATTGCGCCCACCACTTCGCGCGAGCGTTTACCGCGTTGGTTATACACCAAGCTTCCAAAAGCAGGTGAGCATAATCCTATTAGTGAAGTCAAAAACCTGCTGCGCAAAAAAAAGCTTTATTCAGTATGTGAAGAAGCATCGTGTCCGAATTTGGCAGATTGTTTTTCTCGTGGTACAGCCAGTTATATGATTATGGGTGATACCTGCACAAGGCGTTGTACCTTTTGTGATGTCAAACATGGTCGCCCAGCGGCTTTAGATCAAGACGAACCAGAAAATCTTAGTGATGTTATTCAACAGATGCAGCTTAAGTATGTGGTTATTACCTCTGTTGACAGAGATGACTTACGCGATGGCGGTGCACATCATTTTGCATCGTGCATTGCGGCAATTCGACGTAAAAACCCGGGTATTGAAGTTGAAATTTTGGTTCCAGACTTTCGGGGCAAGTCGCGTTTACCGGTGGCGCTTGAAGCTTTGAGTAAAGATGCACCAGATGTTTTTAATCATAATATTGAAACCATTGCACGTTTGTATAAAACGGTACGACCGGGTTCTGATTATGCATGGTCTTTGCGATTATTAGAGGAATACAAAGCGCTAAACCCTCATATTCCCACCAAATCTGGCATGATGCTCGGCCTTGGAGAGAGCGATGCAGAGGTTTTAGAGGCGATGGAAGATTTACGCAAGCATAATGTGGACATGTTAACGCTAGGACAGTATTTACAACCGAGTAATTACCACCATCCCATCAAGCGTTATGTAAAGCCTGAAACCTTTGCCTACTTTAAGGAAGAAGCACTAAAAATGGGTTTCTCGCATGTGGCCAGTGGCCCAAATGTGCGCTCTAGCTATCATGCTGATGTGCTTAAGCATACTGGAACGACCTAAATACACTTTCGATTTCACGAGATAGTCTGCTTAAGCATTGTAGTGCAATGTTTATTACAAAAAAAAACAACTGTTTGGGGATAAAACGCGCATGGCCAAGCTTTCATAGCGCATCTTGCATCAAGGATAATATTTGGTTTAAAAACGCCCCATGGATTTAGCAACTTTATCCAGCACACCATTGACGTAGCGATAGCCGCCTTCAGAACCAAAAATATCGCAAATCATCAAGTACTGGTCGATAATAACCCTAAAAGGTGTATCAGGATAGCTTTCTAATTCGTACACACCAAGACGTAAAATGGCTATTTCAATCGGATTAATTTCACCCAAAGGACGTTCAATATGCGTACTGATAATAGCATCCAGTTCCTGATGCTTGTTAATGGCACCAATAAGCACTTCCTGAAAAAAAGGCCAGTCGACTTTGATATGTTTTTTGGCATCTTGGTATTGCTTGATTAAATCACCACTTTTATCACCAGATAATTGCCATTGATAATAAGCCTGTAAGAGAATTTTGCGCGCTTGATGGCGTAATTTAGGATCCATAATTTTTTCACTAAGAAACAATCGTGACACTTTAGCGTATTTGCAGCTTAATTGCAATCGCTAAAGTACTTTTATAGTATCTTGTGACTTGTTATTATTAAGTGCGGGTTAGACCTTTACCCTCTACATTTTCAATTATTTTTGCTTTTAAAGCTTTTTGAGGGCTTATTTGGGAATCAAGGAAAGGCATAAGAGATGTTTGCCTATGCTGGCCTGATAATATTTTTTGATATAAAGCGCAATCTTTATTCTTTGGATCTTCGATAGCTTCTTTTATATATTCAATATATTTCTGGTAATTTTCATCTGCAGGCATAAATCCTAGCTCTTGTGTAATCATATGGGCTTTGATAGTATTTTTGTCAATATTGGTAAAATACTCTTCAGCATCATGAAAAAAATTCTTCTTATCTTCCCCATAATCTAAGCTCTGGAACTTATTTGTAAATTCACTCTCTAAGCCATTAACCAACTCACATTGTTTAACTAATTCTTCCAGGCAATCCTCCATACTCTTGGATTTAGGTAATTTTTTTTCTATCAATTGTATTATTATAAATGTTGCTCTTTGAATATCGGGTTTTATTTTAGCCTGCTTTCCTTGATATTCCACCTTGGCTCTTAATCCATTAAGCACAGCAATAAATTGCATTTCTTGAGCTGTACTTAATTTTGACACGCTTCCCATGCCTAGTTCCATTTCCTGACCCACAATCTGCTTCTCTATGTTTTCCATTTCTGTTCCTTCTGTTCCTTCTGCTTTTTCTTTTAATGAAAAATCACCTTGGGCCCGCGCACTTACGGCCCTATAGCGTTCCTGAAGATTTTGGATTTTATCCGAATCCTCAGAAACCAAGGTATCAATCAACATCGCTAATGGCGTACCAGGAAATTGTTCTTTTACCGATAATTTAATGAGCGTTTCTAAAGGAAAATCTTTTTTTTTCTCTTCAATAAATTTAGTCAACTCATTTTTAAAACTTGGAAAATGTTTCATTGTTTCACTATTCCGATTTTCATCATAATAGCTTTGCAGTTCTTCTATTATAGCCGACGGCTCTAAACCAGCTAACAATTTTCTTTCAATATCTCTACAATATTTACTGTATTCTTCTCTCTCAATTGTACTCATAAATTCTCTTATTATTCTTATTATTTCACCGCCTAATTGCTCCAAATTGACTAAATTAAAGTCTGGTTCTATGCTTACGACCTTCTCATATAATTGCCAATCAGGCGATTCATGATTTAATCCTTTATCCTTCATCCACGCCCTATCTAGATTTTGCGCTATCAAATTAATCTCTTGTAATGATTTTTTACTATACGCATCCCCTAAGATGGAAGCATCTTCCATCTGAGCTTCTTGCATCTTAGTTTTCAATTGTTCTTCCATCTTGCTAACAATATCTTTGATCGGCACTGTTTGTTCTAGTTCTATTTCATATTCAGGATACAAGTTCCTAATCTTATCATAAAGCACTTGTAGCTTATTAACCCGTTTATGTTGCTCTCCAATTTCTATAGCCGACATCGTTTGATATCCAGCATCTTCATTAAAATTATCCTGCTCATCATCTTTAGTAGTTGGAACAATCATACGATTTAACCACAAAGACATGGGGCTCTTATCTTTCTCAATCTCCAATGAAAAAGGGATGATTTTTCTTTTTGACACTAGCCCGGTAAAATCGTCTTGAAGTCCGGCTAGAATTTTATTATTTTCAGAAGATATTTTATCACCTGGTTTAGAACCAAAATGAATTGCTGCCACGGATAACAGCATGGCATAACAGTCGTTTTTTTGTATATCTTCCATACTGAATTTATCCTTTTTTTCACCACAAGATTCTGGACTCCTATACGCCGGTGTCCCGCCAATTATTACATCAGAATCAGATACATCTTCTATAAGCAATCCAAAATCTAGAATTCCTACATTCCCATCTAAAGCGAGAAAAAGATTATCTGGTTTAATATCATTATGCGCAATGCCTTGATTATGATATTCTTGCAAAGTCGCCCATGGAAAATTATTTAAAACGCGTCTTCTTTCTGCATTTTCACTTAAATTCCCTAAATCTTTTGCAAACTTTTCATCTAGACGTTTAAGCTTATTCTTGCCTGTTTGGCTAACAAGCTCTTGTCTTTTTGTTCCACGCACCGCATCAATACGATATTGCTTTTCTAATAAAGAAAAAGCTTTTTGAATATAATCTAACTTTTTCCTTTTTGTTGGTCCCCCAGCTTCAGAATCATCAGATGCACTTATTCCAGCCGCCTTCTTTTGCTCAGAGCTTAATGCATCCTCAAAATACTTATATATGTGATTTAGTTCACTGCTATGAAGTTTTTTTGGTAAAAATGTAGCACTTTTCAAGGTTAATTGCATACGTTCTAATTCATCCGAGCTTACTGCATCTGTGCCATAAGTTTCTAAAGCAGGCTCTTTCATTTTTTTATCAAGTAGAGACCTCCATAAGGATGTATATTTATCAATTTCACTTATTTTTTCTATTTCTTTTGAATCTATCTTTATTAATTTGTTATGGTCTAGCAGCTCATTAAACGCCACTCTCATACCCTTATCAATTGAACAATATTTTTTAATAAATTCCCAACTTTCACAATGTTTTATATATTCATGATTACTTTTACGGCCTTGCTTTGTTTTTTTAAATATTCCTTTATAAAACAATACTCTACGCTTTTGCTGCTCTTGCACAAAAGCCACTTCCTGGGCAGCATTTGCCAACAAGGAAAGCTGTGAGTCTGCTACCCAGTTGCCATCTATTTTACTAGGACCATATTCACTATAATTCTCACAATGAAGCTCTTTAAGGCCTAATTTTTTTCTTTTTTTATTTACTTGCTTGATGCAAAGCTTCAGTGAATAAGCAGTCTGAAACAATGACCTTCTTGTTTTTCGAATAGAACGATTGGATATGCCTGCAATCTTAACGATATTTTGTAACATAGATTTTTTCTTATTTGGCGAATATTCAGCTAATTTAGATGCCGCTAAGCCACTTAATGCAGACACCGCCACACCACTAGCAACAACACCACCAACGTTGCCAACTGAGGCCGCAACCGCAGTAGCAGCACTATATTTGGCAGCTATAGCACCCAGCGCCGCCCACGCAAAGCCCCCTGAAACAACCCCAGCTGCTACACATGCACATGTAGCAAAAAAACCACAAGCAAACCTCCGACTGCTTCTGCCCATTTGATGCGATGGATTTATAACCTTAAATCGAGCACTAGCAATATCATCATCGTCTATCTCTATTAATTTATTCTGTTTTGCAGTTGTCATATTTTCTTCATGAAGTTTAAAGATAGCTTCATCGATCATCGCATCTTGGCCGAATAAGAATTTTTTAGTTTCTCTGTCGGAGCTTTGTAATAAGCGTAGCGTATTAAGATCCTTGTTGTGTAATGCATTTGCTATTTGATTTTCTAAATCAGTTTGAGAAAATTTTAGACTTTGTTTTCTCTCTAAGGCTTCACTAAGCTGCTCCTCTTTAGCATATTCATTAATTAATTCCCGCAACTCGTCATAGCCTGAATCAGAATTTCTAGCCATCGTCTCAACGTATTCTCGTTGACTCTCTTTTTTCTTTTGCTGATGTCTGAATTCAATAGTTTTGTCTTCAAAGTTTATATTATTCTCTCTCAAAAATTCAAAATCTGGATCTGGCAAAGTATTTTTGTAAGTCGCTTCCATGGCCACCTTAAAAGAACCTTGTCCAAGCTTATTCCCTTGATCAACCCGCCTACTCCTATAAAACGCATCGTCCCATGGAATATAACCAGCTAAATGAAGTGCGTACAACTTGCCCTTATCATCTTCATCTTCTGCATCTAAATTAAGTAGATGATTATACACATCTGAGTCCTTTCCATCCAAGCGATCTCTAGCACTCTCAAAAAATCTATATAGTTCAATTTCCCTTTTTTTAAAATCTAACTTGTTATATTCACCAATTTTTTCTGCAAGCTCCCGCTGAAGTTCTTTTAGAGTATCATAGGCAGACTCATTGGCGTGACGACTATTTAAGTATACCTGAATACGCTTCCATTTTTTTTCTATACTATCGGTAATCCCAAGTAGATCTTTACATTTTTGTAGTATCTCTTGGTCTTCTAATAAACCTGATGCTAAATAAATTTCCCTGACTACATCGACTTTTTTTTTTGCAGGCACATTGCCAAGTGTATTATACAAATATCCCAAACTCGCTCTTCCATCTGGAGTTGTATTGTAGTCTTTCGCCCATCCTTTACCCCTTAAAAGAAACAAAAGAGCACTTATTTCTTGTTTAGTTATACCCACCTATATTTCCTTCCACTCCCCTTTACATTAATAATAGATCAATATCTCAATAATACAAAAAATAACATAATTTAATATATAATAACTAAAAGATATAAAGACAAAAGCACTAGAATACTCCATAAATAAGGTCTTAAAAAGTCACTTAAATCTGCAGAAAAATATAGCAATAGAATTAATTTAAAATAAAAAAATATGCTTATTTATCATGCCCGGCCAAGATGTATGATTACGATTTTCAAGCATCACTAAACATGCATGGGTGCGTAAAAAGATTTCTATTTTATTTATATTTGTACAGGTTTTTTTGCAATCAAGCGATGGACAAAATAAGCAAAAACGAGGCATTTTTGACAAAAAACACCACTAACAAGCATTCTTAGACCCACATAAAAACAAAAATTGTCCCATCTGATCCTAAGATTCCATACCATAAGGCCCAAGTTAAACTCCCTAGCAAAGCCTCATCTTTTCCATCATCGATAAAATCAAATAAGCTTGATATGTTTATAAATTTATTGTATAATCTCGCCCTTTAAAACCCTAAGATGTACAAAATGCAGCGTGGCATTAGTCCTTGGACGCTCCTTTTAACCGCCATCGGTGGCATTATTGGCTCTGGCTGGCTGCTAGGCCCACTATATGCAGCCAAAATTGCTGGCAGCGGTGCGGTACTGGCCTGGGTCATCGGCGGGGTTTTAATGAGCATTATCGCCCTAACCTTTGCCGAGCTTGCTACCCTTATTCCGCTTTCGGGCTCAATGGTGCGCTTTGCAGAAATTACCCACGGAACTTTTACCAGCTTTAGCATCGCCTGGATCTCTTGGCTCGCCTCCTTGATGGTTGCCCCCATTGAAGCCATGGCCGCCCTGCAATACCTAAGCACCTTTATCCCCGGCCTTGTAAACCTCAGTCACGAACACCCCCAGTTGAGTAAACTTGGCATACTGGTTGCAACCGCCCTTATGGGAGCTATGTGCCTGTTAAACTACTACGGGGTTAAACTCTTTAATAAAAGCGCCAATGTACTTTCCTGCATTAAAATTATTATTCCCTTTATTATCATTGCAGCCTTGTTTATCGGCCCCTTCTCCATGCATACCCTGCATCTTTCAACACTGATACCAAGCCACCTACATGGAACCTTTAAAGCCCTACCTGAGGCAGGTATTATTTTTTCCTATATCGGCTTTAGCCCGGTTATTCAACTTGCAGGCGATGCTAAAAACCCCCAAAAAGCTATCCCTTTTGCTATTATCAGCGCCATGATCCTTGCTATTATCATCTATAGCCTAACCCAACTAGCCTTTATGGGCTCGCTTAGCCCAAGTGATCTTGCTAATGGCTACCACCACCTCTCCTTTAAAGGCCAATCCGGTCCCCTGGCAGGGCTTTTAATGAATGCCGGACTTTTAGCACTTTTACCACTTATTTACCTCCAAGCCACCCTCTCCCCGATTGGCACCGCCTTAATCTATACCGCATCAAGCGCTAGAATTAATGTCGGCATGGTCGATAATGGCTATATGCACCCCTTCAATGCAAAAACCAATCACCACGGCATGCCCTACGGCGCACTTTTAGTCAACTTTATCGTTGGGATGCTCTTTTTCCTACCCTTCCCGGGTTGGCACCAAATGGTAAGCTTTTTGGTTTCTTGCTTTGTACTGGCCTACCTTATTGGCCCCATTAGCTGCGCATCCTTGCGCCAAGCAATGCCAGATCTTGCCCGCCCTTTTAAAGTACCCTATTATCGCCTCTTTACCCGCGCTGCGTTTTTTATCTGTAGCTTACTGCTTTACTGGAGCACCTTTGCCATTATCAGCAAAATGATGCTGTGCCTGCTTATTGGCTATGGATACCTATTATGGAATAAAGGCTTTAGCGCCTTTAAAACCCTAGATCTACAAAAAGGCCTGTGGTTGATTTTCTATCTGTTTAGCATGCTCATTATTAGCTATCTCGGACGCTATGGTGGCATGCATATCCTAAAAGGTGGTAGCGATATCAGCGCCATTTTCCTTATTAGCATGATTAGCTTTCAATGGGCTATTTCACAAACATATAGCGCCAGCCAAAGCGCTGAAAATTTTAATTATCACATGCAAAGCCTTAAAGGCTAAGAAACAATACACGTCTTATCTTTGTTATAACTCAAAAGCTTTTCTTCTATAACATCACCCTTTTGATCGGTAATTTTTGTTTGAGCTAAAACAAAGTCTTTACTTGGAACAAACCACCAAGTACCGGTATTTTTTTGATTTGTACCACTGACTTTTATCACAGATACCGAACCAAAAAGCGCCGTATCTAAAGTATCTTTGGAAAAATCAAACTGCCACGCTTGTGGGTCTAATCCAGATCGGCTTAAAAATAAAGCATTTAAAGAAAGTGTATTTTGTTGTGGGTCTTGCTGATAAGCCATAGCCCCACGCATTAGCTTTAATTGCATGCTTAGTTGATCGCTCATGGTATCTTTTAAAGCAAAAGATTGCTCCAACTTGCCCTTTTGATAAAACGCAACTTGGTTTTTATCTTGATTAAAAATAATATTTTGCGCCTTGGTATCCCCAAAGTAACTATCCATAGCCAAAGGCTTAAAACTAAAACTTCCTGAAGCAGAATCCACCAGACCAGTGGCTTCTTGACGAATCATTTTGCGCACAAAAACAATTTTAACCGGAAAACTACTGCTTATGCGATAGCCCTGATCAGAAGGTGCTAAGGCCAGATCTTTTACCATGGCTTTTTTTTGATTATTAAACACTTGATACTTGGCGCTAAAACCCGCTACATCACAGGCCATCATGGTAGATACGCCCATGGCCAGCACCACAGCAGAAGCTATTACATTTGGCAATTTCATTAAGCTGTCTCCTTCACTTTAAGCATATTTTTTAATACGGTCTGCAAAATACCACCATTTTGATAGTAGCTTAGCTCCACCGCACCATCTAAACGTACCTTAACCTGAAACTCTGTTAGAGTTCCATCATCACTGCGCGCCTGAACGGTTAATTGCTGACCAACTGATAAATCACGCAAACCACGAATCGTAAAGACCTCCGTGCCATCTAAACCAAGACTACTTGCCGATTGACCTTCAAGATACTGCAGTGGTAATACGCCCATACCTACTAAATTACTACGGTGAATACGCTCATAGCTTTCTGCAATCACAGCTTTAATACCTAATAAATAGGTACCCTTTGCAGCCCAATCACGCGAACTACCCGTACCATATTCTTTGCCCGCTAAAACCACTAGTGGCGTTTGAGACTTTTGATACAAACGCGATGCATCATAAACGCTCATAATTTCATTTTCTGGAATATAACGGGTAAAACAACCCTCTTTGCCATCGGCAAGCTGATTTCGCAAACGCACATTCGCAAATGTGCCACGCATCATCACTTCATGATTACCACGACGCGAACCATAGGAGTTAAAATCACTAACACTCACCCCACGCTCTTGTAAATAACGCCCGGCAGGAGAAGTATTTAAAATAGCACCCGCTGGAGAAATATGGTCAGTGGTCACACTATCGCCGACCTTAATTAAAACCCTTGCATCCACAATGTCACTTGGACCCTTATAGTGAGCAAATTGATCAAAGAAGGAAGGACAACGAATATAACTAGAAGATTGCTTCCATTTGAATTGATCACCCTCTGGCACATGCAGTGATTTCCAATCATCTGTACCATCAAAAATGGTTTTATAACGATCTTGGAACATATCTTGCTTGATGGTTTGATGCACTAAAGCATCAATATCAGCGTTACTAGGCCAAATATCTTTTAAATATACTGGCTCACCATTTGGACTTTCACCAAGTGGCTCTTTTTCTAAATCAAAATCTACCCGGCCCGCAATTGCATAGGCAACTACTAACATTGGTGAGGCTAGATAATTGGCTTTAACATGCGGATTAACCCGCCCTTCAAAATTACGATTACCACTTAAAACCGAGGCTACTACTAAATTGTTCTGGCTCACCGCTTCTATCATTTCAGGAATCAACTGACCACTATTACCAATACACGTAGTACAACCATATCCAACAATATTAAAACTTAAGTCTTCAAGATAACTTAACAAACCCGCCTTTGTAAGATAGTCAGTAACCACCTGTGAACCAGGCGCTAAGGATGTTTTAACAAATGGCTTCACAGATAAACCTTTCATCACCGCATTTTTAGCTAGTAAACCCGCACCCATCATAACGTATGGGTTTGAAGTATTGGTACAAGAAGTAATGGCCGCAATAGCCATGGTGCCATGGTTAATTTCATATTGCTCACCATCTAAGGTAATGCTTACGCTTTGGCCTTTATCCGCATCAGAAACTTCAAAACCTCCTTCTTTGACAGGAGTTCCTAAAGATTCTTCAAATGATGTTTTTAGCTGATGCAAAGAAACATGATCTTGAGGACGCTTGGGACCGGCAAGTGCTGCATCGATCTCACTTAAGTTGATTTCAATAACGTCTGTATACTCAGGCTCTTCTTCAGCCTGATCACGATATAAGAGCTGTTCAGAAAGAACTTTTTCAACCATATCGTTTAAATGACCTCGGTTAGATTGTTCTAGATAATCAAGGGTTTGACGATCAACCGGGAAAAAGCCCATAGTCGCACCATATTCTGGTGCCATATTGGCAATAGTAGCCCGATCAGCTAGGGTTAAATTTGCCACCCCATCACCAAAGAATTCAACAAACTTACCTACTACGCCATACGAGCGTAGGATATGGGTAATATGTAAAACCATATCAGTGGCCGTTACCCCTTCAGATAAAGAACCGGTTAATTTTACGCCAATCACATCAGGGAGAATCATGTAGTAAGGCTGACCAAGCATGACCGCTTCTGCTTCAATGCCGCCAACACCCCAACCCATTACACCAATACCGTTAATCATGGTGGTATGTGAATCCGTACCAACTAATGTGTCCGGGTATGCAACCTTCCCTACTCCATCGTGGTTTTTAGTCATCACCACCTGGGCTAAATATTCTAAGTTAACCTGGTGAATAATACCCATACCTGGAGGAACCACTGCAAAATTGTTTAAGGTGCTTTGCGCCCATTTTAGCAAGCCATAACGCTCTTTATTACGCTCATACTCCAAAGCAACATTTTTTTGCAGAGCCTGGTTAAATCCAAAATGATCTACTTGAACAGAATGATCAATCACCAATGCAGTATCAACCATAGGATTAATTTTATTCGGATCGCCACCTTCTTTCGCAAAAGCATCACGCATTGCAGCCATATCCACCACCGCAGGAACCCCAGTGAAATCTTGCATTACCACGCGTGATGGCATATAAGGAATTTCGGCACGCTTTTCGGCCTTGCTTTCCCATGAAGCAATGGCTTGAATATGATGATCACAGACCTTAAAGCCATCAATATTACGCATCGCGTTTTCCAACAAGACCCGAATGGCATAAGGCAAACGCGTTAAACCAATGGAAGTATCCTTGGCATATTTTTTTAAACTATAGGCAATAACTTGATCGTCATTGTCTAAATTTAGGGCTGTTTGCCACTTGGCGGAATCGGTTTGACTCATACGTAATTCTCCATCTATAAAAAACGCCTTATCCTACAAAAAAACCTCAATTTTAGCAAGCAAAATTGCGCACTATGCAGGCGATTTTTGCCATACACTTTGCAAGGCCTCACCCATTTGTGCAGGGGAACGCACTGTGGTAACCCCAGCAGCTTCTAGTGCTTTAAATTTCTCATCAGCCGTGCCTTTACCACCGGCGATAATGGCACCAGCATGGCCCATACGCTTACCAGCAGGAGCCGTTACTCCAGCAATGTACGCCACCACAGGTTTGGTCACATGATTTTTGATAAATTCAGCAGCTTCTTCCTCTGCACTACCACCAATCTCACCAACCATAACAATGGCCTCTGTTTGAGGATCTTCTTGGAACAAGGCGAGAATATCAATAAAATTGCTGCCTGGAATTGGATCACCACCAATACCAACACAGGTACTTTGGCCATAACCAAGCTGAGTAGTTTGAAATACCGCTTCATAGGTTAAGGTACCAGAACGAGACACAATCCCAACCTTACCAGGCTGATGAATATAGCCAGGCATAATACCAATTTTACAAGCTCCAGGAGTAATCACCCCAGGACAGTTTGGTCCCACTAAACGCACCACGTGGCCATGGGCATTTTTATCTTCTATAAACTGCTTTACCTCAAGCATATCACAGACAGGAATACCCTCTGTGATACAAACAATAAGCTCAATGCCCGCATCTGCAGCTTCAATGATAGAATCTTTACAAAACGCTGCTGGAACATAAATCACACTAGCACTAGCATCCGTTGCAGCAACCGCCTCAGCAACCGTGTTAAAAACTGGAAGACCTAAATGCGTTTGACCACCTTTACCAGGCGTAACACCGCCAACCATATTCGTGCCATATTCTATTGCAGTCTCAGAATGAAACGTGCCTTGCTTGCCAGTAAAGCCCTGACAAATTACTTTGGTTTGATCGTTAATTAAAATTGCCATTTTTTTTCTTCCTTACGCTGTCAATGCTATCATTTCTTTTGCCGCGCCGGTTAAGCTTTCTGCAGCAGTAATATTTAAATCGCTCTGAGCAAGTAGTTCACGCCCTGCTTCGCTGTTGGTTCCTTCTAATCGCACAACGACTGGAATGCTTACACCCACTTCCTCAACGGCTGCAATAATACCTTTGGCAATCATGTCACAACGGACAATACCACCAAAAATATTTACCAAAATACCTTTAACTTGATCATCAGAGAGAATAATTTTAAAGGCTTCAGCAACGCGCTCTTGAGTAGCCCCGCCACCAACATCTAAAAAGTTTGCTGGGTTTCCGCCATGAAGCTTGATGATGTCCATGGTTGCCATCGCAAGACCTGCACCATTAACCATACAACCAATATTGCCCTCTAAGGCAACATAGTTTAAATCCCATTGTGCTGCTCGCTGCTCACGTGGATCATCTTGTGAAGGATCACTCCATGCTGCAAGTGCCTTTTGACGATAAAGCGCATTAGAATCAATGCTTAATTTCGCATCTAAACAATGCAAATGTCCCTCAGTAGTTATAACCAATGGGTTAACCTCAATAAGCGCAATGTCTCTTTCTGTAAACATGGTCGCTAGACCCATAAAAATAGCCACAAATTCTTTGACTTGCACGCCCTCTAAACCTAATTGAAAGGCCAATTGACGACCTTGATAGGGCTGAGGACCAACCAAAGGATCTATCGCTGCTTTAAAAATTTTCTCAGGGGTTTCTTCTGCAACTTTTTCAATTTCAACCCCACCTTCAGTAGATGCCATAAAAACAATTCTTCGTGAGCTTCTATCGATAACCGCACCAAGATACAATTCTTTTGCAATATCTGTGCAAGACTCTACTAAAATTTTATCAATAGGCTGACCTGTAGCATCCGTTTGAAAAGTTACCAAACGCGTTCCAATCATTTTATCTGCAAAATCTGCAATCGCCTGGGTGTTGTCCACCAGCTTTACGCCACCGGCTTTACCACGGCCGCCAGCATGCACCTGGGCCTTAACAACCCATTTATCACCGCCAATTTTTTCAGCGGCTTCTACTGCCTCTTGAGCATTGCTAGCTGCATAACCTTTAGATACTGGTAAGTTATACTGTGCAAAAAGATCTTTTGCCTGATATTCGTGTAAATTCATGAAGAACCCTTACTGTTGTTAAAATTCGCACATAGGGTAGCACATCCTCGGCCTTAGACCAATGCTTGTACAGCAGGTTTGACAATTTTACAAAAATAATAGTTCTTTGTTTGCAAACCTCCAACAAGCAAATGATAAATAGAACTTTATGTTTACATCGCTATGATATCTACCAACTGAAAAGAAAAATATATTTTTCAAATGACGACTAAAACCTTGGCGGTAAGCATGCACTACTTAATCTTTACAAAAAAAACAGTTATATTATAATAAAAAAAAACAAAGAACATAGAAATGCCTAAACGCAAGACTGATTCGCCCCCCGGCACACACGAAGACAAAAAGCATAAAACTGATTCGCCCCCCGGCACACACGAAGACAAAAAGCATAAAGTTGAAGATGACACAGGATCAGATGATGAGTTGGCGCATATTGAAGATCAAACACAACTACTAAATTGCATTAAGTCCCAGTTGCCCATCGCTACAATGGTCAATCAAAGTAACTCAAGAATGATCAAAGAGTATAAAAGCCCAGAATTACAAAACTTATTACACCTAGCTATTATTAAGCCTTCCATTGAGAATATAAAATTTCTATTAAGACATACCCCAGAACTTGCAAATGATAGAGATCATAAGAAGCAGCTTCCTTACCAATATGCTGATGATGACTTAGATCTTTTAATACCTTTTGCAAACCACTACACAAAAAAGCTCCAAGAAACAAATAATGACGATAGAGATCAGCAACTATATCTAGAGCACCTCCATACTATATGTTTGCAATTTTTAGAAGAAGATGAAATACAAAAAATTGAGCCTATACTTGATAGTAAAAATATGAACAAGGCTCTTGTCGATCATATTAATGATGAGGGCCAAACCCTCCTTTACTACCTCTGTGACCTTGAAGATCCTCCTATTGCATCTATCACTATACTACTAGAAAAATATAATGCTCAAGTTTGTGTATACGATGAGGAAGAGAAGGAAAGCATAAACGCCCTGGAGCCTTTGGAAGATTGGATTGAGATATATACCTCCTCCGACCCATCAGATGATATAAATCAAAATGCAGAAAATAAAAAAAAACTGCAAACGTTTAAAAAACTGCAAAGCATACTTCAAGAACATACAACAGACAAATCAAAATCAATCATCACGACCCAAGCCCAACTATCTAGTTAAAACCTCAAACGCGTACTTTACTATGCTTCAGGAAAAAATAGAGATGCTTGCAAGCATCCTAAAATAAGATTTTCAACAAAGCATTTTACATTACAAATAATCCTATAAATACTACAATCATCTGCTTAAAGAGAATTAGAAAATGTTTATATTCAAGTCAGGAGAATAAAAAAGGAGCAATATAATATAAAATTGTTGTTATATTATATTATTTGTTTTAGCATCAATTAACGTTAACCAATCCAAGCATTGCCTATCTAAACACGTATCACACCCCAAACTCAAATGAAAAAGGATTTTCTATTATGGCTTATTCAAATCCCAAACCAAACCCTGATTTAGCATACCAACAGTTAGATAGAATAAAAGAAAGCGTGGCAGAGAGCACATGCCGAAGATGGATTGAACTTGTACTTGATGAGCATTGGAAGATTAAACCAGAGTATCCTTGGGATTACGACGAGAGCAATAGGTATTTAAGGCAAATGGAAAATCACATAAGTCAATGTTTAAGAAAATGCGCACAGTTTGCTTCAAAGCCTAGATATAGTCATACACTCGATGGAGTCAGTCAACAATTTTATAGCATAAGTGATTGGCACAAGAATAGAAGATCAATAAACTTAACTGATGAAGCGACCATGGTATCTAACTATGCAATGGTAACTATGTATTTCTTAGAACGTTTATTAGAGGCTGTAGATTCCAATGCTCTTGTGAGTGAGAAGCAACCGATAATTAGAGATACCTTGATCATTCTTAATGGTTTAAATGAAAATTTTCCAACAAAGAGCCAAAAAGCTATAAGTAGATTCACATTTAAAAATGCAATAAAAGTCATAATTAATGCTTATAGACTAGTTAGTGAGGACCTTTTTAGGCATCCCTTGTTTAGTGATATTCTTCGTAGTACTAAAACCAATATCAGTGAATTATCTCTTAACCTAAACACTTTCTCCTTTCTTTTCACACAAATACGTAGTTCAACAACTGCAGACAATGCTCATATTTTTACAGCATACAACAGCATTACAACATTTATTCAATCATTTTCATGGCATTTTGCTAAAACAAAAGATTTTAACCTATCTTTATCTTTACATAAAAGTCACTTTCATATAAAAAAACCAGAATCTATTTCAAGAAATTCCTCTTCCACAAGACTTAAGACAGACGAAATCACTATAGAGCCCCTTATAGTGAATGATGAAATGAGGTTATGGATAGAAGAAAGCATCTGTGTATCTATTCCAGAACTTCGCCATATACAATTTCAAAAAGAACGTCAAGAACTTGTTCAATACTGTATACATTCCTGTATACCGAATAAAAAAGAAATCAGTACAAAAGATGAGAATTTAATTAAAACTTACACTGGATACCTAAGCTGCATAATGCCCCTTATGCAGCTTGAAACCCTTCTAAAGTGCATGACTGCGCTACATGAGAGCGGAGGAACATCATACTGGCGCTACAACAATGACATGATAAGCCTACTTGAAAATCTACTAGATAAATTACTAATGCCTGTTATAAAAGCACTTAGAGTTGATGCTCTAGACTCGCATGTAGAAGCTATACCATTCATAAGCGAATTAAAGGAAGAGCATAGAGAAATCCTAAGCATCTTAGACCGAGGAAAGGACCGTGAGCACATATTCTCAGAATTATTTGAACAAATGAAAGCATTTACAAAAACAACCGGGGACAATAGAGGAAAAGCTGAGGCAGATTTGTATAATGCAATATTTAATACAATAAACTCAAATTCTATATCCGAAGGTGAAAAGCTTAGTTTTGAAGAGCAATTAAAATCTACAGGTTTAGGTGAACGACACAATGAAAAACAAGTTACAGGAATATCAATAAACCCTCAAGACGACGGCACTGAAGATGGCACATATTTATCTAAAGCTGGAGATGAAGAAGGTACTCATGGCACAACAAATGGAGGGACTCAGCAAACACTTCGAGTAGAAGTACCCCCACCTACAACCCCCTTTAAAACAGCATCCAAAAGAGAAGCAAAAAGTACTGGCGGCAGAAGGGGTACCAGAATAGCCTCCAGCTTGTCAGAGCATAGTGGCTCTCTGACTCCTCAACTAAGACGGTACCAAGCCCGCCAAAGTACAGGAAATTTACCCGAGGATATTCATTTATTAACTGTTATAAATGACCCCTCACCAACACCTGAAGATTTTTCACGCATGAAAACAGGCATATATGACGCTGCTCAAGAAAAAGATATCTTATTACAATTGATTAAAATTATAACGACAAATCATCAACAACAACTTAAGGCCTTTCAAGATTACATAGTTTATGTTTATAAAGAACTAGCTACCTTTAAGAAAGGCCATTTCTATCAGGAACAACAAATAGTTTTGAACTGTTTTACAGAGTCAATTAAGATGGCTAAAGACAATGATAGTATGACTCATCAAATTACCCACGAAGAAATAAATCAAACAACTGATGCTCTTAGCAGAACACTGAAACCCTTTACAAAAATTGGAAGCTTAGCAGAAAGTATGCTTAAAAATTTACCTGAAGAAATAGAAAGTAGAATAGAACTTATAGAAGGAACTATTAACAATGACGCTCTTAGGCAAGCCCTTTCTCTATGGTCTGATGAACCTGATGCAATTGCTAAAGAAGCCCCCGGCATTCAAAGCCTATTTGAAGCAGGCATTATAAAATGCCAAGGTAAAAAAGATGATTTCCCTTATAAAAACCTGGAAGAAAATTTCACATGGCGCTGGAACACGGTACTTGAAGAGCATAAAAATGAAATTTTTACTGCACTGTCTTCTCTATTTATGTTTAATAACAGACCTCATAAACACATATGCCCATATCCCAATAGCCTTCATGATTTGGACACTTACAATAAGGTCGAAAGTGCATACAATGCTTTAATCCTTGCAGAAAACAAAGTAAGCATGGCCCGCGAATGTATTTTAAGTTATAAGGACGATGCCCAAAAAACCCAAGCTCCAAAAGAGTTCCTTGAAATGTGGGGTGAAAACCATAATGAAATTTCTAAACGCGCGCATCGCATTTTTTGTGAAGATTTGTGGCGGATGGCTCAAGATCCAGAAATTGACTTAGATAGATTTAAAACTAAGATTCAAGAACAAGAAATGCTGATCCATAGGCAAGATTCTATGGCGCTTATCATCCAAAAACTTAAATTTTCATGGTTCAGTTTTTTTGGAGGACATAAGATTCGTAGTGAATATGGTTACGCCTATACATTACCAACTTCGCTAGCTAAAGCCCTTAATAGTAGTTTAATAATTTCATATATCACTGAACCATCTAATGTTCCTATTTATTTTATGATCAATGCCCTATTCCAAAAATTACGCACAAATCCTCAAATTAACCGTTGTAGCTTTAGTCGAGGAGCTCAAACCAGTGCATTTTATAATAGTATCCGTGATCAAGACGCTAGTAACTATAAAGAAATTTGTCGAGATAGTTTTAATATAGATCTAAACCCAAGGCTTTCATATATCGAGGATGATTCAAATGAAGCTGAAGGCTATGGCGAAGATAACGCTCAAACAAGAAGTCAACCCCTAGACTTTGATGAACATCAAGATGATTCAAGTGCATTACTATTGTCAGGTATTTAACCATAACAGGATAAAACGTAGTACCACATTGTAGCATAGAAGAACCTGTAATAAGGCGCTTCATACTCATATAATGCAAATGACAACCTTATTGTTGCTACTACGCACAAAAGCACAAGCACACCAAGCTACTTAAGTATATGCTTGTACAGCAGTTCTAACAATTTTACATACATAATAATGCATCAATCATAAAAACCTACAAATCAAAAAAGTGAATCTGGAGCTGTTTCATACCCTAATTCCACCTCAAATCATGCATAGTACATTTAAGCCTGTGCTTATAGCTAAAAAACATGTACTACTGATTCAAAATCCTATAACCATGCTTACAAGACATATCAATAAAACAATTAAGAATACAATAAAAATAAATAAATATTTTTATATTGACATCTTCCAATTTATATATTACATTTTACAAAACAATATAAGCAAGGAAA
Source organism: uncultured Gammaproteobacteria bacterium (assembly GCA_902563055.1). Classification (GTDB taxonomy): domain Bacteria; phylum Pseudomonadota; class Gammaproteobacteria; order Francisellales; family CACEW01; genus CACEW01. The sequence goes on along the minus strand of CACEWE010000009.1, from coordinate 4,533 downwards.
ACAAATGCCTAAGCAAAAGCGAAAACATAACAGTGATGGGGACGACCAAATAACAAAACTTCCTATCCCAAAACAACACGACCATTTTGAATCAATTCAATATGATAGTTGTAGCGAAGATGAGGATGAAGAAATAATGGCGTTAACAAAACTAAGCCTTAGGCCTGATAAAGAACGCCCACCAAGTCCAACACCGTTTTTAGAAAAACATGAAGAAGATGAAAGCCCAGCCCTGCTTTTAGATAAACATGAAAAAATTGATCAATTAACTGCCATCATGAGTGGTGAGGTCGAATCCATTACGAAAAGGAACACGCCTCAAACAGATAGTAAACTCACTAGCGATAAAATGGAAGATGGAACTTTAACAGCCCCACAAATAGCTCAACGTTTAGCACCTCAAGCTAAGGAATGCATTTTTAGAGGCGAAACACTCAGTTCCTCACAATCTTCTACACCTTCATATATGGTATATAACCCAAAACACTAAGCAAGCGAGATGAACTTGCAATCAATCTTAATCTAAAACATACTGCATAGATAAACTTTTCTCAACCCTATTTGCCTGAACGCGCTTGCGCTTGGCATAGTCTTGAAGCTGATCTTGAGCTACTTTACCCAAGCCAAAATAGCGTGCTTGGCGATGGGCAAAATAAATACCACTAATAGAAGCTGCTGGCAACATCGCATGGTGCTCCGTTAAGGTAATGCCTGCTTGTTGCTCAACTTTTAATAATTTAAATAAGGTTTCTTTTTCAGTGTGCTCAGGACATGCCGGATACCCATAAGCTGGGCGTATGCCATCAAAACGGCTTTTTAATAGTTCTTTATGACTTAAATTTTCATCTGGTGCATAGCCCCAATATTGGGTCCTTACTTGATGATGCAAGTATTCAGCAAAGGCCTCTACTAAGCGATCACAAATGGCTTGATGTAAGATAATTTGATAATCGTTATCTTCGGCTTTTAATGGCTCTAAAAGCGCATCAATCTCATGGCCGGTGGTAATGGCAAAACCACCTATATAATCTTTCTTGCCACAAGATACCGGTGCAATAAAATCTGCCAAACATAAGTAGGGCAAATCGTTGATATGTTTTTTTTGTTGACGCAAATGGTAAAAGCGCCCAATCTCTCTCTCTGCATCATTTGGATCATAGACAATAATATCATCGCCACATGAGTTGGCAGGAAATAAGCCTATTACACCTTTAGGGCGCACGAGTTCTTCAGCAATGAATCGATCTAAAATAATTCGCGCATCATCAAATAGCTGCTGTGCCTGGGCGCCTTTTTCTTTATCTTGGAAAACTTTTGGATAAGAGCCTTTAATTTGCCAACTATGAAAAAATGGCGTCCAATCTATATACTCCCTTAATGTTGCAAGCGACACCTGATCAATTTGCTTTACCCCCAAACAACGCGGCACTGGCGGAATAAATGTCTGCCAATCTAAGCTTAAGGCTTTGGCCCTAGCCTCTTTAATAGAAATATAGGCACTTTGCTGATTTTTATCTTGGTACTCTTTAACAATTTGCGCCTGTTCTTGTTTTACTTTCACCGCAAAATCTTGCTTGTCTTTGCCTAGTAAATTTTTAATTGCAGGAACCGTACGCGATGCATCTAGAACATGCAACACTGTATGCTGATAATGCGGTGCAATTTTAACCGCTGTATGTTTTTTACTGGTAGTAGCACCACCAATAAATAGAGGAATACTAAAGCCTTGTTGCTGCATGGTTTTAGCCACATGGGTCATTTCGTCTAATGAGGGGGTAATTAAACCACTCAAGCCTATCGCATCGACCTTGTGCTTACGGGCTTGCTCTAATATCGTCTCACAAGGCACCATCACCCCAAGATCAATAACTTCATAATTGTTACAGCGCAAGACCACTGCCACAATGTTTTTACCAATATCATGCACATCACCTTTGACGGTAGCCATTAATATTTTGGCTTTATGACGCATAGTTGAGGATTTATTCGCTTCAATAAAGGGCAATAAATAAGCCACTGCCTTTTTCATGACCCTGGCACTTTTAACCACCTGCGGTAAAAACATTGCCCCCTCTTGAAATAAATCCCCTACTTCATTCATACCCGCCATTAAAGGTTCTTCAATGACCAGCATAGGATCACCCAAATCCTCCATCGCCTCGTGAGTATCTGCTTCTATATAGTCAATAATACCATGAACCAAACTATGGGCTAATCGCGCTGCAACTGATTCCTTACGCCAGCTTAAATCAAGGCTAGCCGCTTTGGTTTTGCCACTGTAACTATTGGCCAGTTCCAATAAAGCCTCACATGCACCCGGGTGACGATTAAACAGCACTGCTTCAATAATGTCTCTATCTTTTGCAGCAATATCATTTAACAACATCAACTGCCCTGCATTTACAATCCCCATATCCATTCCAGCTTTTTTCGCATGGTATAAAAATACGCTATGAATGGCCTCTCTTAAGCCTAAATTACCCCGAAATGAAAAGGAAATATTACTCACACCACCACTGATCATGGCACCTTTACAGCTAGATTTGATTTGGGTAATGGCTTCAATAAAAGCGCGACCATAGTCATTGTGCTCTTCTATACCCGTTGCCACTGCAAAAATATTGGGATCAAAAATAATATCATGGGGCATAAAACCCACTTCTTCGACCAAAATTTTAAATGCACGCTGGCAAATAGCTACTTTACGCGCTTTAGTATCTGCCTGGCCTTCTTCATCAAAAGCCATCACAATCACCGCGGCCCCATAACGTAAAATGGTTTTGGCCTGGGCTACAAAAGCTTCTTTACCCTCTTTTAAACTAATGGAATTGACAATCCCCTTACCCTGTATATGTTTTAAACCCACTTCTAATACTTCCCACTTGGAAGCATCAAGCACCACAGGAACCTTGGATGCTAAAGGTTCAGATGCCAAGTAATTTAAAAGCTTAGCCATGGTTTTAGGACCATCTATCATCGCCTCATCCACGTTGACATCAATCATCTGCGCACCGCCTTCTACTTGAAGGTTGGCCACTTGCACGGCTTGAGCAAAATCCTCTTGCTGCAACAGTTTTAAAAAGCGCTTTGAACCGGTTGCATTACAACGCTCACCAATATTAATAAAGTTTAAATCTTTGGTAATAGACAAGGGCTCTAAATTACTCAATTGTGCGTAACCTTGGGCTTTAGCTTTTTTGCGCACTGGCTTATTGGCAATAAGATCGCCAATAGCGGCAATATGTGAAGGCGTCGAACCGCAACAACCACCAATAACGTTAATCCAAGCGCCTTCAACAAAAGGCGCCACTTCTTGTGCCATTTGCTGTGGGGTTTGATCATACTCACCAAACGGATTGGGCAAGCCGGCGTTAGGATGGGCACTGACATAACAGGTGGCAATTTGACTTAAACGATCAACATAGGGCGCCATTTTCTCTGCACCAAGCGCGCAGTTAATCCCAACCCACAAGGGCTTTGCATGGGCAATAGAATTCCAAAAGGCCTCTATGGTTTGACCTGATAAAGTACGTCCTGAAGCATCAGTAATTGTCACCGACAAGGCTATAGGCAATGTTATATTATGTGCTTCAAAGTAAGATAAGCACGCATAAATAGCTGCCTTGGCGTTGAGTGTATCAAAAATTGTTTCTATAAATATTACATCCACTTTACCTGCAACCAAACCTTCGATACTTTGGCTATAAGCCTCTACAAGTTGATCAAAACTTATTTTACGAAAGCCCGGATCCTCCACATCAGGAGAAAGCGATAGGGTTTGATTGGTTGGCCCAAGCACCCCAGCAACAAAACGTGGCTTATCGGGCGTTTTAGCACTATATTCATCGGCTAATTTACGAGCCAACTGTGCACTTTTGGTGGCCATTTCTAAAACATGAGATTGCAGTTGATATTCGGACTGGGAGATGGCATTGGCATTAAAAGTATTGGTTTCAATAATATCAGCCCCAGCTTCTAGATACGCGCGATGAACTTGCTCAATAGCCTCAGGCTTACTTAGAGATAAACAATCATGATTGCCTTTGAGATCACAATCATGTGTTTGCCACTGCGCACCACGATAGTCCTCTTCCTGAAGATTTTGGGTCGAGATCATGGTTCCCATCGCACCATCTAACAACAAAATTCTTTGTTCCAATTGCGTGTGGATATTTGCCATAAAAAAGCCCCCTCAAAACCAAAAAAAGCACCCTACCATAAAACGCCGTTCTGAACAAGAGTTGTCCTACTGTAAGGCATCTGCCAAACTTTTTACTTGGCTTATTTTTTTAATATGAAGTTTTAACTTAACTACTATTTTGTCAACGCAAATACCAATAATGAAGCATCACGCTAAAATACAGAGTTTTAAGAAATTGAAAATCGCAAAGCACAACTCATAATTTCAAGGAACCTGCCAAGGCTCATTCTAAAGGTGGCTAGTGTATTTACGGATCTTCAGAAAAATTTTCTAAGCTTTACAGCGTCGTTATAAGATAGAAAAAGAAGCTTGTCAGTGCTATCAGCCATCAC
>CACEWE010000008.1 GCA_902563055.1 uncultured Gammaproteobacteria bacterium | reverse complement strand
AATACTCAAAAGATGAGTGATTGTAGTTTTGAAAGAAATTGGCTTTGGGCTTTATGAGCGAGCGTTATGAAAATAGCGTCAAAGTCATAAAAATAAGGAAGGAAGTGTTAATAATTGGCGCTATTATGGCGCGTGGTAGGATGTCACTGAGATCGTAACGTGGACGCCGGAGGTGGTGTACGTATTGTGGTAGATAAGGAGGAAAGGAGATGAAGAGTAAAAAGGAGCAAATCAGAGGGATAATGGGAGGCGAATACGGATGGGAGCTAGTCCAGAGAATAGTGATGGACCGCATCAAGTCCGGTGGGTCTGGGGTCGAGGACTTGAGAAGGCTCATGGCGCAGGCGGTGCTGGTGGCTGGATGTGAGGGTGATGATGAAGGAGCTAAGGCTGTCATAGTAGAAGTGCTAACGACTCGCCATCAGGAGGTTTGTACGAAGTATGGTTGGGATTGGACATTGAAGGGAAGTATTAATTATCCATTACAGGAAATGCGAAGAAGCATTATTAAGGCCTATAAGCCGGGGGCGGATGGAGCAGTTGGAGTAAGATCGGAAGGGAGCGAGGAGGAATTCTGGGAGGTCGTGAGGGTGGTACCCGCTTTGCTTAAAGAGGTGGAAGGGACGCATGAGGCTGCGGGCAGAATGAAACGTGAAACGGAGCTTCTGAAAGTTGTACCAGATCTAGACGAATACGAGCAAGCTGATCTAGTAGGTAAAATAAAAAGGGGTTTTCTGGAATTGGGAGATGATACCTTTTATTCAGTATTAAGAAATATGGATCTGGTAGGAAAGATAAGACGAGACTGGAACAGGAAGGAAGTGGGGCATGGGATATGGAGAGGCTTGGAACACCATAAGTTTGGAATGGAGGGAGAGGATGGTTATAAGCAGTGGAACCAGAGGGTTCAAGGTTTTGAAGAGAAGTATGGTGAGAAAATAGATAAATTAGGCAAAGGTATTGGTGCTGGATTACTATTAACCAAGCTGCTTGAGAATGCAAGTGGCCTCGAACCAGCCTCAGCGGACGCAAAATTGCTAAAAGATATGATGAGGAAGTACCCTGAAGAGGAAAAGGCGATGCTAGAATTTTGTGGGAGAGAGATTAATGACGCAGCGTTTGAGGAACGGAGGGAAGATTTTGATGCTGGAGTGATGGACCTCTATGATAAGCTAAAAGAAGACAAGGATTGGACGTCCATACGCAGGTTGTATAACTGGTCCGGAAAATTAACACTTCCAGCACCAGCTGGGATTGCGGATTTAGCAGGAAGTGAAAAGTTGGAAATATGGATAAACGAGAATGCATACGCAGCGGAGAGAAGAGCTCAATTGAGCAAGGCAAGGAATCGTCGTTGTGGAAAGGAACAATTAGAGTCATTAGTGAATGATGTGATGGAGGTAGAGAAATTGGGAAATGTAGGGCTTACGAGCGCGTACAAAAAACTTTGTACGTCATGGCTCAGGAAGAAAGACACTGGTCGTAGGCCTTATCGAGTCGATGATCCATTGGCATGGCGAGAAATGAGAGAGGAGGTAAAGGTATTGTTCGAGGAATACGATGATCAGGGCGAGAGCAAGGTGGCGGAAAGGATAAGTCAAAGGTTTGAAGAGGAAGAACGCAAGTGCAGATTTGCGTATTATAGATTAAGAGGTGTGGATCGGGATGATTTGAATGAATGTCTTGTAACAGACTACGAGGGTTACGGATTACCAGGAGTTGAATGGGATAGTACGGCGGGAAAGTTGTTGGCGAAGATCTGTGAGGTAGATGCGAGGTCAGTGGCAGGGGAAGAGGAGGTGAATGAAGGCGTGAGGGCTAAAGTATGGGGTGAGCTCGAAAGCATAGTGGAAAGGATAGAGGCGATTTCCGCGAGGGATGAGGATATAAAAACGGCAACAGAGCGGGTTCGATCACACCTAGGAGACGAGGGCACTAAAGACCAGATCGCGTTAGTCGGCTGTGTGAAGGTCTTGCAAAAGCTTAGTGAGACGTTAGTGTTTGAGGAGCAGAGACGGGGGTCAAGTGTAGAATATCGATGGAAAGATAAGAAAGCTATTCGATTATTAAGTATTCTGAGAGAAGTGGAGACTTTGCAAAAAAAGGTTACCGCGTTACCATGGAAATGGGTAGGTGGAGCCCCTGAACCTGCTAAGGAATCAGAACGTAGTACGGCAAAGCTTTGTGCGCATTTGTATGCGTTAAAGATGAGATTGCGGAGACGTGAGGGGAGTCTTACAAGCGTAATGGATCTTGGGTCAAGGACTTACCAGTTTTGGACAAAGGTGAGATGTGAGACGCGAAGTGAGGAACTTAAAAGGCAGGTAGAAAAGGAGGAGGGGACCGACGGTGGTATGACTTTTGGAGAGCTTGCGAAGAAAATAGCTGCTGATTTATCTGAATGTGTTGATGAACAAATCATGAAGGTGGAAGAAATCGGAATGGTATTAAAAGGTCAAACACCGGACGGATTTTTTTATAAGGATAAACATGTACGATGTTGTCTCAGGGATATAGCCCTTAGTGAATTGAAGGAGAAGGGACGAGAGTATCTCAAGGTACAAGCGATGAAGACTGCCGAGGGAGGTGGTGTTGAATTATTGCCTTTGAGTTCACGTGCACGGACAGGAATATCTAAGGGTAACGCGGGTTCAGTTCGAGCCCCCGGTGATGGAGGTAGTAAACAGCCTTGATAAGGTGAGGTAAGGTCACTGCTTACGGATGCCTTGCCTGATTGTTATCATAGTGCATACCTATAACATATATCATAATTATTAATTTTACCTAAAAAATATAATATGCCATCCTAAAGTGATCGCTTTAAAAATGACTCAATCCATAACCAAGATTGCAGTTTAATGCAAAGCACATTACACTAAGAAACCATTTTCACTAAGGAAAAAAAATATGAGCACAGAAAAAGTACAATCTAAAGGTAAATGTCCCGTTATGCATGGTTCCCACACCGCCCATGAAAAGTCCAACCAAGATTGGTGGCCCAATAATCTTAATCTAGATATCTTACATCAGCATGATCAAAAAAGTAATCCCATGGGCACTGATTTCAACTACCGCGAAAGCCTCAAACAACTTGATGTAGCCGCTCTCAAAAAAGACTTACAAGACTTTATGACCCAAAACCAAGCATGGTGGCCCGCAGACTGGGGCCATTATGGCGGATTGATGGTGCGCATGGCATGGCATGCAGCCGGAACCTACCGAACCTGGGATGGCCGGGGTGGGGCCAACAATGGTAATTTGCGCTTTGCTCCCCTGAACTCTTGGCCCGATAACGGCAACCTTGATAAAGCCCGCGGCTTATTATGGCCGATTAAGAAAAAATACGGCAATCACATTAGCTGGGCCGATTTATTTATTCTTGCCGGTAATATGGCCTATGAATCAATGGGACTAAAAACCTTTGGCTTTGGTTTTGGTCGCGAGGATATCTGGGAAGCGGAAAAAGATATCTATTGGGGCTCTGAAAACAAATGGCTTGAGAAAAAACGCTATCAAGACAAACAAAGTGCTAGCCTAGAAAAACCACTTGCTGCGGTTCAAATGGGCTTAATTTATGTCAACCCAGAAGGCGTGGATGGCCAACCTGATCCACTTAGAACCGCCAAGGATATTCGCGAAACCTTTGCCCGCATGGCGATGAATGATGAAGAAACCGTCGCCCTCACTGCAGGCGGCCATACTATCGGAAAAGCCCATGGCAATGGTGATGCAAGCCTTTTAGGACCAGAACCAGAAGGCGCGCCAATTGAAGACCAAGGCTTTGGTTGGATCAATAAAACGAAAAACGGCACCGGCAGACATACCGTAACCAGTGGTATAGAAGGCGCCTGGACCACCCATCCAACTAAATGGGATAATGGCTATTTTGAAATGCTTTTTAATCACGAATGGGAATTAACTAAAAGCCCTGCTGGCGCCAATCAATGGCAACCTAAAGATATCAAAGAAGCCAATATGCCAAGCGATGTAGAAGATTCCTCCATACGTTATAAACCCATGATGACCGATGCAGATATGGCAATGATTAAAGACCCCATTTACAGAAAAATATCAGAGCGTTTTCATCAAGACCAAGAGTACTTTTCTGAAGTTTTTGCCAGAGCATGGTTTAAATTAACCCATCGCGATATGGGCCCTAAAGCACGCTATCTTGGCCCAGATGTACCCAATGAAGACCTAATATGGCAAGACCCTATTCCTGAAGGAAACCGCAGCTATGATCTTGCAAGCTTAAAGCAAAAAATTAGCGCAGCAGAACTCTCTATTGGTGATCGCGTTGCAACAGCCTGGGATAGTGCCCGCTCCTTTAGACAATCGGATCGACGCGGTGGCGCCAACGGCGCGCGCATTCGCCTTGCCCCACAAAGAAGCTGGGAAGGTAATGAACCACAGCGCCTAGAACGTGTATTGGCTAAACTTGAGCCTATTGCACAAGCTTGTGATGCAAGTGTTGCCGATACCATTATACTAGCTGGGAACATGGCCATTGAAGAAGCTGCACAAGCCGCCGGTTTTAACATCAAAGTACCCTTTAGCCCCGGACGTGGCGATGCAAGTTCTGCCATGACCGATAGTGATTCCTTTGCACCACTTGAACCAGAATACGATGGCTTTCGCAACTATCTGAAACAAGATTTCCCCGTGCCTAGCGAACAACTTCTGGTTGATCAAAGCGCCCTACTTGGCCTAACAGCTCCTGAAATGACCGTGCTTGTTGGCGGCATGCGCGTGCTAGGATGTAATTTTGCAGATACGAAGCATGGCGTATTAAGCGATAAAGTTGGATGCTTAAGCAATGATTTCTTTGTTAATCTTCTTGATATGCAATACCTATGGCGCAAGGATGAAAACGGACTTTATGAAATTTGCGATCGTGAAAGTAAAGCCGTTAAATGGACAGCAACAAGAGTTGACTTAGTCTTTGGATCTAACTCCATTCTCAAAGCCTATGCCCAACTCTACGCCCAAGACGATAATCAAGAAAAATTTGTCAATGATTTTGTCGCGGCCTGGACTAAGGTCTGTGAAAATGATTACCTTGTTAGCTAAAACCTCATAGAAAATGGTGCGTCCAATTTAATCGCCACACTTAGGCTTTCAAATGGGACGTACCCACTTATAGGATCAGGTTGCGGTGCACCTACACCAAACTTTGCCTCCCCACTATCTGCCATCTCAAGACAGATAACTAGAGACCTTTGTGAGCTGGAAAACAATTGATACATTTCTGATCAAAAAAAAAAACATTAATACTAATGTTGCATTTATTGTTTTTCCAATTAAGATGGGTGAGGGACAAGAGTTATAATATCTTATCTAATCCACTAACATAAGGAAATGAAATGAAAAAATTAAGCAAAATAGCTGCTATCAGCATAACAAGCCTACTATTAATCTCGACCTCTAGTTTATTTGCACTAGAAAACAGCACTAATGATCAAGCTGCACAGACTGTAACAAATGCAACAAGCACTACTGATCAAACCGCACAGGCTTTAAAAGATGCAACAAACACTGCTCATCAAGTAGCACAGACTGTAAAAGATGCGACAAACACTGCTAAGCAAGCTGCTCAGACTGCAACAGATGCAACAAACACTGCCGATCAAGCTACACAAGCAGCAGCAGGTGCTACAAACACTGCCGATCAAGCTACACAAGCAGCAGCAGGTGCTACAAACACAGTCGATAAAGCTGCACAGCCTACAACAGATGCAACGGCAAAAACTACCGATACGGCTGTAGCAGATACAGCTACTAAAGCTACTGATCAAGCTGCACAGGCTGCAACAGATGCAACAGATGCAACAGATGCAACAAACTCAGCCGGTCAAGCTACACAGACTGCAACAGAGGCGACAAGCACTATCGATCAAGCGGCACAGCCTACAACAGCAAGCACTACCGATCAAGCTGCAAAGGGTGTGACCACAACTGAAGAAACCCAATCCACAGCTACAGCACAACATACTACAAAGAGCACTGGATTATTCGCGTCTATTTCCAACAAATTTAAGTCATTATTAGGATCTTAAAAAGTTTAATATTTTTAAAAAACTAAAGCGCTATGGCACATACATAAACACAAAGCTTTAGCCAAAATGACCAAATTAAACATACAGGATTGCTCTAAATGTTATAATTATTTTACCTTGATAGGGTATTAAAAATTTATAGCATTTAGAGCATCCATTACATTTATGCACAGATTACATGTCATGATCTATTGAATGAATCATAAAAAGTGCTGTACATATCAACCAAACTTTATTTCCCTTTGCGCTTTTTTTAAAAGCAGCGCATAATACCAAGGTTGAAATGATATTCAAAAGGGAGAGGGATATGCCATATCAAAATATACTTGCCGCTATTAACTTATACGAAGATTACCACGACATTGTTCATACTGCCTGCCAATGGGCGCAACAAGAACATGCTTCTTTAACCCTTATGAGTGTCTTACCACAAGCCATCTCCAATGTCCCCTTTGCCTATGATTTTGAAGCAGAAATGATCGATAAAACCAAACAAAAAATGCAGGCCTTGCTGGATGAGCTCGATCGTAAAGATATTAAAACCCACATCGATCAAGGCAGTATTCACCACCATATTAGTGATTACGCCAAAGACAACAATCACGACCTTATTATCTGCGGCTCCCATGCGCGCCACGGTTTAAACCTCTTACTAGGATCCACTGCCAATGGCATCTTACATACCGCACAGTGTGATGTGCTAACCCTGCGCATTAACAAAAAAGGCTCTCGTCTAGTACAAAAGCCCTATCAAAACATCTTGTTAGCGACCGACTTAAACCCTTGTCATAAAGCAGTATCAGAGCAAGCCAAACGCATTATTGATACCTTTGGTTCCAAAGCACACGTGGTTTCCGTGGTTCCTGATGCCGCTGCACTTGGCGGGTTTTACCTTCCTCAAATGCAAATGGAACTGGAAAAACAAGTCAAAACACAACTGGCAGACCTTGCAGATGACTTATCCATTTCTCCAGAGCATACCTTCTTTAAAGAAGGCTCACCTAAACAAGAAATTTTAGATTGCGCAGAAGATATTAATGCAGATTTAGTAGTGATGGGCGCCCACACCAAGCCAAATTTAGCCGGTGTACTCCTTAGCTCCACCGCTAATGCTGTTTTACACCATGCCAAACAAGATATTCTTGTGGTGCATACTGAAAACTAAGCCAGCGCCAAGCCCGTTTTATAACGCATATCCACCCTATTAATAGGTGTTTTATGCTCGGCTTTTAAATCAGGGTAGATCTTGGTAAATAATGCTAAACGATATGACTGATGCGCCCGACCTAAAATAAGATGCACGCCATCAGATAATTGCAATTGATACAAGCCCCAATCGGTATAGCTGATGCCCTTAAGCTTTAATCCCCCGCTATGTAAAATAGCCCGAAAATGCGGCAAATCACCCAGCACTTTAGGTAAATCATGGTCTGATGCGCTTATATTTAACAAGGATGAAGTATCTAAGTCCTTGCGTGGCGGCACAATTGAACCATCTTCTAATAAAACATTGCCATTAAACAAACCAAGCACTGCGGGGCTATCAAGACGCACTTGAAGCGTATGCGGATAAATGCGCGCTAATACCACTTTCCCAACCCCTGGAAGCGTTTGCAATTGGCTTTGAATCTTAGCCAAATTAAGCTTTAACAACTTGGTATGCGTCAAAGGCTTAAGCACATTTTCAACTGCCTGCTGCGATACCACTGGATTAGCACTATATATTTTAACCTGCTTTAGGGGCTGGTTTAAAAAATATAACAATCCGTAAACTGTCATGGCACCAAGCATCAATAGTAAAACAGCAAGCATCGTATATAAAGCACGTTTGGATTTGAATAGCATCTTAGCGCGCCTCTAAAATATGACTTACCAAGGTATCAAAACTCCAACCATAAGCCTGTGCGGCTTTAGGCACCAAACTCTTTTGTGTCATACCCGGAATAGTGTTAACTTCAAGAAGATAAGGACAGCTTTGTTGATCTAAAATAAAATCCACACGCCCCCAACCAGAACATCCTACGCTTTGATACGCTTTTTGCGCTAGGGCGTAACATTGTTTTTCAATACTTGGAGCAATATCCTTGGGAAACAGATAAGATGTTGAATTAGATTGATACTTGGCTTGATAATCGTAAAAACCCTCAGGCGTGGTAATTTCTATCATCGGCAAGAGATGATCGCCAACCCAACCTATAGTAAGCTCTCGCCCTGCAACAAAGGCTTCTGCCATTAGAGGCCCATAAGCCTGAACACTTTGTATGGCACTGGCCAAATCTTCAAAAGCATGCACCATTTTCACCCCAAAACTTGAGCCCTCTAGCGTAGGCTTAATCACCATGGGAAAACCAATTTCTTGGCTAAGTTGCTCTAGCGTATAATCTTGAACATAACAGGCCTTAGGCGTGCAACATTGTGCTTGTTGCCATATGCGCTTAGTCGCCATTTTATCCATAGCTAAGGCTGAAGATTGTGCACAGCTGCCTGTTGCACTAATATCATGCTGCGCTAAAACACGCGCAACTTCACCATCTTCACCGCCAGGACCATGCAGGGCAACAAAAGCCCTTTGCACCTTGGCTGCTTTTAAGGGCTCTAAAAAGGATGTATCTTGCGTATCGAGTTTAATCACATCATACCCTTGCGCGTGCAAAGAATCATAAACCGCCTGACCAGATAACAAGGAAATTTCTCGCTCTTTTGAGGTTCCACCACATAAAACAGCAATAGGACTATCTTGATACATCATCTTAATCCTCACCGATATAAATGACTTCGCGTTTGAGGGAAACTGCATGGGCTTGCTCAACTTTTTCTTGCGCAAGATCAATCATTTCCTTGACATCCTGAGCCCGAGCCCCACCTAAATTAACCATAAAATTTGCATGCTTTGGCGAAATCTGAACTTGATTAATACGATGACCCTTCAAACCCACTGACTCAATAAGACGCGCTGCAAAATCACCATCTGGATTGCGAAAAACACTCCCGCAACTGGGCTCATTTGTGGGCTGTGTTTGCGCTCTTTTAGCAAGTAAATGTTTAATACTCTCTAGACCTTCCTTAGGATCTCCTGGCACAAGACATAAATCAGCACTGTAAAACCACCAACCTTCAGCCAAACCCTTCAAACTCCGATAACTATAACTAAAAGCATCCTTAGACACAGTTTTAAGCTCCCCTTCCCTACTTAATAGCTGCACTTGAGAAACGATCGGCCAAATTTCCCCGCCAAATGCCCCAGCATTCATCGCTAAAGCCCCACCAATTGTGCCTGGAATACCGGCAAGAAACCCACCACCGCCACAATGGTTACGCGCAGTAAAACGTGCTGCCTTAGCACAAGAAACACCCGCACCAACTCTTACCTTGTGAGTATCAATCATTTCTAGTTGGTTTAATGCACCCTGGGTGATCACCGTTAAACCTTTTATGCCACCATCTCCAACAAGGACATTGGAGCCCAGGCCTAAAAAGCTTATAGTTTCTTGGGCTTTGTGATTTTTTAAAAAGTTAATTAAATCTGCACTATCTGTTGGCCAATATAAGGCTTGTGCCTCACCGCCTATGCGCCAAGAAGTAAATGGTGCCAAAGAAACCCCATGATGTAATTGCCCTTTTGCAAGCTTCATTACATGACCTCCATTTTAGAATTCTGCAAGGCATATTCCTGCCAAGCATAGTGCTGTGGAATAAAAAACACATCCCCCGCGCCTTGCAATACTATGGTATCTTTAGCTTCCAAAACCTGATTTAACAAAGTATATAAGTCCGCTTTGTCAGGACAGTAATAAACATTTTTCATAGTTTTTTGCAAATCCTGAAATAATCCATAACTTGAAACACCAGCATCCTTTGCCTCATCAGCGGCATAAATATCTAGCAAAATAAGTTTATCTATCTCGGATAAAACGCGCACAAAATCTTGCCATAAGGCCTTGGTGCGACTGTAACGGTGCGGCTGAAACACCACGCATAGTTTTGTATCTGACCTGGTTTTTAAGGCATGATAGTACGCTTGTATTTCTTTAGGATGGTGGCCATAATCTGCTAAAACCTGATGATGGGCACTAGCAAAACGATACTTTGCACAAGTCATGGCGCGTCGATATAAACCTGGAAAACGCTGCGTATCTTGTAACAAGGCATCTGGACACGCACCAAGGGCTATTGCCATTATAAATGCACCAGTAGCGTTGTAGGCATTATAAAGCCCTGGCATCGGCAAGGATAATGCATAAGATCGCCCTTGATAAGATACATTCCAATAACTAAAACCTGATTCTGTACGATATGCTTCAATACGTGCATCACTTGCTGCACTGCATCCATAAGTAATGCGCTTGCAAGCAAGGCTAGGTACAATGTCTTCTAGATGAGGATCATCCTGGTTATACACCAAAAGCGCATCTTGATCTAGCTGGCTAAGCCAGGTGTGCATTTGATCTAATAAGGCATCAAAGTTATTGCCATATGCCCCAAGATGATCAGCGCTGATATTGCTTAAGAGCACCTTTTGCGGCGCATAATACGATAATTCATTTTGACTTTCATCCGCTTCAAAAATAAAATGTTGGCCTTCATCAATATGACCCTGAAAAGTTGTTTGTGCAATAGGGGCACCTATGGCATAAGAGGGCATAAACGCTTGCTGTTGCAACATATAGCACAGTAGTGCGGCAATTGTTGATTTACCATGAGAACCCGCTATGGCAATTTGCTCATAGCCTTGCATACAATCTGCCAAACATCTTGCGCGACTGACACAGCTAATGCCCGCTTTCTTTGCCTTTATCATTAAAGGATGCACGGGGCTAAATGCGCTTGAGTAGACTAATTGATCGACTCCTGAAAAATCAACATCTGCCATATCATGGTTAATATTCACACCAAGATCACGCAATGCGGCACATGTGGAATTTTGATTTTGATCATAGCCTAATACGAGGTTAGAATTAAGGTGCAAAATACGTGCCAAAGCGGCCATGCCTGCCCCAGCAATACCAAGCATAAAGATGGTTGGACACTTTTGAGCCATAGACCACAAAAAGATAAAAAAAAGATACTCGATTATATAACATTATCCTAGTGATAGCTATGGGTTAGCGTGGTGTTTTTTTATGAGGCAGGCTAGATCTACCCATTGCCAAATCAGGCCAAAGGCGCTACATTAACAAATTAACTTATTTTTTCAAAAGGCCGCTTATGATTCGCTTACTTACCGTTTCTGATATTGTCACCATCCTTAAGCGCTACGGCATCAAACCCTATTTACAAGATTTAATGCAGCGCATAAAAGCAGATTTCACCAAGTGGCACGAGTTTGATATTATTGCCAGACCGGCCTTTCATGTTGAAGGTGGCGTGATAGAACTCATGCCTATTGCTGATCAAGACTGGTTTAGCTATAAATGCGTCAATGGCCACCCGAAAAACCCACTAAGCCAAAAACAAACTGTTGTTGCCACTGGACAACTTTCTAAAACCAGCGATGGCTATCCAGTCTGCATCAGTGAAATGACCCTCTCTACTGCGCTTCGCACTGCAGCAAGTTCGGCGCTAGCTAGTGATTTTCTATCTAGAAAAAATGCGCAAAGTATTGCTATGATCGGTACCGGTGCACAAAGTGACTTTCAGATTATTGCCCACACCCTAGTCCGGGATATCACCACGGTGTATTATCACGATATCGACCCAGATGCCATGGAACGTTTTGCGCGCAATATGCAGGATATCCCTGATATTAAATTTATTGCCTGTAATAGTAATGAAGAAGCGGTGCGTCAAAGCGATATTGTTATTGTCTGCACGGCATGTAAAAACCATGTTGATGTTATTGAAAAAGATTGGGTCAAAGCTGGCACGCATATTAACGGCCTGGGTGGGGATTGTCCTGGTAAAACTGAAATTGCTAAAGATCTTCTAGACCACTGTGTCATCGTCGTTGAATACTTTGAACAATCTTTTATCGAAGGCGAAATCCAGCGCTATAGTGAAGCAGAAGCTAAAGCCCGTGTCCACAGCCAATTTGACCAAATTATTCGTAAAGAAAAAACAGCCAGAACCAATGATCAAAGTATTACGCTTTTTGACTCGGTAGGCATTGCTTTAGAAGACTTCTCAACTTTAAACCTTAATTACGATTTAGCACAAAAGCTTGATATTGGCGCACAAGTTGAGATGATTCCAAATCTCGATGACCCTAAAGACTTATACAGCTTGTTAAGGAGTTAAGCATGGACCACTTTGAAAAATTTCGCTATATTGGTGCTGCAATTGGCGATTGCGCAGGCATTAAAGGCTGCGAAGAAGCACCCGACGCTATCTTAAAGCGCTTTCCCTATTTAGCCCCTTGCTGGGATCAAACCATTGAAGCCATTGCCCAAGCCAACAAAGTAGCGATGCTAGAAGACTTTTCCTTGCGCCTGGCCAAAGCTACCAAAAAGGTAGTAGAACAAAATAAAAAGTTTATAACCTTTGGCGGTGATCACAGCTGTGCTATTGGAACTTGGTCTGGCGTTGCCGCACACCATGACCGTTTTGGCTTAATTTGGATTGATGCTCATATGGATGCCCATACGTTTAAAACCAGCCCATCAGGTAATCTTCACGGCATGCCCATTGCCTGCCTGCTTGGTGAGGGTGATCCTGCATTAACCAGTATTCTTAGCGAAAAAGTTAAGGTGCAGCCTGAACTTTTATCCCTTATAGGCATACGATCTTTTGAACCTGGAGAGGCACAACTATTAGAAGATAAAAACGTTGCAGTGCACTTTTCTAAAGATGTGCAAAAGTTTGGACTTTTAAAATTACTAGAGCAGCACATTGCAGATTTTCAAGCACAAAATATCCCTTTTGGCATCAGCTTAGACCTTGATGGTCTTGATCCTAGCCACATTGATGCTCTGGGAACGCCTGAAAAAGATGGCCTGGATCTAGAACCTATTTTACATGTATTTGAAAACATGAATCTTGATAATTTTATAGGCTTGGAAATAACCGAATACAACCCAAGTTTAGACAATGATCAACAATCAGGGCTTGGTGTTATTGAACGTATTATCGATAGTATCACTTGTCGCTTTAAAACAGCCTAACAAGTATAGAAATCTAAAATACCCTGGACCTTAGCCATGCCCAGAAAAACAGCACTCCAGCTATAAGCACCGCAATAAGCGTATGGGTTTGTAACCACAATACAACTTGAGACAACAGATCTTTATAGTCTAGACTCACGGCTGCTATGGATAGTACAACAAAACCTAAAACACTCAGAAGTACTGCACTAAGCGACCACGAACGCTTATTGCCAATGCCTTTATCCGGCTCAGCAACAGGGACGAGAGCCTGAGGACGCTTAGCGTTTTGTTGCAAAGATTGATACACTAAGTTGGGAATTTCAGGCAATTGTTTCAACCAGCCAGGTCCCTCATTTTTAATGGCTTGAAAAATATGTTTCACCCCAATTTGATCTTTAGCCCATTTTTTCAAATGCGGCAGAGCTGTTTGCCACAAATTCAGCTCAGGGTATAAATGACGACCTAAACCTTCAACATTAAACATGGTTTTTTGCAGTAATAACAACTGCGGCTGTACTTTCATATCAAACTTTTCTGCTATGCTAAAAAGACGCATCATAGTTTGAGAAAGGGATATTTCAGAAATGGGCTTTTCAAAAACTGGCTCACACACTGCACGAATAGCGCCAGATAAAGCATCGATACGTGTTGAAGGATGCACCCAGCCAGACTCAATGTGCAATTGTGCAACTTTCATATAATCGCGCTGAAAAAAGGCCATTAAGTTTTCTAATAGGTAATCTTTATCGTTTGTGTCTAAAATGCCCATAATGCCAAAATCTACTGCAATGTAACGAGGATCTTTGGGCTTGGAAATATCGACAAAGATATTCCCTGGATGCATATCCGCATGAAAAAAATTATCGCGAAACACCTGGGTAAAGAAAATTTCCACACCCCGCTCTGCCAACAGCTGCATATCCACTTGATGGCTATGAAGCGTTTTAATATCGGAAATGGGCACTCCAGAAATTCGTTCTTGAACCAAAATATTTTTCTTGGTTTGATCCCAGTATACTTTGGGTACTTTTAAAATATGGGTATGCTCAAAATTGCGTCGCAGCTCAGAGGCATTAGCCGCCTCTTGCATCAGATCGATCTCAGCCAACAAAGTGTTTTCAATTTCTTGCACAACTTCAATCGGTTTTAAGCGCTTTGATATTTTTAAATAACGCTCCATACGTCTTGCAATTGCATAAAGCAGGCGAATATCACGATCGATGTGTTTGGCAATATCGGGCCTGAGAATTTTTACCGCCACTTCTGAGCCATCTAGTAATTTCGCAAAATGCACTTGGGCAATAGAAGCAGAGGCTATAGGGCTTAGGTCAAAGTCCTTAAACACTTGATGCAGCGGTTTTTTATAGGTTTTTTCCAGTACCTTTTGCACTTTAGATGCGGCAAATGGCGCAACATGATCTTGAAGCTGGCTTAAAGCTTCAATCATCTCCGCGTCAAAAACATCTTGGCGAGTAGAGAGCAATTGGCCAAACTTTACAAACAATGGACCTAATTCTTCTAAGCAAGCGCTAATACGCCCTGCTAAGTTTTCTTCTTTAAAGCCAAACCAATGCCTAGGATTTAAATACAATAAAGGTTTAATCGGCTTTAACCATGGGGTTACAAAAAACAACTCATCCAGGCCATGCTTTGCAAAAACATAGCAGATTTTACTCAAACGCATGACATCTTTAAATTTCATTGGCGTGATTCCTTGCAAGTTTGTTGAATAATTTGGCAAAATAGCTGCGAATTTTCAAATTGTAAGATATGTCCAGCTCCAGGGCAAACCGTTACTGTACTTCCTTTAAGTTTTTGGGCAATGTTTTGTGCATCTTCTACCGTAGTGAGGATATCATCATCTCCACAGCAAACACATATTCTAAAAGCATATGATTGCGGCTTGATAGATTCAAAATCATGTTCCAAACAAGCATAGAGCTGATGCTTTGCCACCGCTATAGGCTCAGCTGGAGATTGATTTTGTTTGTTAAAATACATATCTAAGAGCGCTTGCTCTTTTAATATCGCATTGCTGAAACTAAATGCTGCAAGTATTAAAGGCTTGATAGGCTCCTGCTGCTGTTGATCATATTCAAGAACCTTAGGATACTGACGGAGAAAAAACTGTGTACGAGGCGAGAGCTTTAAAGCTGTTGAGGCTAAAACCGCCGATAAAAAGCGCTCTGGTGCCTTTTGCATACACGACATGACGATCATCCCGCCCATAGAATGGCCCACAAAATGTGCCTTGTCTATCTTTAGGTGATCCATCAATGCCAAAACATCATCAGCCATCATGTCTATGGTATAAGGTCCATCAGGTGCTGAGCTTTGACCAACACCGCGATTGTCGATGGTGATAAGGGTAAAATCTGCTTCGAGTATTTTTGCCATGCCCTGCCATAATTTACTATCAGCCATAAAGCCACTTAGACAAATTAAGGGCGCGCCAATGCCTGAAATACTATAGGCAAGCTTCATGTGATCAAGATCAACAAATGGCATAGACATCAGGGCTTAAAAATAATGGCCATTGTACGCTAAAATACGCTCTTTGTCTTGTCACACAAGCAATAATCAATCCATCTATTTTTCACCATAATATACTGCTGTGTTATTTTCGGTTTCATGAAGTGTCAACTTATATAGATACTTTCTAAGACTTGTTTTTTCAAGCATTTCCTAACAAATCACTACAATATTTTCTGCAGTAGGGACAAGACCTGTAAAATAAGATGTATCAAGATTGAGGTTTTTATGATCAAACTCTGCCATAATAGTCTCATTTAAAATACTTTTGACCTGTGTAAGATTAACAACAAGCCCAGTTATAGGATCTACTGCCCCCTTCAAAGTTACAATAAGAGTGTAATTATGACCATGACCATTTGGATTGTTACATTTGCCAAAAATATTCTTATTCTCTTTCTCAGATAAGTCATGGGCATGTAAACGGTGCGTACTGTTAAAATGTATTTTTCTTTCTATAAAAACCTCAGCCATCATTCCTCTCCCTTAGTTTGAATACACTTCAAAAACTGTACCAGAAAACAATTTTTTTGCACCAACTGTGGTAAAACCAATAACAATATCTGCTATTTCTTCTGGTTGTGTTTGAGTTATAAAATCAGGAAAGTTACTTTGAAGCATGGATGTATTAACAGCTCCAGGAGCAACACAATTTACTGCAATATTATATTCTTTTCCCTCTAAGGCTAATGCTTCCGTTAAACCTACTACCGCATATTTACTGGCAATATACGCACTCATACACGGAAACTTCTCAACGCCCTTAATTCCAGCTAAAGAACTAATATTGACAATACAGCTTTGTTTAGCATTTTTTATCATTAGTTTAAAGGCCTCTTGAGATGAAAAAAAACAAGAGCCCACATTGAGGTCCATAGTTTTTTGCCATAATGCATCATCCATCTCGTCTAATGTTGCTGTTTTTAAAAATCCAACATTGTTGATACAAATATCAAGCCTATGCCACTTTTCTTTTATTTGCTGGTAAAATTTTCTTATTTCACTTGGTATGGCCATATTGCATCTGCATGCTAAAACTTCCACGCCAGTGAAGTCCTGACAAATTTTTTTCTTTGCATCAAAAATTGCCTCTGAATATGAACAGATTGCAATATCAACACCATTTTGCGCAAGCTTGTAAGCAACTGCATAACCAAGGCCACGACTGGCTCCTGTAATACATGCAACCTTACTATTTTTAAGCACCCCTAAACTACTTTACTAGCAATAAGTCGAAGAAATTCTGCTCTTGTTTTATTATTAGACTCAAAGCCCCCAAGCATGCATGATGTTTTCATAAATGCATTTTGCTTTTCAATACCGCGCATCATCATACAAAAATGTTTGGACTCAATCACAACAGCGACACCTTTAGCATCAAGTTTTTCATGGAGTGCCGATGCAATTTGGTGTGTTAACTCTTCCTGTATTTGTAAGCGCTAAGAAAAAACATCTATGATACGAGCCACTTTCGATAAACCAATCACTTTACTGTTTGGTATATAACCAACGTGTACCCTTCCAAAAAATGGCAACATATGGTGCTCACAAAGTGAGAAAAACTCAATATCAGACACCACAACCATTTGCTGATTACTTGTACTAAAAATTGCACTATTTATGGTTTTATCTAGATCTTGATAATATCCAGAAGTAAGCTCAAGTAATGCCTTTGCCATCCTTTTCGGTGTATTTATCAAGCCCTCTCTTTGGGTATCTTCACCTAGTTCTTGCAATAGTTTTTGGCAATTTTTCTTTATAATATCTTGATTTCTAGTCTTGTCTGGTTTTTTCATGTCCTCTCCTTTGTGTCTTATTTCAGCTTGCTTATACTGCAAAGTCTAGATACAAATTTATCAATTTCAAAAAATAATTTCTCCTCTTGCAATTAAGCTCTAAAATAGTCAAAATATCGAGCAATATTTCAGCCATTTCTTAGCATGAGCCCCTCAGACTGTAAAAAAACCAATAACCTACAAAGCACTGTAGTATGGCTACTGGCAAGCTTATTTTCTTTATTGCAATTTTTCTTTCAAGTTTCTGGTAATATGATGATTACCCCCATCCAACAAGAATTTCATATTGGCAATGTGATGTTGGGTTTTTTTAATGCGAGCTTTTTTGCAGCCTACCTCTTGGTACAAATTCCAGCTGGCTTATTATATGACCGCTTTCAACTGCGCAGAGTCTTGCTATCGGCTATTATCTTATGCGTTGGCTCAGCGATTGGCTTTGCCTTTTCCCATCATTTACTTTTAGCCATCTTTTGGCGCTTTCTAATGGGTATCGGCAGCGGTTTTGCTTTTGTTGGCATGGTGTATGCAGCCAATATTGGCTTTTCAATGCGCTATTTTGCAATGATGGTTGGCTTTGGAGAATTTATCGCTATGTTTGGCGCAGCCTTCGCCCAATCCGCCCTCCCGCACGTAGTTATCAACTATGGCTGGCGCCATATGATATTACTTTGTGCCGGATTTGGCATTTTCTTAACGCTATTGATGGCTATCTTTCTAAAAGATCGCCCTTGTAACAAACAATTTGAATATGGTTTATGGCAAACACTCTTATGCCAACTACGCCAAGCTGCTGCCATTGGCGGCAATTGGTTAAGCGGTATTTATTGCTGTGCTTTTTTTGGACTTGTCACTGGGTTTGTTGCACTTTGGGGCGTACCATACATGATACACGTCCATCATTTCTCTTATATTCAAGCAACCGACTTAATGGCCTGGTGCTTATATGGCTTTGCTTTTGGAGGACCGGCTATTGGTTATATTGGCCATTATTTTGAAACCAAAAAGCTCATCACGATTTGTGGTTTAAGCGCCGCCTTTCTTATCAGCGCCATTATCTTTGAACCAGGCAACCATTTTATGATGGATAAAGTCGTTCTTTTTATTACAGGAGCCTTAAGCTGTAGTTATGTATTAGCCTTTGGAATAGTACAAAAAATCACGCCAGAGGCATACCGCGGTACTGCTATTGGTTTGTGTAATATGTTGGCAATACTGGGAGGTGTTTTTTATCTTCCTGTTACCGGATTTATTATCAACAAAATGGCCGAGCATCATCAAAACATCCATCTGCAATACGAATATGGATTGATTATTGTTCCAATCATGATGGTTATTGCGGTACTTGGCATCCTAATGATGAAGATTCGTCCTGCAACACAATAGTGCTATAAAAACTCTGAGATAGTGTTATTCCTCAAGGCTTTGGGAAGCATAAAACAATTGAGACCAGCAGTAGTTTTTGCTATAGTATGGCACCCTTAAAAAGCACGCCAGAGTCAAACCATGCTCCGCCATGCATCAAGCAGACCGATTATTCACGTTTTACGCCTGGCCTCTATCGCTAAAGCGCAGCCGTGTGTTACAACTATTGGCGCCTTTGATGGTGTACATCTTGGTCACCAGCATGTAATCAAACAAGTGGTTGAAAAAGCACAACAAACGGGTCTAGCTTCTTGTGTAGTTTTATTTGAACCCCACCCTAAAGAATTTTTTCAGGATCCAAACAAACCGGCTTTACTGCGTATTACGCGCTTACGCGATAAAATTGCACTACTGCAACAACACGGCATTGAGCAAATATTGGTTTTACCTTTTAATCACAAGCTCTCTAAGCTTTCGGCTGAATCGTTTGTAAAAGATATTCTTGTTGAGCAACTCAAGGTCAAGCATATGATCATTGGCGATGATTTTCACTTTGGTCATCAACGCCGCGGCAATAAAGCCTTACTTGAAAAAATGGCACCAGAGTATGGCTTTAGCATAAGTGATTGCGACACTTTCTTATTAGATGCACAAAGGGTAAGCAGCTCCGTAGTTCGCAAAGCCATTGCCGAAGGAAACTTTGACCTTGCACAAAGCCTCTTGGGCCGCCCTTATACACTGTGCGGCACGATTAAAAAAGGCAATCAGCTTGGTCGCACGATTGGTTTTCCTACGATCAACATAGGTTTAAACAAACCCATGGCCACCCATGGCATTTACGCTGTTGAGGTATTTGGCCTAACTAAAAACCCACTAAGGGGCGCAGCCAGTGTTGGCATTCGCCCAACGGTAAAGGAGCAGCGTCGCTTACTTGAAGTCTTTTTATTTGATTATCATCAAGAGTGTTATGGCGAATATGTAGAAGTGCAATTTCATGCTAAAATGCGCGACGAAGAAAAATATGACTCCATTGCGCTCTTAACAGCGCAAATAGACAAAGACGTAAAAAATATTCAACACTATTTTACCAGCAAGGATAAAACATGAATGCTACCAAAGAAGCTATTGCCGAAACGCTAAACCTGCCCAAAACAGATTTTGCAATGAAAGCAGGCCTTCCTAATCGAGAAAAAGTATGGCTAAAGCAATGGCAGCAGGATAAACTCTACCACAAAATTCAAGACGCGCGCAAAGATGCAAAAACCTTTATATTGCATGATGGGCCGCCCTATGCCAATGGCCAAATTCACCTAGGCCATGTCCTAAATAAAATATTAAAAGACATGATTATCAAAAGCAAAACGCTAGAAGGCTACCGAGTTCCCTATACTCCAGGCTGGGATTGTCATGGCCTACCCATAGAATTACAAGTTGAGAAAAAACATGGCAAAGTGGGCCAAAAGGTAGATGCTAACACCTTTAGAGGACACTGTAGAAACTATGCTAAAGGGCAGGTAGATCTGCAGCGCGAGGATTTCAAACGCCTTGGTGTGCTTGGCGATTGGGAAGATCCTTACTTAAGTATGAATCCTAAATACGAAGCTAGTATTATTCGCGCCTTAGCGACCATTATTGACAATAATCACTTAAAGCGTGGCTACAAGCCTGTTCATTTTTGTTGTGATTGTGGCTCTTCTTTAGCTGAAGCAGAAGTAGAATACAAAGATAAAGAGTCCCACGCTATTACCATTGCTTTTGCACTTGCAGATCATCAAGCGCTTTTAGAAAAAATTGGACTTAAAGATACAAGCATTAACAGCATCGACTTTCTCGTTTGGACTACCACCCCTTGGACCTTGCCTGCAAATGAAGCCCTAGCCATTGGTGAAGATATTACCTATGCCCTAGTGCGCCACAAAGAACAGACCCTTATTGTTGCCAAAGAGCGTATAGATACGCTATTTAAAGATCATGAACATCAGATTCTTGCTGAAATAGATGCCGCGTCTTTGCATTTACAAAAAGCACAACATCCATTTTACGACAAACACGTACCGATTATTTTTGGTGCGCATGTTAATGTTGATGCCGGAACGGGTGTGGTGCATACAGCACCGGCACACGGGGTAGAAGATTATCAAGCTAGCCTCGTATATAATATTCCCTTTACCAACCCTGTGGGTAAAAACGGTGTATTTGAAGATAATGTACCCCTTTTTAAAGGGCAATACTATGCCAAGGCGAATCAAAGTATTATTGATACTTTAGAAGCCAATAAGCGTTTGTGGCATCATGAGAAAATCATCCACAGCTATCCGCATTGCTGGCGTCATAAAACTCCGCTTATTTTTAGAGCAACGCCTCAATGGTTTATTGCAGTAGACGATGATTTAAAAGCCCAAGCAAAAAAAGCAATTGATGGAGTAGAGTGGGTTCCAAACTGGGGTCAGGCGCGGATTGAAACCATGATAGAAAACCGTCCAGACTGGTGTATTTCGCGGCAGCGCACCTGGGGCACACCCATTGCCCTATATTTACACAAAGAAACGGGCGAACTGCACCCTCAAAGCACAACTTTAATGCGCAAAGTAGCTGACCTTGTTGAAAAAGATGGTATTGAAGCGTGGTTTAATTTAGATCATGAAGCATTTTTAGGTGCAGATAGTGCCAACTATGAGCCCGTCAAAGATACTTTAGATGTTTGGTTTGATTCTGGCGTAAGTTTCTTTAGCGTTTTAGAGCAACGCGCAAACCTACACTATCCTGCAGATTTATATCTAGAAGGCTCAGATCAACACCGCGGTTGGTTTCAAACCTCCCTATTAGCCTCTTTGGCTATGAGCAATAAAGCGCCTTTTAAGCAAGTTTTAACCCATGGCTTTGTGGTGGATGCCAAGGGCCATAAAATGTCTAAATCACAAGGCAATATTATTGCCCCACAAACTATTATTGACCAATATGGCGCAGATATTTTACGCCTATGGGCTGCTAATGTTGATTATCATGGAGAAGCGAACTTTTCTAATGATATTTTAAAGCGCGTAGTAGATCGCTATCGCAGAATACGCAATACCGCGCGTTTTCTTTTAGCGAACCTGCATGATTTTAACCCTCAAACACATCTTCTTGAGCATCATAAACTCTTACCTTTAGACCAGTGGGCCATTGCCCGCGCCCACCAGCTGCAAGCACAAATCAAAACGGCCTATAGCGATTATCAGTTTCACCATGCAAGTCAAAGCATTCACGATTTTTGTGCCTTTGATATGGGGAGCTTCTATTTAGACATTATCAAAGACCGTCAGTATACCGGCGCCACTGATAGCATTATGCGTCGCTCTGCTCAAACCGCTATTTACCATATTGTAAACGCATTAGCGCGCTGGTTAGCACCTATCACTAGTTTTACCGCCAATGAAATCTATCAACATATTCCAGGTAACGACAGCCAAGACTATGTCTTTACTGAACATTGGTATGATAATCTTGCGCCTCTTTCAAGCGAGAGTGTTTTGAGTTTAGAAGACTGGCAAGTGCTGCTTGATGTGCGCTCCCAGGTTAATAAAGCATTAGAACATGCGCGCAAAGAAAAACGCATCGGCTCAAGTCTTGCAGCATGTGTGACTATTTATGCTACTGGGAAAAATTTAGCTTGCTTACAAACGCTTGATAAAGAATGTCACTTTCTCTTTATTTGTTCAAAAGCACAGATTGTACAACTTAAAGAAAAACCCGCGCAGGCCCAAGCGAGCGAAGATCCAGAGCTTTTTATCAGCGTAGAGCCAAGCACTGAGGAAAAATGTCAGCGCTGCTGGCATCATTGTGCATCGGTAGGGTCTGATGCCCGCTATCCAGGCATATGTACTCGTTGTATTAGTAATGCTTATGGCAGCGGCGAGGTCAGAAATTATGTCTAGATTAAACCCCATGCCTAAAATCTGGTACTTTATTATTGCCGCAATTATTGTTGTCATTGATGCACTTACTAAATATAGTGCTGCCTCGCACTTAAGCCTTGGGCAAGTAATTGCTGTATTTCCTGGCTTAAATATTACCCTAGCGCACAATACCGGTGCGGCCTTTAGCTTTTTAGCTTCGGCTTCTGGCTGGCAAAACTTATTTTTTATTGTGATTGCCTTTTTAATGAGCTTGCTTTTGATTGCCTGGATATGGCAAAGCCCTCCAGAAAAACTAAAACTTATCTCCTTCTCGCTTATCCTGGCTGGAGCAGTGGGCAACGCCATTGATCGCTTATTCTTAGGTTATGTGATTGATTTTATTGATGTATATATCCACACCTGGCACTGGCCTGCGTTTAATGTTGCTGACAGCGCAATTTGCATAGGCGTGGTATTGTTTGTTTATTATGAATGTTTTAAAAAGGCCCGCTAATGTCTACAATTACCACTAAAAGCACGGTAACCATGAACTTTACCATACGCTTAAAAGATGGCTCCATAGCCGATAGTTCAAAAAACTATGAACAATCCTTACGCTTTACAATGGGCGATGGTACCTTTTCTCCTGTATTTGAAGAGGCCATTATCGGATTAAAGAAAGGGGATCATAAAAAAGTCCTGCTTCAAGCGAAAGATGCTTTTGGTGAACGCAATGAAGCCAATGTCTATCAAGTGCCTCTAAAACGTTTTAGTGATATGAACCAAGAAGATTTGGTTCCAGGGGCTATCATTGAATTTACCCAAGCCAATGGTCAAACACTTCCAGGTGTTATTGGCGCAGTGAACGAACACGAAGCAAGCGTGGACTTCAACCACCCCTTAGCAGGAGAAGTCCTGCTATTTGAGGTGGATGTTGTGGAGCTTGATAGTTAACATAAACCTATATCTTTACAAAATTCTTTTGGATTAGGAAAGCTCGCACTATCAATAAATAAGGCAACATTCATTAGCTTTGCATCTTTTGGCATTGGCATAACTTTAGCATTCCCAATTCCCTTCATGAAATAGGTAAATGTTTTGTCTTTTGGTATATATTGTGGATTTGTTAACTCTACTACTCTATTGCCTTGCTCATATACTCCCTTGGCATCTTCGTACAAATAGACCACCGTTGCATTCGGCGGATTTTCAGCAAAGCTATTTTCTCCCTTGTTCCAGTTTTTAATAAATTCTGCATTTGGTACATCACCGGCCTCCCTATGAGGGCGATCTGTAAACCACACAATTTCTGGATGCACATTTTTCAAGGTTAATTGAGAGTGTGTTTCATCAAATTTAGTGACCACAGCTGATTTTGCTAACTGTGTAAAAAGAACAATGGGCTTGTGATTTTGAATAGGAAACTGCACCTTTGGTTTGCTGTCTGCAAAACCAAAATGAACCAAGGACAAAGTTATCAAAAAAAACAAAGACTGAATAAACCTATACATCGTATACTCCTATTATTAACAAAAAATCTAAAACGTTAACCTTTACACTGCAAATTGTCAACGAAATTAACTTTAGTCGCCGAAACAACACCTTCACCACGCATAGCGGCATTCTTCTCACTATATTTCAAGAGGGGCATGGTCATTTCATCGCCATGCAAATTATTTTTTCTTCTCTCTAAACATACCCTACCCATACTATAACAGCAATAGAGAATAGGTGCCACAATTGCAAATAACACAAGCACTTGTAGCATCATTCTTTGCTCCTTAGTAAATTCGGTATTTTGATTTTTTCCTTTATCATCAAGATGGTTAGAAATTAAAAATTCTAGTAGCGTCGCAAATGCAACAGATAGAAGTCCGTTAGATTTAAAACTCTGCGGGTAAGGAACACGCTCAGAAGCTATAGAAGCTATAGAATGGAACAGCAGAAAGAGCAAAGAAGAAACACAATAAGTCAATCCACACCAAGGCCAAAGTGAAGTACTCTCACTAAACGCTATCGTACTGTCAGTTTTATTATGCAAATTAAGGCATGACTTTATTTCAGAGAGAGAACATCGATCAAATTCAATGTAAACCAAAAGAGCATGGCAAAGGTACACAGGCCAAACATACTGTATGGATTTTGACAATGGTGCAAAGTCAACTTTAGTAGGCTTTTGGTAACACATTGAAAGAATGCTTTTTAAAATAGATGAGAGTGACACAAAATTCACCAAAACAACTGCTTTAAAAAGATCATAAATTACAAACCCTGTTCGATCCCAGTTGTTACCATCTTTGTATAAACCCCATTGGTAAAACGCAGCCTGGACACCATGAGCAGAAAAAAACATTAATGCCACAAAGACATTTTTAATATTTTTCTCACGATTTATATCTCTTGCACCATCGGTCAGACGCTTGGCACGTCCCATAAAATATGTACCAGAAGGCTTAGTAGGTAGGCCTATTACAAGCTCAGATTCGTTGTCAGATTCGTTGCCAGGTAAAGACTCAATATTATTCTCCAATTGATGTGTTATTAACATCATTATTATATCTGTGGGTACATGGCATTTATTATCTTTTGGGTTTAACATTTTTTCACATGCTGATCTTACTGAAAAGATGTGCTTTTTTTTCACCTCCCCCAAATGAGCGTTCTGCTCTAGGTTAAAAAGACCTTTGAAATTCTCTTCAAGCAATTGAAGCCTTCCATGATCAAAAAGAAGACTTAGAGAGTAACCTTTATCAAAATACACTATTTGTGATGGAAACATTAAAGACTGCTGGTCTTCCACGTCAGACTGACCCCCCAAGAAATCTCTTATATTCTTGCTAAGTTCATCCTTATTTATAGTTTCTTTACTTACAACAATAAGGACACTTGTTCCATTTTCTTGCCTAAACAAATAAACAGACAAGCCTTTTTCTTGTGCTTCAATAATACATTTTGGAGTAATAGGATTATCACTGTTCTGTAAAGCATTATACCAGTGCGTAATAGCATAGATATCCCCTACTTGATCCCGCTTTTTACAGATATTCTTGCCTTTAAACAAATCAACAATACTTTTCGTAATAGCAAGAGACCCTATGGTAGAGGCCAGAGCATCACAATTGAGAGCATCTTTACATTTTGATGGCTTCTCTGCATCTTTGCGAGTAAGCTCTTTTGGTCTTTTTCTACGACACAAGCACTGCCAAAATATCTTCAAAAGAACACTACAACATGTTTCAGGACTCATAAGAGTATGATTTTTTGGCCAATAATCTATTAATCCAAAGATACCAAAGGAAACTTTCTGTTTTGACATTTCTCCAAGTTTAGGCCATAAATCTTCCTTTATTGCAAAAGATTGCAGCTTTTTGGGAGTTGGCATCTTTCCCTTGTTTTCACATCTCCAAGCTAAATAAATTTTTTTATAAAAGGCATCAAATATAGTATCACGATCCATAGCAGACTTACAGCCACTAGTTATATGGGCAATACCTGGAGGAAGGGCCAGAGCCAAAACAATTTCTGTCATGAAATTTCTTTTTGGCGCAGTGCATTTAAAAGTTTCTTGAGTTTCAGAGACAATATTTGTATTTGTAAAATATCCATCAAGTTGAGCACGGACAGCTTTCATCCAAGGTTTTATATGTTCAGGCAAAGGAAGGCTCTCTGAGCATATTAGTTTTTTAACACAAGAAGGTTTCTTAAAACTTATTAATTTATCAATATCCTCAATAAGCCTAAGCACCCCCTTGGTACTATAATTTCCATCAGAATTAAAGCCGCATGGTGCGCTTAATCTTTGTGAAATAGCACTTAGCAGTTTTGGTATGTATTGATAATGTAACAGACTCTCATCACTATTTAAGTGTTCAGCAAGGTCTTTTTTTTCTTGCTTACATTCATCTGAAAGCAACATACGTAAACTATCAGAGCGACCTATCTGTCTCTGGTGCACTTGACCTTCAGAATCTTCAAGATAAGCAGTCTTTAGAGGCTGAGCTTTTGTTCCAGTAACATTACTCTCGCATTGAACTTGAGTGGAAAAAGGTATGTTGCCATTTGGCTCTACCAATGAAATACGCGGCCTGAAGCCAACTCTATCTTTAACTATCTGGATAACTATTAAATCGAAACGGCCTGACATTGCATTCATTGATGCCTGGCTTATCTCTCCATAAGTAGCCTCATAAGTCATAGGTAGCTCAAAAAGCTCAATAGTAAAAGAACCCGCATCAACCAGCACAGACAACTTACTAAGCTCCTCAACAACCTCCCTTACCATACAATTATGCGTTAAAACCTCAAAGATATCCCTACCAAATTTTATATTCGTAGAACAGCCAAATCTTCTTGAAGCCTTTTTAAAATCATCAATAAGTTTTTTCACTTTTTTATACTGTAGCTGGAGTGCTTGGTGTCCAGCTTCAACACTTCCGACATCTTCGTTACCTTCACCTTCACCGTTACCTGTCGCTAACATAAAAACCCCACAACTTAACATTAATATCTACTAATATAAAACATATCAAATTCAAAATCAAGCATAAGCATGCATATATTTTATTGTTTTGAATAGCTTTGATGGGCTAAGACTTTTCATTCGCTGCTACAAGGTGATAGGGGAAGTGCTGCTCACAATTAAAACCTTTGGCAACGGCTTGTTGGGCACTGGCGCGATAATAGGTTTTTTGTGCGACAAGAACGCCATAGATTCTAAAATCACTCAAGAGCTGTTGTTTTTCGCCTTCCTGAGGATAATCTTTGATATACCATTGATTCATATCATCTACCAAACGCTTAATATAGACTTTTTTTGAACCCGGCAAGGCTACAATCACAATGTCTTGATCACACGGCTCTATGCTCGCTGAAAAAATACCATAACTTTTACGCGCCATGCCATCGTGCTCTTGCTCTAAGGCAAAACAAAACGCCCCCCAATCTTGCTCTAAATAAATAACCGCGTGCTCAGAACTTTTAGGCTCTGCTCCACAAAATTGCGTCACCTGATGCTTGTGAATTAAATCTACCGGATAACCTCGAATAGCACCTGGCTTTTGATTCGATAAATACAATGGCTCTTGACCCACCAGCTGATCAAGGCTGACATGAAAATATTGCGCGATGGGTAAAAGCGTTCCAATCGTTGGATTCGAACATACCTTGCCCTGTTTTAAATGCGCAATCGTAGGCATACCAATGGCTGTGGCATCAGATAGCATTTTAATAGTTATCCCAAAATGGGCCATTAATTGGTTTAGTCTTTTACTTATAACGCTCATGTGCACTCCTTGAACCTATTATGCAGCAATTTTACATAAAAACAACACCATTACATCGTTGACAATGGTTAATTTGTATGCTAGATTTGCCTCTAAATATCGTATGCAAATTGTTTATGATAATATATTAGTTATTATATTATTATAAGTTTTAAGCCAAAGCAAGAAGGGTACAAAATGATAGATTATTGCTATGAAATTATTGGCCATGATCACTGCAGCATTTGGTATATTGCTCACCAAGACAACGCTATTGAACAACAACAGTCCAGCGCTATAGAACTCTATCGCAATCAAGCTTTATTTGCAGGTTTCAGCCCCAAAGATCAGATATTTATAAGCTACCACGCAGGCTGGCATCAGGCTCGCCTCTGTTATCACAAGCATTAAAAGATAAACATAACCGAGTATTTAATAGCTAATGGAAGCGTACACTAAGATTGCAAAAATTTCTGTGGTATGATCATAAGGCTCTATCGCCATGCGCGAATCAATGGGATACAAATATGCATCGCGTTGCCGTTGCACAAAACGACGCAGTAATACATTCTTTTCTTTATCACGCAGTAAAACATATTGATTATCCATTGCGCGCTTATCTGGATCAAATACGAGCGTGGAATTTTTTCTAAGTTCTGCATACGAATTAGTAAAATTGTTTTGAACTGCAAAACAGTTTTTTCCTACTTTTTTGGTAATTAATAGCGTTCTTTGTAAAGGATCATGAATAAAGTCTCTAAAGCTAGAAACTTGTTCCATTTCAATCAAAGGCACGCGATATACCCCATCCTGCATTGGCATCTGCTTGGTTTTATCATCACAACCAAAAACTAACCAGTGAAAATCGATATTCAAGCGACTTGAAATTTCCTTTAACATGCCACTTCTGGGAATAGACTCTCCATTAACCCACTTACTTGCGCCTCGAATGGTTAAACCAAACTGATCAGAAAGATACTGCGCGCGCCCTGCATTTTTAGGTGGAATACCAAGCTCATCCAAAGCTTCGTTCAAGCGCAAGGCAAAAGCTTTGGTGTATTTAGCAGTTTTAGTTTCTTCCATAAAAAAATGGTCATTGACTAAGCATTGGCCACATTTTACCACCAAAACTAAACTTTGCAATCCCTCGCTGCAAAAAAACCCCAAAATACTGAACTAATAATGAACCATTGACAGGTCATTTTTTAACATGTTAGTATATTTTATAATCAAAAAAGCAAGCTCTAGGAATCTGATGCGTAAAGCCCACCCCCATACAAAAAGCCTTCTTACATCATTGTTAGAAGCACTGTCAAACCTTAATGTCACCGACCCACACCCCGTCTTAAAGGAACAGATTCAAATATTGCAACAACAACTTGGATTACGCTCCACCAACCAGACCAAACCCAGAAGCATCCCCAACTGGTGTAAATTTACATTTAATGGTAAAGCAAAGGATTTTTACCATCTGGTAGATGAGCCACAAAATAAACCTGATTCGACTCAAGCAGAAGACCTAAATTAAAAACTAGAATAAGCTATTTAATAGAAAATCCATAAATCTTTTTTATTTTGAGTATGGTTCTATAAAATTTAGCTCACAGCTGAGTAATATTTTGCCTCTGTTAACGCTTCGCCGCGACGATGCGCCGATCTTAAGAAGCTCCCTACCTCGGCAAATGTCCTAACCTGGGCTATTTGTTAAGCATGAACGCTTTAGAGAGGACTCACTAATTAGTTCATTTTCTTCTTCATCATTGATAGATAAGGCACTAAACCTTTGGTTAAGGCTTAATAATTGGGCAGTTTTTTTTCTTTGATTGCTACGCTTAGCTGCGACGAAGCGCCGACCTCTTTTCTCCACAGCTTCTCTTGAAATAGCTAAAGCTCGAATTGGAGTTGGAGTTCCTTCACTAGGGCTTCGTCGCTTAACTTCTGACATTAGAATATCCTTACTTAAAATAAACACACATTATCTTAACAAAAGATCATAAAAAATCAATAAGAAATATATATTTTATTTAAAATAAAACCAAAGTAATAAATAATTACAGTCTGGCTAGCTCAAAAAATACTATTTTTTACGCCAAATAGGTCCTTGTGCCGTATCTTCAACCACAACATCTAGTTTTT
The DNA here is from genome assembly GCA_902563055.1 of uncultured Gammaproteobacteria bacterium. GTDB lineage: Bacteria > Pseudomonadota > Gammaproteobacteria > Francisellales > CACEW01 > CACEW01. The sequence goes on along the minus strand of CACEWE010000008.1, from coordinate 25,435 downwards.
CTAGTTCATCACGCACGGTATCGGCAAGCGTCCAGTTTTTTTCCTGGCGCGCCTGACTGCGCTGCGCTAATAAATTTTGGATTTTTGCATCAAAGTCGCCATCTTGGCTTCCTTGAAAGTAAGCATCAGGATCTTGTTGTAATAAACCAAAAATACCTGCTAATTTTTTAAGCAACACCCCATAGGCAGAGGCTTCAGGAGCCTCTAGCTGATTTATTTTCTTTAAGAGCTCAAACAAAACCGCCATAGCTTGAGGCACATTAAAGTCATCAAGCATGGCTTCGTTAAAACGCGCATGCCATGTTTGATGATCTTGTGGCAAAGCCACGCTTAAATCCAAACCTCTTAAAGCCGTATAAAAACGATTCAAGGCATTTTGTGCATGATCAAGGTTTTCCTGCGAATAATTAATTTCACTTCGGTAATGAGCACTAATGAGGAAATAACGCAGTACTTCCGGGCGATAGCTTTCTAAAACCTCACGAATAACAAAGAAATTACCCAAGGACTTAGACATTTTTTCATTATTAATCTGCACCATACCACTATGAATCCAATAATTGGCATATGCCTCACTGTTATTGGCACACATACTTTGAGCCAGTTCATTTTCATGGTGCGGGAAGCGCAAATCACTACCGCCACCGTGAATATCAAAACGCTCGCCAAAAATAGACTTGGTCATGCACGAACATTCAATATGCCAGCCGGGCCTGCCATCGCCCCAAGGAGAAGACCACGTAGGCTCACCAGGCTTGGCATGTTTCCATAGTACAAAATCATAGGGATGCTTTTTATGAGGGTTAGGCTCAACCCGCTCGCCACTTCTTAAACTTTCTAAATTTTGGCCACTTAGCGCGCCATAATCTTTGTACTCCTGTACAGAAAAGTAAACATCTTGGTTTTGAGCAACATAAGCATAACCTTTATCAATTAAAGTTTGGATCATCTCTAATATTTCTGGAATGGTCTTGGTAGCTCGTGGTTCTTTATTGGGCTTTATAATACCTAGGCTTGCAAAGTCTTCATCCATTGTCTTGACAAAAGTATCAACAACATGTTGCCAATCTTGGTTTTGTTCTTGTGCGCGTTTAATAATTTTATCGTCTATATCGGTAATATTGCGCACATACTCGACATCATATCCAATAGATCTTAGAAAGCGCATGATCACATCAAAGGCTAAATAGGTGCGAGCATGACCAATATGGCAATAGTCGTAAACCGTTACACCGCAAACATAAATTTTAATTTTACCTTCCTGCATCGGTTTAAAAACTTCTTTTTGCTTGCTTAAACTGTTATAAAGCTTTAGTTCCACGGTTATGCTCCTGGTCATAAAAGGGCTTATTATAAGGTAAATAATGGTGAAATCCCAGCAGATCTAGGCATAATGACCGGGAAATGAAAGAAGATCATATCGACCTTTTCACAATGATGCACATACGAAAATCATAGATCACAAAGTAAGGCATTACGATAGAATCTTACGGAAGCTAAAAACAAAAAGTAAGGTCTGCACCAGTACAACGGTTAATACAAACGGAAATAATTGCAGCACAACGCTGATTTGAACATGGCTAATACCATAAATAATTAAAGAGCCTATTAACACTAAAGAACTAACTTGAACAGCAGAAGCACTGCCTCTTTTTTTAGGAAAAAGTTGTAAACTTGCAGCCACCACATTAGCAAAAATAAAACCACAACCAAAAACAATCACCCCAATTGGCACCACCAAGGTAAAAAGTGATAAGGGCAAGCATAAGCCAAAGCCTAACTGTAACAAACATCCAAGCATAATAATCACCAACCCCATAACCATTATTATTTGAGTACTATAACGATGAATCAAAAATCGATTCATTAAAGTTCCAAGCAAATACGCAGTACCAATACATAAAGATAAATTACCATATACGATAGAGGAATAGCCTAATTCTTCTTGGACAACAAAAGGCCCTACCACTGCAAATAAAAGCTGAAAAAACAATACCCCACCCAAAATAACCATGCCCGCTAAAAACTCTCGATGACAAAGCACCTGAACATAATTTTTAAAGATCGTTTTAAAATGAAATGCCTCATCAGCAATATAGCGATCGCGCACCCCAAAGCATATTAACAGGAATAATATGAAACTGTACACACCATAAGCAATAAAATTAGCTTGCCAGAAAAAATAATGCTGCAATATACCTCCCACAAACGGCCCAATAATAGGACCTAAACCATAGGCAATAGATGTATACAACATTGCAATTGTTAATTGTTTGCCAGTAAAGTTATCCATCAGCAGCGTTCTAGAGCCTATCGCTGCAGTTGAAATCATGACACCTTGTATAAAGCGAATAATCATAAATTGAACAATATTATCTGCAAAACACGCTAAAAAACTCACCACCATAAAGATCAACAAACCAAAAACTATCACCTTTTTGCGACCAACAACATCCATTAAGGCACCAAAGAACAAGCAACCAACTGCAATCCCAAACATCGCAATCGTAATCGTGTTTTTTGCCAGCATCACCGAAATTTGCATATGGTTTGCAATTGCTGGCAAACTTGGCGCATAAAGATTAGTACCAATACCAGATAAAAAACCAAGTATCGGCACAATAATCATTAAATATTGCAAATATTTTTTACTGGCCATGATAGAACAATCAACATTATAGTGGCGCTATTATATAATAAATAACGATAAAACCCCAGAAAATATAGGCATAATAACTAGGGATTGAAAGAAGATTGCAACAACCTTTTTAGAATGATGTAGATAAGAAAATTATAAACCGCTTAGCAGCACATTACGATAGAACCTTACGGTAGCTAAAAACAAAAAGTAAGGTCTGCACCAGCACAATGGCCAATACAAACGGAAATAATTGCAGCACGGAGCTGATTTGAACATGGCTAATACCATAAAGAATTAAAGAACCTATCAACACTAAAGAACTGGCTTGAGCAGCAGAAGCACTGCCTCTTTTTTTAGGGAAAAGCTGCAAACTTGCAGTCATCACATTAGCAAAAATAAAACCACAAGCAAAAACAATTACCCCTACCGGCACCACTAAGGTAAAAAGTGATAAGGGCAAGCATAAGCCAAAGCCTAACTGCAATAAACACCCAAGCATAATAATCACCAAACCCATAGCCATTATTCTTTGAGCACTATAACGATGAACCAAAAACCGATTCATTAAAGTTCCAAGCAAATACGCAGCACCAATACATAAAGATAAATTACCATATACGATAGAGGAATAGCCTAATTCTTCTTGGACAACAAAAGGCCCAACCGCTGCGAATAAAAGCTGGAAAAACAATACCCCACCCAAAATAACGATGCCCGCTAAAAACTGTCGATGACAAAGTACCTGGCCATAATTCTTAAGGATCGTTTTAAAATGAAATGCATCATCAGCAATATGGTGATCACGCACCCCAAAGCATACTAACAGGAACAACACTATGCTAAAAACACCGTAGGCAATAAAATTAGCTTGCCAGAAAAAATAGTGTTGCAAGATCCCCCCTACAAATGGACCAATAATAGGACCTAAACCATAGGCAATAGAAGTATACAACATTGCTATTGTTAATTGTTTGCCAGAAAAGTTATCCATCACCAGCGTTCTAGATCCGATTGTTGCGGTTGAGATCATGACGCCTTGTATAAAGCGAACAATCATCAACTGAACAATATTATCTGCAAAACAAGCTAAAAAACTCGCCACCATAAAGATCAACAAACCAAAAATTATCACCTTTTTGCGACCAACAACATCCATTAAGGCCCCAAAAAACAAGCCCCCAACTGCAATCCCAAACATCGTAATGGTAATGGTGTTTTTTGCCAGCATCACCGAAATCTGCATATGGCTTGCAATTGCTGGTAAACTCGGTGCATAAAGATCAATACCAATGCCTGGCAAAAAATTAAGTATCGGCACAATAATCATTAAATATTGCAAATATTTTTTACTGCAGCTCACGCCTGTCTCCTTTGTTATACCCCTAATATCTAGCTACAGCTAATAACGCTTATGAAAATTAATTAAAGCTAGCGCCCCAATAAATAACCCAACTCTAACAAAACCTGCATATAGGTCAAGCTAAACTTATAAGATCTTGTTTTAATATGTTCCCTATAAAGCATTCAAATCTAAGCCCCGACTAAAGCCTGTTGCTCCTCTTTTTTAAGCAATGCATCCTCCTTCACGCCTTTATACCACCAAAAACTCAAACTGATATGCGCTAACACTATACTTAAGCCACGTGTTAAAAAATAATTCTCTGGGCCTTCATTTGGCTTGCTAGACAAAAGCCAACCAGCCCCCACGCCTAAGATGGTGGTAATGCATACATTAGAGGTAGAACTATAAATATTATCAGTCATTTTTTTCTTACCTAAAATATGGCCAGTCATTACATTTCTAAGGCCATCAAAAACAAAACTCCCCCCAGTATAACGCACGAGCGTATCAGATAAATCATACGCTTCTTTATTCGTGGTAAATAAACGTGTAAAAGGATGCGGCATAGAAAGCAAAAGACAGCCAAAAGGCAAGACACAACAAAGCGTTACCTTAAAATTAGCATGAACCTGAGTGAGAATATTTGATTTTACTATTTGTTTTGCCTCCATGGTCTTTTGTGCATCACCCTGACCTATTAGGGTCGCCACCATCGTCGTTGCTGCCGTCCCTAAACCCATTAGTATCTGATTTAATACAATAAGCAACTGCATAGACGGCTCTTGTGCATCTGCATATTGTGATCCAGATTGCGCCATGCTCGATATTAGAATTGAAATTAATAAAGTGGGTAACCATTCACTCAATGCTTGTGCCATAGTAGGCAAGGCTATTTTTAACCACTGGCACGCTGAAGACCCACTTTCTAAACTTAAGCTAAATAAATCATACTTATCTTTTATCCTTTCACCCCCATCCTTTTTAAGGTACATATAAGCCCGACCCACAAACCACGTTAAATACGCACCAATAGTTAAACCTAGAGCCAGATACTCTAAACCTTTCTTTGAATGTAATGCCAAAGGAATGCCGATCGCCAAAGAACTTACCGAATAAAAAGCATTAAGCGCCATTGCAGGGTTTTTATACCCCATAGCTAACAATGAAAGCTGATCAACAAAAGCATAGTTCATAGGCAATACCCCATAAGCTGCCACTTGTAAAAAATTACCGGTATTTTTCGCTATTTGCTGCTGCGCCCCAAACCATAACAACCATGATTGTGAAAAATAAAAAACCCCAGTTACCGCCAAACCTGCGAGGGTTGCAGCAACAAGGCCTTGATTAATAGCTGGACCTACCCTTTCATACTGGCCTGCACCCTTTAAATTACTAACAAACACGTTGCTTGATGAAAGCAAGCCCCGTGTGCCACCAAGAAAACCTTGTAAAACGTTAAACATCGTTGCACCAGAAGCTGGGGCCATTGGAACCTCATCAAGATAAGGCAAAACCAAACTTAAGCCCAAGCTTTGACCTGCCCCTGCAAGACGAGATAATGCAAAAGTACCGGCAAGAAGCCACGCATTATGAACGGCTTCTTGATACGTAAGTCTTGTAACTTCTTGATCACCAAACATAGTCAATCCTTATACTGCTTCATAAACTGGTGGTTTTTCAAAAGATTTTGGCAAAATAGGCGTTTGGGTAAACTCCGAAGCCGCCAAACGAAAAATAGATCGCTTACCTGATAAAAGCCACATTCTTTTTAATACATAAACCAACTTAGGATTATGCTCTTCCACTTCTTGCTTTGCTCTGGCAATAATTGCACTCCAAGAGAGAGGATCCTGCTCATCTAACGGCTCCCTATCATACTGACTTTGATATTTGCCATTCAAAGCATTTAACGTCTGTGGCTCAAGAACCTGTGCCTTAGCAAACATCAGACCAATTAAACCCATCCAATAAAGATGCACACATTCTTTTTGGACATTTGTATGCAAATGCAAGGCCATATGCTCCATCGCATGTAGCGATGTAAGCAAATGCAAAATAAAAAAATCACCCTTATAAGCCATATACACTAAAGCAACGAGATAATGTAACTGCTGCCAAATATCCTCCAGAGAAAGTTGATCTATCCACTGGGGACGCATATACATTTGCTGATGCCCATGACTAAACATCACTGCAATTCTATGCTGCAAACCTGAACGCATCAACTCTCCATGAATACCCGCTTGATTGGTACGCATATTTTCCTCAATTAAAGACTCAATCCAGCAAGGTAACGTTGCTTGATGATCCTGCCAATAATGCGCAATATCCAACAAAGAATCTAATGGCATTTTTGTACTAGATTCAGTTCGAGTATCTTGGAAACATCTTTGTGGCTGCATATCTACATAGACATAAGACATATACGCCAGACCCTCAATACACATCCACTCATTTGCAGCATCCAATGCCCAACCCATATGAATTGCACCATGAGTCAAAGCTCCAACCCAACCAGGCAATAACTGTGGCAAAAATTCTTGTAACACCGCCTTGAGACCTTTTTGTTGCACTTGACACTGATAAAAATCACAGTAAGACCAAAAGCTCGTACGCTTACCCAAATAATTCTTCCAGTTTGCCTCTGTTATTGAAACCATAGGCACTCTTGGCGGCTCTAAAGCAAAACCATAAGGCGTCTCATTTGCATAGGTATCATAATAATTTCTTATGGTATCGTGATCTGCTCCTAGTTTCCACAAAGCAATCACTGCATGTTTATTATGATTGCTCAAATGACCATTAAACTCAATGTCATAACGTTTATCATTTAAGAGTGCATCTATCATTATTTTTGTCTGATTCACAATACAGCTTCCTTCACTATGACACAATCCAAAACTTCTGAAAATGTATCTACCTGCCACTGCGGCGAAGCTGATTGCAATTGCACCACATCATGCACACCATACGTAACGGCAATAGCCGGCATACCACAAGACTTTGCCATGAGTAAGTCATGGGTTGTATCACCCACCATCACTGCATTTTCAGGCAAAACACCTAGTCTAGACAAAGCAAGCTTACCCATTTCTGGATCAGGCTTAGGCATAGAGACATCGTCTGCACCAAGAACAAGATCAAAGAAATGCCATAACTCCGCTGCTTCTATAAGGCTTTTAGCACTCTTATATACTTTACTGGTGGCAACAGCTAAACGATAACCTTTTGACTGCAATATTAAAAGACCCTCTCTTACCCCAGGAAATATCAATGTTTTCGCCTTAGGTAATACAATTTCTTTAAATAATGCCTGATAGGTTAGTATGGCTGTTTGAATTAATGTCGCATCTTTACTTAACTCTACATCCAATAGCTTAGCAAACGCTTTATTTAACGGCATTCCAATGGTAGCACGAATAATGTCCGGATCCACAGGATCTCTTTTCATATGCGCTAACGTTGCCGACATAGTCTCAACTATACCGCTTGGCGTGTCAATTAATGTACCATCTAAATCAAAGATTATTGCTTTTTTCATAGTCATCTCCTAGCTTGCCACAACTACTTGTTCATGCTTAGGCTCAACGCACGCACCTCTTAGCATTTTAGCATGCGTATGGGCTAATTTACCTGCCACTTCAGCATTACTAATTAAAACAGACATATTAGCTTGAACCGTTCTACCCTCTGTTGCTTTACCAACTGCCCTCATCAAATAAGGGGTCATCATGGGGCCAGAAACTCCATCTTTTTCAGCTTCAACCATTGCCTTATCAATGATTATATCTACTACTGCTTTATCAATAGCATCTTCAGCGGCAATAGGGTGGGTTACAAGCACTGCACTTTTATTGCCAAGCTGCCAATGTTTTTCAATGGACCTTGCAATCAAGCTTCGATCATCAATACGATGCGGACTCTTCACCCCACTTGAAACACAATAAAAGGCAGGAAAATCATTACTTTCATATGCAATTACCGGAACACACTGTGTTTCTAGATACTCCATCGTTAGGCCTAAATCTAAAATACTTTTTGCACCAGCACAGACTACTGCAACTTGCGATCTAGTAAATTGTACTAGATCAGCAGAAATATCCATACTTTGCTGCGCATCACGATGCACCCCGCCAATTCCTGCTGATGCAAAAAAAGCAATATTAGCTAAATCCGCCGCTACAATTGATGATGCAACCGTTGTTGCCCCCATACCACCTTGCGCCAAAACAATAGGGATATCTCGAGAGCTTACTTTTGGTATGCCATCAGTAGAGGCAAAACGTTCGATATCATCACTACTCATACCAATGATAAATTTACCCTTATCCAAACCAATGGTAGCAGGCACTGCACCACCTCGGCGCACCGCCGCCTCCATATCTTGAGCGGTTTTTACATTCTTAGGATACGGTAAGCCATGAGCAATTACAGTAGACTCTAGGGCTACAACTGGCTCAGAAGCATTTAAGGCTTCAGCTACTTCTTCTGAATAACTTAGTAATGGATGATCTAAATTTGCTTTACGCATGATGTTTCTCCTTTTATTTGATTTAATCTAAATTATAATGTGGTTCTTGTGTTAAAAAGTCTTTTTTGTCGATAATTTCTCCTTGATAGACCTTCTCTTTCCAATCAAGCTCTGCGACGGGCTCCATTGCAATGGAAATCACCTCTTTGCTGCACCCAATGATTTCTTCAACTGCTGCAGAAAAAGCTTGCGTTAAAGCCTCTTTTTTTTCTTCACTCCACTGTGGGGCAAAATATTTAATATTCAAATGTGGCATCATTTCCTCCTTTTAAATTATAAAACATCAGCTTCTTTAATTATTGCAGCTTTTGCTGTAGGCTGAGCTGCATCTCTAAATACATGAGCACTGCTACATTGCTGCAAATGTTGCAAGGACAAAACCTCATACGTAGGAGCAGGCACACCAACTGGCACAGGCTGTGCTGCAACATTAAGCCAACATGAGGCCATCCCTGCATTTTTCGCCCCTGCCATATCTGAACGCAAACTATCACCAACCATAAGAACATGTTCAGGTTCAACTCCATCCATATGTATACTGCGCGCTTGATCAAAAATTGCACGATTCGGTTTTGCCACTTTGGCTTCTTGTGAAGTTAAGACAAAATTAAAATAGTCCAATAGCTTATGCTTCTCTAATCGCACCTTTTGTAATTGTGCAAAACCGTTTGAGATAATACCCAAGTGAACCCCCTGTGATTTCAAGGATTGCAATAAGCTTTCAACACCATATAAAGGGTTACACACCTTCGCCATAGCCTCTAAGAAAAGATTATTAAGCTTAGATGCACAGTATTGCTCAGTAACCCAAGGTTCAAAACGTCTTTCTGCAAGCACTTGCGCGTCAATAGCACCAGCTTCATATTGCGCCCAAAGCATAGCATTACGTTCTTTATAATCCTGATACTGTTCTTCACTTAAAGGATCTTTTTTTAAGTTAGAAAACATTAAATCTAAGCCAGCCCTATCCCTAAAATGAAACAAAGTCTCATCTGCATCAAAAAGCCACCACTTGTACTGGCCCCCAGGGATACGCGGCGCAATAAAAAATTTCTGCTCGCTCTCTAACTGATCCATAATCAATCCCGTCACTAAAGAACAATCTTTTTTTTCTCCATAAGCAACCCAACGCAATGCTTCTATTTCTTGATTGGCTTTTAACACACCCTCATACTCTGCTAAATACGCTGTAACTTTAACCATTACCCCCGGATCTTTACCATGAGCAGGAGCAGTAAAAACACCATAGAGCTTAATAGTATCTTCTTTTAAGCTTACCGATGCCTCTTCTTGGACCTCGCGCACTAAGGCCTGCTGATCGCTCTCGCCTGCTTCTCTCTTACCTCCAGGAATGTAGAATGTATCTTTACCAAAAGAACGCGTCACTAATAAACGCCCATTTCTCATACATACCCACGCTAATTTATCTATTACTTTACCTGTCTTTTGCTGTAACATTTTTTTCCTTATTTATGCAATTTTTTGCTGTTTTTCCTCTGACACGATACTATACCACAAATCATCAATACCTGAAGGTTGTAAAACACTATAATGATCCGTAGCTAGATTTTTACTATAAATGCAAAATTGTTGTGTACGCGCATCAAGAAAACTTTCAGCATCACCCTCTGTCTTATATATAGATATGGGCACCTTAAGGTTACGATCCTCTAATGCACTTTTAGAAAATTTAAAATCATACGTTAATGCGACCACCTCGACAATACTTTCAACCAAATCAAGATCAAAATTATAATGCGCTAGGATAAAATCCACAAAAGTGCTTTTATCAACAACAACACGCAAGCACTGCTTTAATAAAGGTCCCGTTAACCCACCATTAAATACAGAAAACAAGACAGCCACAAAAGCTTTATTATCCCAAGAGGCCTTTGTAGCAGATGATGGTGAAACCACCGTGCCATCTAACAAAGGCGAACCAGGCGCAATCAAAATTAATTGCGCTATTTCATGGCCCATCTGCTCTAGTTGATAGGCAACTTCAAACGCCACTTTCGCACCAAAAGAATAACCCCATAATGAATAAGGACCTTTACTTTGCTGAGCTAATATCATCTCCACATCGGCCTTAGCCATCGCCTGAATCGATTCAAATGGCTGCTCCCAAGGATTAATCCCATATGCCTGAACCCCATAAAACTGAGCAAAATGTTGTACTTTAGACGCCAATAGCCTTAAATTCATTGGATAGCCGCCCAATCCTGGCCAACAATAAATAACTTCAGATGATTTAGAAGTATTTAAAGATATTAAACGCGACAGGGAACATTTTTTTTGGGGATTTAACTGTTGTGCCAATTGCGCTATAGTAGGTGCTTTAAATAAAACCTGAACGGCTAAACTAGTCTTAAAATTCTGATTAATTTGCCTCACCATCATTAAAGATAATAAAGAATTCCCACCTAATTCAAAAAAATTATCTTCAACTGAAATATCTTTTATCTTAAGAACCTTCTCCCAAATTAATAGCAAGGTACGCTCATAAGCATTCGATGGCGGAACTACTACTTTTGCTGGCTGCTTAACAGGATAAGATTTTAATGATTTTAAATCAATTTTACCATTAACACTCAACGGCATATGCTCAATTACTTCTATTTTATTGGGAACCATAAAATCAGGCATCATCTTTTTCAAATCATCTTGAATCATTTCTGCAGGACCCTTCATATGCACGGCATCCTCATCCATCCCCCTATGCAATATCTGTGCTTGAGATACGCCTGCCCCCAAAAAGAAATAAGAGGCTTGGCACTTCCTTTTTAACAATGTATTAATCCAATTAGCAGAAGGTAAGTTATGACCAGTGTCAGAACTATAACCAGAAGACATTAAACCAATTTGAACCCCATTCATTTGCAATTTTTGCAAGGCCCGCCCCAAATCAATATATTTCATTTGCGCATTAAGGTTACAACTAAGTACATGCACCCCAAAAGCTGCATCCTTATAGACACGCTGATTAATAGCAATAACCTGTTTTTCTGTAAGAATATCCTTTGAAACTGCTACTAACGCACTATCACGGCATTGATATAAGCCCTGATCTAAGCCGGAAATTTTATCTCCATGGGCTTGAACGTAAATATCTACATTATCTAAGTGCAAAGCTTGTTGCCCCGTTTTAAGCTCAAAAGAGCCCAAATAATAATCCTCGTCATCTTCGCTAAGCAACTTCTTCAATAAAGGATTAAAATCATCCGGACAAATCATAAGCTTACTTTTTGAAACAAGGATCTCTAACATACCCACCATGTGACCGGTTTCAATTTCCAGTACCTCTTTTATATTATTTTTATAAACAGGCTCTATGGCTGATTTATCACCAATAAAATGAAACTTCACTACAGCATTAGACGTACTGTGTAATGCTTTTTTCATACTCAATGCATGGGTCACAGGGTTATAGTAATAATAACCAGCATCAATACCTTCAACACCTTGTATTTGAACATAAAGCATGGTCGCATATAAGGCACCTGGAGAAGCATAACTATACTTTGGCAACAAACGCTTGCTACTTTTAAATTGCCCAAAGTAACGCAATAAATATCCTAGGGAGGCAAAATCAAAGCTTAATTCTGATGGCAAATCAAAATAAAAAGGCTTTGAATGTGCTTTAGTAAATAAGCTAATGAGATCCTCTTTCCTTAATGATTCTCCTTTAAAATAACGATAGGTTTTGCGAGCAAATGCAATATTCTCTTGTAGTTGGGATGCCTGCGCCCCTGGCAATAAAAAGGTTTTCCCAAAAACCTTATCTCTTTGTAAAGCATTATCTAATTGTAATTTAACCTGCGTACGACTTGCTTTAGACTGATGATGGACCCCATGACTTCCCTGATCCATAAGCGTTGCCTTTTGAGCATCTAGCTCAATAAAACCCATTAGCTGCTCAATGCCAGTTCTGGGATTATCTTGTACAACAACCGCAGCATGTTTAACCCAGTCATGCGCCGCAATAGATGCTGATATCTCGTCTAATTCGACCCTATAGCCTCGTAATTTTACTTGATTATCTTTACGTGCTACAAAGTGAAACATATGCCTCTCATCAAAATATGCTAAATCCCCTGTTTTATACCATCGCGCTTTTGACGATTTATCAAAAGCTAGCGAAACAAATTTCTCATTACTCATGGATTTATTATTTAAATAGCCCCGCGCCAAGCCAATGCCAGAAATCCAAAGCTCTCCAGTTTGCCCCACCCCTAAAGGCTCCATTGCATCATTAACAATCTTATACTCCATCCCTGCAATGGCCTTTCCAATTGGCAAAACATTAGGATAACTTAAAGCCTTTTTTTTCTGCATCTTAAACCATGAAACATTAATTGTCGCCTCAGTAGGACCATATAAATTAGTTATTTCACACTCTGGCAAACAAGACCAACAATCTAATAATAAGGATTTCCTAAAAGCTTCTCCACCAACAAATAACTGTTCAAGACCACCACATTCACATAGACGCGTGGTATCTAACAAGGCCTGCAATAAAGTTGGCACACACTGTAGCGTCGTAATTTGATACTTTTTAACTGCTTCAATCATTGCAATAGGGTCTTTGTATATTCCAGGCTCGCCAACCACCACACTACAACCCATTGCCAAAGCAAGTATTTCCCACTGAGCCGCATCAAAACTCATTGGTGTCTTTTGTAGAATAACCGAATGACTTCCAAATGAAAATGCTTCTTTTAAACAGCATAACTGATGATTAATACTCTGGTGCTCTATCATTACACCCTTAGGCCTACCTGTACTTCCGGAAGTATAAATAACATACGCCAAATCCTGCTCAACAACATTGTCCAGGTAGTTAGCTGCACAAGATGCATCAGAAAAGGAAAGATCAAGCTCTTGATATACCAAAATTATTACATCATCTTTTACCATAGCCTCCAATTCTGATTTTAAATGTGCTTGGGTAATAATAATTTTAGCCTGACTATCCTCTATCATATATTGCAAACGCGCCTCTGGATACTCAGGCGATAAAGGTAAATAGGCGCCACCACTATATACAACCCCCCAAATAGCGACCATTAGATCAATAGAAGGCTCCATATAAACACCGATAATATCATGTGCAACACCCTCAATTTTTTTCAGATGCTCAACAAATGCTTTGACTAGATTATGATGTTGTTGATAAGATAATTGCTCATCCTTATATTTTACCGCCATGTGCGTTGGATTCTTATGAACGTGCTCTTGGTACTTACTTAACATCTTCTTTGCCCCCCATATTCAAATGAAAAGAACAAAGATATGCCCTTGGATACGTATTTTGGACAAGTTGATTCGTTTTATTTGTCTTATTATTTCGTATAAATAACATGAATATTTGCCTTATTCTATCTTCTTGTGATAAAAATGGCACACACCCCACAACTATGATATACTCACATTTCCAATTGGCGTGGTGTTTGCCACCTAATTAATTGCTAGGTAAGAATTGCCGTTCTTACCTAGCACCCTTTGTCGTTTATCCCTACACTCTCCCTTTTAAAACAATCGCTTCTTTATTTTCTAATTCCCCTCCAGCTATTTGCTACAGGAAGAACACACCCTACACCATGATGCGATTGCGAATTATTAGCTCTCAAAAGGAATATACATCCCCCAAGGGGGATTGTCAATAACTTTATTTAATATTTTATCAAAGCAATACCAAAACCCCTTCCTTTAAAGATAGGGCAATACTAACAATAGCCATAGCATACAATCTTATTTTCATCAAAATTACTTTGCCATCTGATGCTATGCTCAATCACCTTTGCCAGCGCCATCAAAAATTTGTAGTATACTAAGTGCACTCATTACAAAAGATATAACGCATGTACGACGCCTTGTTTGTTTCTGATGTTCATTTACATGAAACCTTTCCTCAAAGGCATGCCCTTTTTTGTGCATTTCTAGAACAAAAAGCCACACAGTGTGCATGCTTGTATATCCTTGGCGATTTTTTTGATTATTATTTTGGTGATGATGACCCTTGCCCGTATCAAAAAAGTGTTGCTGATGCGCTTAAAAAGCTCAGTGATAAGGGCGTTAAGATAAAAATCATGCGCGGCAATCACGATTTTCTCCTTGCGGATGGATTTATGCAACAAGCAGGAGCAGTGCGGATTGACGACCCCACTATCATTAAACACAAAGACCAAAAAATCTTATTATCACATGGTGATGCCTGGTGCACCAAAGATATTAGCTATCAAAGATTACGCAAAATTATTCACAACCGATTTTTACAATGGTGTTTTTTGCGCCTTAAGGTTTCCTGGCGCAAGTATCTGATTACTAACATAGATAAGAAAAATAAAAGTCATTATAAAAGCATATCACCAGAATGTTTTGATGTAGTGGATCAAAGTGCGATAGAAGCTTTAGAAAAATATCAATGTGACACGACTATTCATGGCCACACCCATCGCTGCGGCGTGCATATTTATGGGAAGAAAATGCGCTATGTTATGGGCAACTGGCATAAAAATGGTAGCTACCTCTCTCTTAATAAAGACGGGCTCAACATACATCGTTTTGATCAAGATTAAATCGATTGCCGTTTAATTTTCGGCGTCATGCCCCAAAGTGCCCTTATAAAATATTTTGTGTATAGAATCACTTCCTGCAGTGTGAATGCTCATTATCACGATGTTTCACAAGGCCTTATACAAATTAAGGCCTTCATAGTGTATTGCTACTACAAAGGCCTTAAAAAATTCGTTTTCAACTTGTAAATATATAGTCTTCGCGTATCTTGTCGCGTACGGTGCTCTTATGCAGCAACACGGCAATAGGTGGTTTCTATTGCGTCAATCACTGCTTCATATTTATCTGCAAAAAATATATCACTAGATAAAGCTGTTTTTAGCGGTCCCCAAGATGGGCTTCCGCCATGGCTTTCTATGTAAGTTTGCACAAGAGCTGGGGTGTTTAGGTCAACACTTTTTAGTATACTCAGTAAGCTTTTGGTATAGGCTACATTGATACTAAAGCTGACCGTACTAATTATATTATGCAATAAGGTGCGTTCAGGCTGGCTTAATGTTTCAAAATAGACTTCCAAATCATTCATGATAGTATTCATATCATTACCCTCCTTAATTGTGTAATGCCAAGATATTGGCTTTTGATACTTGAACCATATATTGCTATATGTATTTACTCCTCCTTCCATTATTAAGTATAGCACAAAAGGGCTATTTTTCCATTTTTTTGTCACATTTATGCGCATAAAAAATCCTCTTTTGAAGCCATATGTTCCTTTATACTTCTACCTTAAAAAGGAGCAAAAGTGTTTACAACGACACTGCCTAGTTCTTGGATAACTGTACTTAGTTTATCCTGAAATCAAAATAGAGCTGAAGAAGAAGCCGCACTAGAGTTAACAAAACCAGATGGCCTATCATTAGGGGATTAACCTAAGTACAAAAAAGGACGTGTTTCTCCTTTATGTGTGATCATTCAGATGACCAAAAAGAAATAGAGATTAAGAGATTTATTTTCCACTTACAAAGAAAATATATTTCAATTAAAAAATGATGGAAAAAATAATCCTTTACTATATTTAAATATGGTTATATAATATATTTTAAATTTAAACTTAAATCTGGAGAAAACATTATGCAAGGAACAGACGATCGACTCCTAAAGAGAAGAATGCAAGGAACAGACTATCGACCCCTAAAGAGAAGAAAAGAGGCCACAGCAAGTGTAACACCGGCACAAGAAGCATCAGCATCGCCAGCATTACTATTCACAATAAATAACCTTAATCAAGACATTATGGGCATAATTGCTAACTGTTTGCCTCCAAAGAATAGGCGTGCATTAACAGAAACAAGTGAAAGGATTCGATTCGAGGTGGGTAAAAGTACAGTAAGCTTAAAGATTAAACCCGGTTGCAGTAAGGAATATATGGAGCGTACTTTATTGAATATAAAATACCAAGATATACGAGAGTTGGTTCTTGATAGGTGTAATAGTAATGCTAATTTCAAATATTTTACTGAAGGAGTTAGTTTTAAACATTTAAAAAATTTGAAGACACTTAAATTAACCAATCAAACTGGAGCTGAAGGAGAAATAGCGTTAGCAGAGATATTACATGGCTCTGGGATAACGTCACTTAATTTAGAAGGTTGTAAAATTGGAGATGAAGGAGCAATAGCGTTAGCAGAGATACTACATGGCTCAAAGATAACTTCACTTAATTTAAGAGGTTGTGAAATTGGAGATGAAGGAGCAAGAGAATTAGCAAAAGCACTAGCAAGGCCACGGCCTGGTTATCAGGTAACTGAACTTAGTTTACGGGAGAATCAAATTGGATATGAAGCAGTAATAGAGATAGTCCAAAAACTACCTGAGTTAAGGTTACTTGATTTAGGAGATTGCAACATTGGACCTGAAGGAGTAATGAGGATAGTCCAAATCCTACCTGTGGAGTTAACGGCACTTGATTTAGGAGCTTGCAACATTAGATCTGAGGGAGTAGTGAAGATAGTCCAAAACCTACCTGCGAAGTTAACGTCACTTTGTTTAAGTAACAACCGAATTAGAGCTCAAGGAGCGAAGGAAATAGCCAAATACCTTCCTAAGGGGTTAAGGGTACTTGATTTAAGTTTTAATAATATTGGAACTACAGGAGCAGAAGCGTTAGCAAGGGTATTACCTAATTCTGGAATAGAGAAACTTAATTTAGAAAAATGTACAATTACATATAACGGCGCAATTGCGCTATTCAAAAAGCTTACTCCGGGGTTAAAGTCACTTATATCAGCAGATTCTTTTAAAGAAGACATATTAAAGATCGCTATATCAAAAAACGACATAATATATCTAAAGACTTTTCTGGAGTACGGATCTGTAGATATAGATGGTTCTGCGATTTGGGAAGCCGTAAAAAATGCGAACATAGAATGCGCAAAAATCTTGTTAGACTCCAATAAAAACAAGGAATATTGCAATATAAAGTCTTTGGATACAGATGGTATAGAGCGAACCGCATTCAGAAAAGCCGTGATTGAAGGGCATATTGAATGTGTAAAAGCATTTCTTGATACAAACAAAGATCTTATCACCCAAAGAGGAAACTCGGATCTTCTTCCTCTCAATAGTGCTGCTGGGTATGGACATTTAGACGTAATGAATGAGTTATTAGAGAGAGGCGCCAATATAAATGATCAAGAAAATGACAATAGATATACGGCTTTGATGGCAGCCGTTTACTATGAAAAAGGAGATTGCATCGAAAGCCTACTTAAACATGGTGCAAACCCAAATTTAAAAAATAAAACAGGTTTCACTGCACTTATGATAGCTGTAGAAGAAAATAATCAGGAAATTATGAAAATATTACTTAAATTTGGGGCTATAGATACAAATGGCGCTGCGATTTGGATGGCCGTAAAAAATAGGAATAAAGAATGCGTAAAACACTTGCTAGCCTCGAATAAAAACAGGGAATATTGCAATATAAAGTTTTTGGATACAGATGGTATAGAGCGAACCGCATTCAGAGAAGCCGTGATTGAAGGGCATATTGAATGTGTAAAAGCATTTCTTGATACAAACAAAGATCTTATCACCCAAAGAGGAAACTCGGATCTTCTTCCTCTCAATAGTGCTGCTGGGTATGGACATTTAGACGTAATGAATGAGTTATTAGAGAGAGGCGCCAATATAAATGATCAAGAAAATGACAATAGATATACGGCTTTGATGGCAGCAGTTTCCTTTGAAAAAGGAGATTGCATCAAAAGCCTACTTGAACATGGTGCAAACCCAAATTTGCAAAATAAAACAGGTGACACTGCACTTATGATAGCAGTCAAAGAAAACAAGCTTGAAATGGTGAGAATATTGTTAGAAAATGCCAAAGATATTGATGCGGACGTAGAAGATAAGGATGGGCAAACAGCTCTTACAATTTTGATGTCAGCAGTTTACTATGAAAAAGGAGATTGCATCGAAAGCCTACTTAAACTTCACAATGTTTACAATGAAAAAGGAGCTTGCATCCAAAGCCTACTTAAACATGGTGCAAACCCAAATTTAAAAAATAAAATAGGTGAAACTGCACTTATGATAGCTGTCAAAGAGAACAATCTGGAAATGGTGAGAATATTGTTAGAGAATGCCGATTATATTGATATGGACATAAAAGATAAGAACGGGCAAACAGCTCTTACAATAGCAGATAGTAAAAATAAAGAGATACTGGGTAGTCCAGATCAACACAAAGATGACCCAATGGAAGTGATACCATCAAAAGAAACCGAGAAAATCTTAGCAGAAATAAATAAAGATATACTGGGCCATTCACGTCAATACGAAGATAAATCAACAGAAATACTAGCCAATTTGCGTCAATACAGTCAATACAGTCAATACAAATTACGTCAATACAAATATAAAAGAAAAATAGAATATGGGCCTCTAGAACATTTAGATGCGTTAATAGAAAGAGAGCAGGATAATAAGAGGCAAAGAGCAAGGGTGGCTGTTGATGACGCTAGACGAAGACATTGCTATCGATTACAAGCGCAAGAAGAAAAACAAGAAGAGATGCCAACCGTACAGTAATATGAAAAAATAAAATAGAAGGAAATACGAAGATCTATTATTAGCTTATCTGATGCCGTTTCAAGAATTTGACGAATTACAAAGTTTCATACAAGTAGGTCATTATTTAGATAAAAATCAAATTAGAGCTAAAGGAAAAGCCGCACTAGAGTTAGCAAAACCAGATGGTCTGACATTATAGTATTAACCTAAGTACAAAAAAGCAAGTGTTTCTCCTTTGTATATAGTGATTCCACACATAAAATCTGCCGACCAAGCATTATATTAAAAAACGTATTATTTTGCATTGACTTTTTAATATGGTTCATTTAGTATTTTGATTTTTTTGGGGGGTTGCTATGCATAATGCAAACAAAGACACAGTCAGTAAAGACACAGTCAGTGAAGGAGAAGGTGAAGGAGAAGCTGCATGTGAGAAAACTGATGTATCCTCCAGTGCTGCAGCAAGCGACTTAGAAGATAAAGCGGAAAACTTAGAATTATTAACTTTAGTAGCCAATGGTAACCTGAAAGAAGTTAGCAAAATTTTGGATACAAACTCCAGTATAGTTGATCGCTGTGCTACCATTACTTTAGATTCTGAATCAGGCCCTTTTTTGCTTAAAAATGCCACTCCATTAGATGTTGCCATTTGCAAGCTAGATGGTGCAATGTTGAACCTATTCGCGAAAAAATGCAGCACTTTGGAACTCACAACAGCAGCTAAAAATTCAGTTAAGCATATAGCCCTTGAAAACGATCTTCGCTTACTTTTTTCTGTCAACCAAATCATAAAGCGCTGCTTTAATGACTACATACTATTTAAATTAAACAATATTATTAAAGGCTTAGAGTCAGACAACTGGATACAAAAGGATTGGGTCTTTCTTTATCGCAGATTACAATTGCCAAATAAATGGCTAAATGCTTTATTAGATCAATGGAGCCAAAAAACACATGTTTTTAGTAGTAGTTTTATTTCTTTATTTATATCCAAAAACTTTCTAATGTCCGAAGTTAGAGAACAATTATTAAGCCTGGGTTTTAGAGTGAATACCAAAGGGCGAGGAGCCCCAAAGCGCATAACTAAGATTCTAACTACAAGCTTACAACAGCTAAATGATGGCTTAAATCATGGATATAGCTGCATTGATAGTAAAACAACTTTATTAACAGAGTTTTATCATAATCTAGGGCTTGATATTAGTGCATTATTAGGAATAGATAAGCCAAAGACCGCATCAGTATTTGATCCGTACGCTTATGCTGAATATGGTTTTGAATTAGTTATGCCTTATGAAAAAGATCATGAAGCAAAACTGGGCCCCGTTAGAAAATAAAGCGTTAAGGTCTAACAACTTTCAATTTTAATGCTTCTATGCAACTGAGCATTTCTTTATCTTTTAAAATCATTTCAATTATATCTTGCATAGGCTTATAATACTCAACATCAGATAAACACTGTTTATAATAACACATACCCCAAATTTCATTCTCCACCTCAAGACCAATAAGCCACTTCAGCAAGAAATTATATTTGAGCTCTAGCAAGTATCTCTCAAGTGAGGGAATATTTAGGAGAGACTGATAAACCATTGCTTTAATAATTCTCAATTTGGAATTGATGCTTGCATTAAGACTGTTTTTGCCAAAAATTGCTTCTAACTCATTATCGATAAAACTCTTAATTTTTGCTAAAGGATGGGATGCAGGCAGCTTGTTTTTCACATCAACTAAATCAAATGGTATACTGGATTTTTTTTGATCTTGGATTGCGATAATAGTGTTTGTATTTATAATTTCAGGCTCATCACCAATTAGTGCATCAATCCAAGTTGGGGAAGAAGCACTAAAGATATCTGGAAAAAGCATTTCTAAAGAATTTTTAATAACTTCTGAACCCTTTCGGCTTCCTTCTTCTATTTTATCAAGGTTTTCCTCCAATATAGCGCTATAGTGTGCATCGAGCTTGTTTTCTCCAAGCTCATCTAAATATCCCAATACCTTTTGTCCTTTCTCTGAAAGTGATAATTTTTTATTGTGGTGGCTAACATATGCATTTGAGTCAACTAACTTTTGTATCGCACTAGCATAGGTTGAAGGACCGGCAATATTGGCACGCTCCATCTCATCTATTAAAGTAGCATAAGAAAAATGCTGATCGTATTGCCTCTGGTAAGAAACTACAGAAAAGTCTGATATCTTCATTAAAGAATGGTCGTTGCATGATTTAATATTTGAATATGACTCAACGGCCACTTCTTTTAAAGTCTTCATAGGAGCAGGGTCATAACGAAGCCATCCTTCCTCAGAGATACAAAAAGCAGACGAGGTCAAATACAATTGCTCATTCATCTTTATACTGAGTTGATTAACATTTAAAATCGGCTCAGGACAAAGTGTAGCTGCCGCTTGTGACCATACTTTTGAATAAACATTGTGCATTTTTAGAGGCAACTGATCTTTTAACTCTTTAGGATGCTTAGAAAAATCATTGGGGGTGATTTGCGGATGAGCCTGTATTGTCATTGTTTATTAGTCCTATTAGTCTTATTAGTCTTATTAGTCCTCATCATCATATTCCTCCAACAAGGGAATGAAAATATCATCAATAAGGTCTGAAAATGTTGTAAATTCTGCGTTTAAGTTATTTGCTGTAGAATCAAGGTTTTTAAATTTATATATACTTGCCTGTGAATCGTAAGCCATATAATCATCGCCAGAGCAGCCAAGCACAATAAGATTGGGATATTGTAAAAATATTTCTGTATTAAATTCTATTACTCCATATATCCAGCCATCATTTACTCCGATTCTTTGCTGTGTCCCAAATAGCATGCAGCCATAGCCAATAAACCCATCCATTACACGGAGAAAATCACAATATTCATCGGGCAATTCTACCTTAAGGACTGATTTTGCTTTTTTTTGAAATTCAATAAACTCCTGTTCTGATAAAGGTTGCTCTATCTTATAGTTGTCTTGCAGCGTTTCTTGTACCATTTGTTGAAAATGCTTACTGAATAATTTTTTCATGTAATGTAACTCCTCTTTCTTTTAAGCGCATTAAGCCCCTTTGCCTATCTTTTATAGCCTTTTCATCAAGCCGTAAAATGACCTTAACTGGATCGCTCTGATTTAAAGGCCATATTTTACAACCAGAGGGCGTCACAGGGAAATTGACATTTATGGTATCTCCCGGACTTAAGCGATTTATCTGCTTTTGATAATCTTGTGAACTACTATGTATGGCTTCATGAAATATTGCTGTTTTAATTAAAACTAAATTTGAAAAGGCATTCGTTCCACCATCATCTAAGGGCATTATATGATGCACTTGGTAGGAAAAAGGGAGACGGCCACATTCCATTTTCTCAATATCTTCTTGACTAAATCCAGATTTCAAAAGGCTTTGTTTTTTTTTAGCTAGGTCTTTAAGAAAATTTTTTCTAACACTATTGAATTCTTTGCGCAGTTGTTGCCGTTGTTTATGGGGTCTTTTCGTCCATGAAATTGGTTTATATCGCCAGCCATCAAATTGTATCAATCCAATAGCATGTTTTAAGCGAACGGGAAGACTAGAAGGTACAGGCACAAGGCCACATTGGTAAGCAGATGCACTAGATGTACTTGTTGAGTGCGTGCCCTTGGTTCTTGGGTAGGTAATTAATCCCATATGTTTATCTAATCCTCGCTCGATTCTTCTACTCCTACCTTTTGGTAGGATCCATCGTATAAACTTTGCAACATATTCATCGTATCAACTGGGTCCATATTAAAGGACTCATAACAATCAGATAATATTCTTGCTGTTGTTGTTGCAGGAGCAGAGCCAAAGGACATCTGTTGTTCCCTATATTGGAGTTGCTCTTGTAGCTTATTGATCTTCTCTTGGTTAATTGCTTTAATCATTTCTATAGCATCAGCTTCTTTTTGAAAATATAAAGGAACTGCAAATGCATCTAAACTATCAGACACATAGCCTTTGATCTTTTTTGAATCAAATTCAAAGTTAAAGTTAATGCTAAAGCATTTTTCAGGAGTGAAACTTTTTGCAGCATTATCCCTATCTTCAATGAGGTATAATATTGCAGACTGAACCCTTCCTAGACTATACTTTTCTTCTAAATCATTATGCTCAAGTGCTTTTTTAGAGAGAAAACTCGATAATTGTTTCCCTAAAATATAATCGATGATATTGCGAGAAAGTGCTGCCCTCACCCTATTTAAATTAATCTCTGCTGATGCCTGAGTTATGGCAAACTCTAATGCTTTTTTCGTAACACTTGCAAATCTTATACGCTTTGTTTTAATGTGATCTAAGGCCATGCGAGAAGATAAAACCTCTTTTAAGTGCCAAGCAATAGCCTCGCCTTCTCTATCATCATCAGTTGCAAAAATAAGTTTATCCGCATCAGACAAATGTTCCATAAATGCTTGCAACATTCCTTCCTTTTCACTATCGATGGTCCATTTAGGCTTAAGTTTATTATTAAAATCAAGTGCGTTTGAGGAAAAATCTAAACTTCTAAAATGGCCAGATGTAGCTATCACTTTATAATCACAACCTAAAAAACACTCTATGGCCTCAGCCTTACTTGGCGACTCAACCGCAACAATATTTCTTGGAAAAAGCTTTTTGCCATGGGAGCTAAAGTATTTTCCCAGCTTGGCACTGGGACTTGTATTATTTATTTCTAAGGCTTGATCAGAAAAAAATAAATCAGGATGCCCAAAGAGTATAAACGTATCTTTTGCTCGTGAGACAGCAACATTGAGCATATCGGCATCTCTATCAATAAAAGGCTTACTTGATTGCTCTGGCGTGCTTACTGAAGAAAAAATAACTATTGGCCTTTCTGCTCCTTGCAATGTATGGACGGTACCAATAGTCATAGTAGCGTGAATAGGACTATTTTCACTACCATCATTATCTTTGTTATCTTTACTATCTTTATGATTTTGAGTGTTACCTGGAAACTGAAAGTCTTCCTGAAAAACATCTGCAATAGCTTTTTTTATTTCTAGAATTTGAGCACCATATGGAGCAACAATGGCTACCAGATCAACAATCGAAGACTTTTGATCATGATTACTATAATATTCCTCAATAACTGTTTTCTTTTCAAATAACCAATATGCAATTTTATATGCTTCTTGGGTATTTTTCCAACTTCCTCCTGAGCGAGATATAGAAGTCTTACACGGAACATAAGACATTGGAAAAAACAAGCCATCGTAACGCGCCTTCCTAATGGGTATTAACTGGCCATCGTAAACCAAATCATTACAGAACTCAATAATGCCTGGCTCACAACGATAATGATACCTAAGCAGTATACCCCCGGAAACAGGCTCACTAAATGTAGTTGCACTGTGGGCCATCAGCATGACACTACCACCATGAACACGTTTTCCTGTTTTTGTTAATACTGCCTCATCTTTCTTTAGATCCATTTTCTCTAACATGGATAAATCATCACTGTTATCAAAGTTCCATACGGGCTTCAATTGTTCCAAGTCACCAACAATAATAGATTTTTTTGCTAGTGAAAATGCTGGTATTGATATCTCTGGTGATGCTTGGCCTGCCTCATCAATAATAAGTAAATCTGCAGCATTCATTCCTATTTCTGGCTGATTATTTGGATTACCAAACATAAATAGTTTTGGCAAAGTGAAAAATGTAGCAACAACACAGGGAGCAAGCATACAAAATTCTCTTAATTTTTCCTCTAAAGCATCTGCCCCATTTTGTCCATGACACGCTCCACCAGTGCGTAACCAACGACCTTCCCAATACCTAGCTGTAAGATGAAAGCTCCATGTTCGCAAGCTGCAATCAAGTATACCTTGGAGCCGCTGAGCATACTTTGAAAATAGCTCATGAGATTTAAGAGACAAACCCTTTTCCTTTTTTAAGTCGCTTATGAACGTTTCTACCACTAAAGTACTATCAGAAACACTATATTCCCGAATTGCATCGGCAAATATACCAAAAAATTGCTTAATGCTTTCGCAACCAAGAACAAATTCCTTTAAATCTGATAATTTTTTATCATAACGATTGATAATGGCTTGGCTCAGCCGATTAAGTGAAATAATTTTTTGCTCAAATACCGTTTGTTTTTTTATGTATGAGACTGATATTTCTTCTAGCTGCATTTGTATTTCACCCAGGGTTTTACCATGGCTATCAATTAAAACTTCAGACTCTAAACTTAAATCCTCAAACAACTTTTGTTTGCGCGCTTTATGAAAAGGTTCGTAAACAAAAGGAATAAAATAGGACCATAGTGGACGCTTGTCTATTTTTTTAATTCTTGTAATA